>JAIBBP010000113.1 GCA_019694615.1 Microthrixaceae bacterium | reverse complement strand
TGTACATCACAGCCCTCGGTTGCGGCGTGGCGGCCGGTGTCGCGCTGCTGACGGCGTTACAGCAGAGGATTCCGAAGGCCAGGGTGTTCTGTGGGGCGCTCTTCTTCGGGGGAGCGTCAATCCTCTTCGGCGTGTTCATGTCGACGTTCTGGTTGCAGGCGATCGGCGTCTTCGGCCTCGGTTTGAGCGCGGGTTCGGTGTATGTCCTCGGCTACACGCTCCTTCAGGAGAACACCGAGGATGACATGCGGGGTCGTACGTTCAACACCTTTCTGACCCTGGTGCGGCTCGCCGTGCTCGGCGCCATGGTGCTCGGCCCGACGATCTCATCGCTCGTCGATCCGCTGATGCGGCGTTGGATCGGGGATCGCACCCGGTTCGGTGCGCCGGGCGTTCGTTGGTTCGGCGTGGAGTACGGCCTCCCTGGGGTACGGGTGACGCTGTGGCTGGCCGGGTTGATGATCCTTGTCGCAGCCGCGTTGGCATCGAGGTCGTTGGAGTCGAGGAGGGCGAATGACGAGCGGCGATGACGTCGATCTCTGGGCCGAGGTGGTCGGGCAGGACGAGATCGTGTCGCGACTCCGAGCAGCTACTGCCGACCCGACGCACGCCTACCTCTTCGTAGGCCCGCCTGGCGTGGGGACGATGGCCGCTGCGCGTGCGTTTGCCGCCGACATCGTGAGTCGGGGTGCAGCACCCGACGAGGCGGTTCGGCATCGGAGGCTCGCGTCCACGGGCCACCATCCGTCCATCATCGTGGTCGAGCGGGTCGGAGCCTCGATCCTTGCTCCCCAGGCCCGCGAGATTGTGCGTCAAGCGCACATGCGCCCACCCGAGGGCGACGTTCAGGTCCTGGTGTTGACGGAATTCCACCTTGTGACGACCGCTGCGCCGATCCTGTTGAAGTCGATCGAGGAGCCGCCCGACGGCACGGTGTTCGTGGTCCTGGCAGATGAGGTGACCCCGGACCTCGTCACGATCGCGTCGCGGTGCGTGCGGTTCGAGTTTCCTCACCTGAGTGCAGCGGTGATCGAGGCCCGACTTCGTGCGGACGGCGTCGCTGCCGACGTCGCTGCCGCATCGGCCGTCAGCGCCGGGGGAGACCTCAGCCGAGCTCGCCTGCTCGCGACGGACCAGCAGGTCATCGATCGACGCAACTTCTGGTTCACGCTCCCTGATCGGCTCGACGGGTCGGGCGCGGCCGTCGCTCGCGCCGCAAGTGAGGTGATGGCGCGCGCCGATGAGGTGCTCGCCCCACTCGGCGTGTTGCAGGAGGCCGAGTTGGCCGAGCTCACCGAGCAGGCTGAGCGGTCCGGGCTCCGCAAAGCGGTTCTGAAAGACGTCGAAGCGCGGCACAACCGCGAGCGGCGCCGTATCCGCACGGACGAGCTGCGCGCCGGTCTCGCCGCTCTGATGGACGCGTACCGCGAGCGTGCGGTCGACCACCCCGACGATTTCGTCGAGGCCGCCCGCCTTGTTGGCGAACTGACCGACAACCTCCAGTACAACCCGAACGAGGAACTCGCGTTGCAGTCGCTGTTCGCGTCCTTGCCGGCGATGCCGGGACGGTAGGACCTGCCGAAGCTGGCTCGCGACTATGCGGTGGCGTCAAGAACCCCCTGCAATCGCAGCAATAGCCAGTCTCACCGGTATCGTGCGGTCATGCGCCCGATGCCTCCCCGAAGCAGCGTTGTCCGGGTTCTCGTCGCGCCTGTCGCGTTGTTGACGGGATCGCTCGTGGTGTCGGGATGCGGTGGCAGTGATGACGGGAAGGTGACAGCGAAGTCCGCCGCGACCTCAACCCGCCTCGACAGTAACGACTTCGACAACGCGCTCTGCGACGAGTTCGAGAACTCCGATGGCCCGAGTGACGAGCTTCGTGCGGCCCTCCCTGATCGCTTCGACGAGGCCATGGTCACCCTCGAGGCCGTGATCGCCTCTCTCGACGAGATGGACAACAACGAAGCCGAGGAGCTGAACAAGGAGCTGACCCGTCTTCTCACCGCGAAGGCGACCGGGGAGCAGTTGGGTGAGCTTGCCGAGTTCGTCGAAGCGGAGTGCGGTGAGAGTGAGGGGTTGACTGCTATCGCCGGCATGGCAGAGGCGGCGGTCGTCGGCGCGGCCGACGCTGACGACGAGTACTGCGCGTTGTTGGCAGAGGGCTTCGCTTCGGGATCGGGTGACGGTGAATCGGGTCTCACCAGTCAGGACGAACTCGAACGGTTGCTGGAGGTCGCGCCGGCGGAGCATCACGACGCGCTTCGTTCCCTGGAGTCCTTGGCGGCGTCGGACGATCCGGGAGCGAGCGACGAGGCGTTCGGAACGCTGCTGGGCCTCGGCGCATACAGCGAGGAGCGCTGCAACATCGACGGGGCGCTCGCCCAGATGTTGCTTGGGGCGCTGATGGTCGGAATCGGGGGCGGGGGTGGAGGTCCCACGACCACCGTCGACCCCGCCGAGGTTCGACGCGCCGACGTGTCGAGCGCCAACGCTGCCCTGCCGTCAGGCAGCGGGATCGAGTTCGAGGTGCGATCGACTGATCTGGAGGAGGACGGCGAGTACGTGGCCTCGGTCGTGGTCCCCGTTGGTTGGGAGGCAGAGACGAACTTCGACACGTCGTTCACCCCTCCGTCGGGTTCGAGTTCGGGACTCTTCACCTCGATCGACATCGGCGCGGGGTGTGACGGCGTGTGTGAAGCAAACGACTGGGAGACCAGACTCCGAGGTACCGACGGCTACCTCAGCTCGTGGATGGCGGCGCACCCGTCAGCCCGGGAGCTGCCGATCGCCGGCTCGGAGGGCGTGGTCCTCACGTCGACTGCCGACGAAGCGGTAGCCCTGGTGCTCCGGTGGGACGATGGCGCCGACAAGTACCTCAAGTGCGAGGTCGAGCTCGACGACGACCGGGCGGATCTGATTCCGGCGTTCGTGGCGGCCTGTGAAGCGGCGCGGCCCGCCTGGTTCGTCGTCAGCTGAGTCAACTGAGCGGCCGGTGTCCGGCGCGCTGTCGTTCAGTCGACGCCGAGCATCTGCACCACAGCGATGAGAAGAACCATCGGCCCGCAGAGGCCGACGGCCGCGCAGAACCCAGCGACCCAGTCGCGGGTCGTGAGGTTGCGACGGTGGAGGTGTTGCACCGCAACCACGTCGATCGGGATCTCGGGGCGGAACCAGCTGATCGCGCGGATGACCACGAGCGAGCCGGAAGCCCGGGGTAGTCCGACGACGGACGAACCGCTCAACTCGTCCTCAATAAGCAGGTCGGCGCCGTAGGTCGTGCCGTACTCGGAGTGGATCTCGGCGAACCGAATCCGGGTCACCGCACCCAGATCGGTGGCCTCCACCTGTTGAACCCCACCCTGATCGCGGGAGACGCGGATCTGATGGCCGTCGACGTTGACGCGGGTGATGACCTCCCGGTTGGAGCGGAGATGGTGGACCCCCCAGGCGCCGATAGCGACCAGCACCAATCCGGCGACGAGCACGCCCGGTGCGAAGGAGGACGGAGACGGTTCGCTTGTCGGCGCGGGGTTCCCCTTCAACCACACGAGAGCGACTCCGCCGGCGAGAGCGACGAGGAGTGCCGTCACGGTCTGCCAGCGTGACTTGGTGCCGTCGAACCACACCGTCACCCCGGCGTCTGTAACGCAGAAGTCGGCCTTGGGTGCTTGTTGCACGATACGGAGTTGCGGCTCGCGCAGTATGGCCGCAGTGAGCCGACCCGTGCGATCGTGAGCGTCGACATGTGGGTCCACTCGGTGAGGCATCACCGGGTCCACGGTACCCAGACGTGGGCCTACTTCCTCCGGTATGCCCTCATGGTGAGGGGAGCGAATATCGCCACGAGAACGGCGCTTGCAACGAGGGTCTTGACGATGTCAGCGCCGTCGGCGTTGCCGTGCATGAGGCCGCGCACAGACGTGACCAGCCAACTGATCGGATTGACCTTGACGAACGCCTCCAGCCAGCCGGGCATCGTCGTCGGGCTCACGAAGATGTTGCTGGCGAAGGTGAGGGGAAACAACAGCATCATGCTGACGCCCATCACCGACTTCTCCGTGCGAAGGATGAGGCCGAACAACGTCCAGATCCACGAGAGGCTGAACGCAAAGACCAACAGCAGCACCACGCCGCCAACGACCCCGACCACGCCACCGTCTGGGCGGAACCCGAGGATGAGGCCCAGCACGACGATCACGGTCGACGCGATCGAGTATCGAACGGCGTCGCCGAGTAGCGGCCCGACGATCGCCGACGGGTGCCAGATCGGCAGGGACCTGAACCGGTCGAACACACCCTTCTCGTGATCGACGTTGAGTCCGACCCCGGTGTACATCGTGATGAACACGATCGACTGCACCAGGATGCCGGGCAGGAAGAACTGGAGGTACTCCTTCGTGGAGCCGGCCAACGCCCCACCGAAGAGGTAGGTGAACATCAGCGTCATCATGATCGGGAAGATCGTGACGTCGAACAGCTGCTCGGGAACGTGCTTGATCTTCAGCAGGGCTCGCCACCCCTGGGTGATCGACGCCGAGATCAGGCTCGGCCGCTTCGGTCGTTCGCCGGACTGAAGCGCCGCGAGAATCGAGTCGATGTCGGCTGGTGTCTGGTCGGGTGCGAGGGTGTCGCTCATCGGACGTCCTCCTTCTGCATGACCCCGTCGACCGAATCGGTTCCGGCATCGGGTTCTGGCTCGCTCTCGGCGTGACGGCCGGTGAGGGCGAGGAAGACCTCGTCAAGCGTCGGCTGACCGAACGCGTAGGTCTCGACACCGATCCCCGAGTGCGTCAGCGCGGCGAGTCCCGCGGCGACCCGTTCGGCGTCGTCGACGCGAGCCGAGAGCGCAGCAGGATCCGATTCCAGGGTGACCGCAACGCCCAGGTGGTCGTTGAGGATCGACTGGGCTTCGTTGCGACGGTCCGGCTGGGATACGCGGACATGCAGTGCGCCCGCACCCACGGACGCCTTCAGCTCGCCGGGGGTCCCCTCGGCGATGACTTTGCCGTGGTCGATCACTGCGATGCGGCCGGCGAGCTGGTCGGCTTCCTCGAGATACTGCGTGGTGAGCAGCACCGTCGTACCCGAGGCGACCAGTGCCCGCACGATGTCCCAGACCTGGTTGCGGCTGCGAGGGTCGAGGCCGGTAGTGGGTTCGTCGAGAAACAGCACGTCAGGCGTGACGACGATGCTGGCGGCGATGTCGATCCGGCGTCGCATGCCACCGGAGTAGTGCTTGACCTGCTTGTCGGCAGCGTCGCTGAGGCCGAACGCGGACAGCAGTTCGGCGGCGCGAGCGGAGACAGCACGGCCGCGGTATCCGAGGAGCTTCGCGAGCAGCCGGAGGTTCTCCATTCCCGTGAGGTCCTCATCGACCGACGCGAACTGTCCGGTGAGGCTCACTTTGGAGCGGACGGTGTCGGGTTCAGCGAGGACATCGTGTCCCAGGACTGTCGCCGACCCTCCGTCGGGGCGGGTGAGCGTCGCAAGGATGCGAATCAGCGTGGTCTTGCCGGCACCGTTGGGACCGAGAATGCCGTAGACACCACCGGCGGGGATCGTGAGGTCGAGGCCGTCGACCGCTCGGGTCTCCCCGAACACCTTGACGAGGGCCCGCGCTTCGATCGCCGGTTGAGATGTCGCTGCCATGGGTGATGCCTTCCCCCGACCGCCGGGCATGCGCCAGCGGTTCTCGCGAGCCTGCCAGAGCCGTCGTCTCGCGTCGCACGAGTTTCGGACCGGCCGGTCTCGGCGAGATCTGTGCCGCTACAGCCGCCACGGGACCGGGGCATAGGGTGTCGCCGATGTTGCGGAGGAGCCATCGGTTTTCGAGAGCTGGACGAGGCTTCGCGTGTGGTGTCGTTCTCTGCGCCTTCGTTGCGGGGGCCTGTGGCGGGAACCTCGGTGCGATCTCCAAGGGCGCCGCCGTAACGTCGACGACCACGCCGACTACCACCTCGACGACCACCTCAGCGACGACGACTGTCGCGCCGGCACCGCGAGCACCCGTGGATACGGCACCACCCGTCCCGCCGACCGTTCTCAGCGCTCCGGGTAACCCTGGCGGCGGAGTCCCCGGCGAGGTCGTCCGCCCCCCGGCCGCTTGGATCGGCCTCGGTGTCCCCCAGCCCGGCTCGATGTTCGAGAACCTTCAGGAGGATCACAGTCTCGATGGCAAGGGCGCGTTCGTCGCTTTGACTTTCGACGACGGTCCCTCGCAGTACACCCAACAGATCGTGGACATCCTGCGATTCATGGGCGTCCAGGCGACGTTCTTCGTGATCGGCAAGCAGGCGTTGGCCCGCCAGGATCTCGTTCGCCAGATGCTGTTGGCCGGGATGCGGATCGGTTCGCACACCGACAACCACCCTCACCTTCCCGAGGTCGCGCTGCCACAGAAGCAGCAGGAGGTGTTGGGTTCGGTCGACCGACTCAATGAGGCGTTCGGGGCCGGCACGATCAAGTGTTTTCGGCCGCCTTACGCCGAGTACGACCAGGAGGTCCTCGATATGGTCGCCCAGCGTGGTGCCGCGACGGCCATGTGGTCGCTCGACACGCTCGACTGGCACAAACCGTCATGGACCTCGATGGTGGTCCGTGTGGTGAACGGGGCCAAGGATCGGCAGGTGATCCTGTTCCACGACGGAGGCGGCGACCGTACCCAGACGATCCTGGCGTTGCCGTGGATCATCCAGGGGCTCCGCAATCGGGGCTTCCAGTTCGTGGCGGTGTGCTGAACCGGGTGGCTTCAAGCCCGAGCTCCGCTGGTAGAGTGCATCACCCCAGCCCGGGTAGCTCAGACGGCAGAGCAATTCACTCGTAATGAATAGGTCAGGAGTTCGATTCTCCTCTCGGGCTCAGCAGGCGGGGGATTCCCCGCTAGGGCCAGCTGGGACTGTGGGAGCGCCTTCGAGCGCCCCACACCCACGGTCCGGCGTCGAGGCGAATCCCCAGGCGCGGACGATGACGAGACCCGTGACGGCGAGGAGGCGGCGGGGACGGTCCCCGAGGTGGCTGACCCCTATCTGTCGCAGCTGGCACTGCCCCACCACGTGAACGAACCGTCGGCCAGCTGCGAGCTGTGTCCGACGTGCAGGCCGCGCCCGGGCCCAGCCCGCTCCGCCCTGCGCTCGCCGCGGTCCGCGCGCCCCGGGGCGGCGACGTCGCACCCGCCGCGTGTCGTCGCATCGACTGCTCGGGCCGGCTGAACCTCTTGCCCGTGAGGGACGGGGTGGAGAGGTCGGGTAGTAGAGCCCGCTGCCAGGCGGCGAGAGCAGGATGACGCCGCGCCTCGCCCCAGAGGATCTGATCCGGGCGATCGTCGGTGAGCGGGTTGTGCACCGCTCCCGGACTTCTCGCAGTGCCGCCGCGTGCATCAACCCGAACTCACGTCAGTGCTGCTCGCCCGTTGCGCGGTGAACCGCTGCCGAGTTCACGCCGCGAACCGCTGGTGTGGTTCGGCGCACTCTGCGACCAACGGCGCTGACCCACCATCGATCGACGAAGAGCCTCTTGACTCTCTGTGGGGCGTTCCCCTAGAAAGTTCCTTCTGCCCAGACGAGCATCGACTCGGATGGGGAGGCCGCCGGCTTCCGGCGTGATCTATCGGAACAACCCTGACAAAGGAGTACTTGATGACCGTTTCACTGCCCGCGCCCAGCGATCAGTCCGACCTGCTGCAGTTCGCGTGGGTGCCGCCTGATTTCATCCTCAAGCTCGGCGAACTCGCAGAGAAGGCACTCGACGAGGAGTGGGACGACCCGAAGTCACCGACAGGTCGTCTCCCGATCTTGAGCAGCTACCTGCGCTTCACCTTCAAGCGCCTGGTCGAGGAAGACAAGATCGCGTACTCGACCGATCAGCAGGGCAAGGACGTCGCCTGCTTCAACACCGGGCTGTTCACAGCGCACTACGAGCCGATCTACGCGTGCCTCGAGGCGAACCAGAACCCCGACAAGCAGCCGTGGATCCTCCGGGAGTGGGCACTTCCGGCGGACTACAAGATGCGACCGTTCGCGAACGTTGACGTCAAGGCAGCCCGGTACTTCGACCGGCCGGACGAGTTGATCTACGACCCCGACCTCGAGCTCGTTGCGAATCTCGATCACATCCTGGACGACAACGCCGAGCGGTTCCCGGCCGAGCTCCAGAGCAACGCGCACCATCGTCGCCTCCTGCTCGACGCGGCAATCCGCGAAGCAGGGAAACGCGCGCAGATGAACTGGAAGACCGCGGTCCCGCAGTACTACTTCGGGGCAACCGGTCGAGGCTCAGGCCGCATCCAGCTGCTTCTGCCGCTGTGTCTCATGGACGCGGACCACACCGACCTTGCACTCGTCGTGGACAAGGTCGAGAACAAGTACCGCGCCTACACGGTCCTGACCCTTGCAATGGCGTACAAGAACGCCCGGCTCATCTCGCGGCAGGACTCGGACTGGCTCGGCTCCGCCGATGACGGTCCGGCCACCACCCCAACCGCCTCCGTTGAGGAGGTCGGCGATTCCGACGCGGGTACGTCGAGTGACCCTCCAGGTCTCACGACTGCGGAGTCCCCGGCGGTCGGCGCGAATGGCGAGGGCTGACGTGGCTGGCGACAAGCGGGCCCGTCCCACGGCCGCCGACGACAACTGGGAGCTCCGCTTCGTCCGAACCCCAGCCGGAACCCATCGGCCGGACTCGCGCGATACGGAGGGCGCCCAACGCGAGCTCCTTTACGCCGACGGCACGAACGAGCTCCTCGGCCCACCCGAGTCGATCCCGGCCTCGGAGGCTGACCTGTGCATGTCTTCGCTGCACGAAGCCCCGTCGGAGACCGTGCCGCCACGCGGGCTGTCCCCGGCAGAACAACGTTTGGCCGAGGCACTCACCGACCTGCTGTCGGAGGTGATCAGGAGCGTCGTCATCCCGCTGTTCCGAGACGTCGTGGCCCCGGCCGCACGGCAGAGAATCGGGGTCATCGGCGAGCGGATCCGCTCAGGTGCCGCACCGACGGCAACTCAAAGCGACCGGTCGGACCCAGGCACCGTCGTCGAACGGGCACCTACCGCGAACTCGACCGCCGTCGCACCAGCGGCCGACATGATCAACGTCGAGATGACGCCGACGCAGGTCCGAGAGGCGCTCCTCCACCTCCTGGCCTCCGACCACTACTCGTCTCGGCTCCGGGCGATGCTGGCGAGTGCTCGCGTCATCGGGGACCCCGCACCGACCCAGTTGATGGGTGCGATCCAATCGGTGGTCGCCGGCGAGATCGGTTCGCTCGCCACTTCCGAGCTAGCCGCCCTCATGGACTTCCTGTCGAGCGGCGTCGACCCTGAGGAGCTGGCACCGAATCGACGATCTCTGCATGGCGAGCGGCTCGCGGTGGCGCCTCGATCCCGGAGTATGGGTCCGAACGGGAACCAGCCGCCTGCAGTTGCGTAGCCACAGAAGCGTCCACTCCCGACAGGCGACGCGCGCAGTGACGGTGTCACCCTTCCGTCATACCGTGATCTTCATGGCTGAACCGCCTCTCGACCCCGCCGACCACGGCGCCCACAGGCTGCGGCGCCCGGTCGCGGGGGATCCCCCGCTCTGATCGGTCGGATTCTCGTCTCGGGCTCAGCAGGCGGCTCACATCCAGATCGTCCGTCAGCTTTGGCCGGCGCTGGCCGCGGCAGTAGGCCACCTTCCCGGCACCCGAGACGTTGCTCGTAGCTGGATGGGGACGGTCGGCCCGGGTAGATTCCGGAGGCCGGGTATAAGGCTTCCTTAACAGGCTCCCGGTTCGATGCGAAAGGCACTGGCATGTCGACCTGTACACCTCGCTCGCGCCGGAAGCGGGCCGCTGCCCTGCTCCTCGGAGCGGTCGCATCGCTCGCCTCATGTGGTGGGGAGGACGCCAACTCCGGCACCGATCGGGCAACCATCACGGTGTACTCCGGTCGCAGTGAGGCCCTGGTCGGCGATCTGATCGAGCAGTTCACAAAGGACACGGGCATCGAGGTCGAGTTCCGTGGTGGCGACAGCGGTGAGCTGGCGGCGCAGCTCATCACCGAAGGCGACGCGTCCCCAGCCGACGTGTTCTTCTCACAGGATGGGGGCGCCCTCGGTGCGATGTCCAAGGCCGGCCTCCTCTCGAAGCTCGACAGCTCGGTGGTATCGGCCGTCCCCGAGCAGTTCAGAGCTGCGGACGACACCTGGGTGGGTACGAGCGGGAGGTCGCGGGTCATCTTGTACAACTCGGCGCTTGTGTCCGATCCGCCGACGGGGATCGACGGCGTCCTCGAGGATCGTTGGCGTGGCGAGATCGGATTCGCACCGTCGAACGCGTCGTTCCAGTCCTTCGTCACCGGCCTCCGCGTCCTTCGCGGCGAACACGCCGCGAAGGAGTGGCTGGAGAGGTTCGCTGCGCTCGAACCCAAGGCGTACGAGAACAACGTCGCCGTACGCGACGCCGTCGACGCGGGAGACATCCAGCTCGGTCTCGTCAACCACTACTACCTCTACGAGAAGATCGCCGAGGTCGGCGCCGCCAAGGTTGTCGCCAAGAACCAGTTCCTGCGGGGTAACGACCCAGGAGGTCTGATCAACGTTGCAGGCGTCGGGATCCTCAAGTCGTCCGACAACCCGGAGGGAGCGGCCAGATTCGTCGACTTCCTCTTGAGCAGGAAGAGCCAGGAGTACTTCGCCACGACGACGTTCGAGTACCCGCTGGTCACCGGGATCGATGCTGCTCCCGACATTCCGCCGCTGACCGAGCTCGATCCCCCGAAAGTCGATCTCGCCCAGCTCGATTCGATCGAGGCGACGCAGGAGCTGCTCGCCGAAGTCGGACTGCTGCAGCGCTGACGCGTGAAGCCGGCATCGCTCGCCGCGCCGCGGTCGGCGACAGTCGCCGCGGTGGGCGCAACAGCGCTCGCTGTGGTGCCGTTGGTCTACCTGTCGATGCAGATCGGTGACGCCGGATGGGGCCGTGTCTCCGAGATCCTGTTTCGGTCCGCGATGGCGCGCCTCGCTCTCCGAAGCCTCGGACTGGCAGTGATCGTCGGAACCCTCGCGGGTCTCGTCGGCACGACAACCGCGTGGTTGGTCGAACGATCTGATCTCCCCGCCAGCACCGCGTGGCACGTGGTTGTCGTGATGCCGCTCGCCGTCCCATCCTACGTCGCGGCCTACGCATGGGTGTCGTGGTGGCCACAGGTCGCCTCGTTCTGGGGTGCGGTGGCCGTGCTGGCCTTCTCGACGGTTCCAATCATCCACCTGTACGTGGCAGCGATCTTCCGCGGCCTCGACAGCACCCAGGAGGAAGTCGCCCGTTCGCTCGGGAAGGGACCTCGCGAAGTGTTCCTCCGATTGACCCTCCCGCAGGCGCGCCGAGGCGTCGCCGCGGGAATGCTTCTGGCGTCGCTGTATGTGCTCGCGGACTTCGGGGCGCCGGCCATCATGCGGGTGCCCGTATTCACCTGGGCGATCCTCGGTGCGTATCGGGCCGGTTTCGACCCCAGCCGCGCCGCCGTGCTCGCGGGGGCGCTCGTTGTGTTGTCGACGGTCTTCGTCCTGTTGGAAGGCGTGGTGCGCGGCCGCTCCACCGAAGCAAGCGTCGGAGCAGCGGTCGTCCGGCCAGCCACCAAGGTGACGCTGGGTCGATGGCGATGGGTCGCTACCGCGGGACTGGGCGTTCTGGCCGCCGTCTCGGTTGCGTTCCCGGTCATGTCCTACCTCTACTGGTGGTCCCAGGGAGGTAACGAAGTCGAGCTCGCGGAGTTCCTCGGCGCACTCGGCACGACACTGCTCCTCGGCTTGGTCGTCGCAATTACCACGGTGGCCCTCGCGGTTCCACTCGCCTGGCTGGTTGCCCGCTTCGGGACTCGTGTCGGCCTCGGCGCGGAACGGGCCATCATGCTCGCGCACAGCCTGCCCGGCATCGTGGTCGCATTGTCGTTCGTGTACGTGGGCGTCCGAGTCCTTCGACCGATCTACCAGCACTGGCCCCTTGTTGTCCTCGCCCTGGTCGCCCTCACCTTGTCACTCGCGGTCGGCGGTCTTCGCGCCGCGTTCGAACAGCAGCCCCAGTCGCTCACTGACGTCGGGCGGGCCTGCGGCCGGTCGCGTGCTCGGGTGTTCGCACAGGTGACGCTCCCCGCCGTCCTTCCCACCATCGCCGCGACCGCGGCCGTCATCGCTCTGACCACCGCGAAGGAGTTGCCGAGCCTGCTCCTCCTGCGGCCCGCGGGGACCGACACGCTGTCGACGCGTCTGTGGGTCTGGGCGGGGGTGTCGGATCACGCGTCCGTCGCGCCGTACGCACTGACGCTGATCGCGTTCTCGGTCTTTCCGGCGCTCGTCGCCGCGCAGGTCGGGCGTGGCTCGGTGGATCGTCGGGAGGTTGTGTGACGCCACGACTCTCGCTGAGCGCAATCCGCCACTCGTTCGGTTCGACGCTGGTACTCAACGGCATCGACCTGTCCATCGCTCCCGGTGAGATGGTCGCCCTCATGGGGGAGTCCGGAAGCGGGAAGACGACCATCGGGCGGATTGTGGCGGGTTTCATCGTTCCCGAGGAGGGGGTGGTCTGCCTCGACGGGGATCGGGTTGCCGGAGACGGTCGATTCGTCGCACCCGAACGTCGTGGGGTCGGCGTGGTGCCACAGGAAGGAGCGCTGTTCCCCCACCTGTCGGTCGCCGCCAACGTCGGGTTCGGACTCGCCCGTGGGGGCGAACGTGCGAGGCGGGTCGAGGAATGTCTCGACCTCGTCGGGCTGGCCGGATTCGAGCAGCGCAGGCCCCACGAGCTGTCCGGAGGGCAACGGCAACGCGTCGCCGTGGCCCGGGCGCTGGCGCCCGAACCGAGACTCGTGGTGCTCGATGAGCCGTACTCGGGGCTCGACGCGTCGCTCCGGCGCACGGTCAGCGATCAGGTCGCGACCGCGCTGCGGGCGGCCGGAGCGACGGCGCTGCTCATCACCCACGACGCGTCGGAGGCGTTCCGCACCGCCGATCGGGTCGCGTTCCTCGACGCGGGCCGGCTTGTCCAGGTGGGCGAGCCGAGCGACCTCTACGGACGACCGACCGACCTTCGAGCGGCCCTCGCGGCGGGCACCGCGGCGCTCGTGCCGGCACAACGCTGCGGCGCGTCGCTGGTGTGTTCGTTCGGCGAACTTCCCCTCGACGCCGTGGGGTATGTCAGCGATATCCCGAGCGGTGTGCTCGTACTGCGACCCTGGCAGGTCGACGTGACCGTCGACGCATCGGGTGGTGTCGAGGTTCTCGACGCCCGACCCGACACCGATACCTTGTGGCTGTCGGTCGACGTGGCCGGCGAACGCGTTGACCTCGGCACTGGTCGATCAGCTCAGGACGTCGAGAATCTGGGCGCGGGAACCCGGGTTCGGGTGATGCTCACGGCGGCCGCCGCGTATCTCCCGAGATCGCCGCTCGACTGAGCCTCCGTCGGGCTGATCCATCGGCCACGAGTTCGACCGTGGCATCGTGTTGCTCGATGGCTCACCGTGTCCTGCGCGCCCGGATCGTCCTGCTCTCGACGGTCCTTCTCGGAGCCTGCCTGCCGCCGCCCGCCGGCTCGCCGACCGGCGCCTGCCGCCCCGACCCCTTCACCCCCGAGGTGGTTGCCGTGCTCGACTCGTTCGGGGCGGAGCGACACCACCTCACGATCGCCGCCTACGACGACCGGACCGGCTGCTGGTACCACCTGCGGCCGGGTCAACGAATGACGACCGCGTCCGTGGTGAAGGTTGAGATCATGGCGGCGACCCTGCTCCGCGCCCAGCGTGCCGGCCGGCGACCCAACGCGACGGAATCGGCTCGTTTGGGACCGATGATCAGCCGTTCTGACGACGCATCGGCGAGCGCGTTGTGGGTGTCGCTCGGCGGGGAGCGAGCGATGGAACGTTGGGGCGCGGAGCTCGGTCTCCATTCGACCGATGAGGTCGCACAGACGTGGGGTCTCACCACCACCACCGCTGAGGACCAGGCGCGGTTCATGGCAGCGCTCGCGCAGGGGCCCAGTCCCCTCGATGGCATCTCCAGGGCGCTCGCCTGGGCCCACTTGCAGGACATCACCCCGGCGCAGCGCTGGGGAGTTCGAGCGGGAGTTCCCACGGGTTGGGTGGTCGGCCACAAGAACGGGTTCGCCGGCTCGAAGTGCTGCGGCTGGCGGGTGAACTCGGTCGGCTACGTGTCCGATCCCACCGGTGGCGGCTACTCGATCGCCGTGCTCTCCGACCGATGGGGGTCGCTGGCCGAAGGGGTGCCGCTGGTCGAAGCAGGAGCTCGCGTCGTGGCCACGGCGTTGACTGCCCCCGTCGCCGGCTGACCGCCGGCGGTCAACGGAACGCGATCGGCTGGAATCGCGACGGAGGAAACTCCTGCTGAACCCGCACGTAGGCGATCGCGAAGATCGATGCGAGCGAGGTCAACTTTGGCGCCGCCTCCGCTGCAGCATCCAACCGCGCCGTTGCCTCGGCACGGTGCGGACCGTCGATCTCCGCGAGCATGGCAGCGGTGACAACGAGCAGTCCTGCCCGCGATGTGGAGGAGCCGTGGAAGCGGTTCCAGATCGGTTCGAGGTTCCGCAGTGCCGGGTGAGCGGTGGCCCAGCGCCACAGCGGCCGGCGATTGCGGTCAATCCATTCGTCGGGCAGGTCGGCCGACGCGAGCGCGTCGCGCCATGAGGTGACGTCGAGGAGTCCGCCTGTCGGCGCTTGCTCGGCGTCGTGACCCCCATCAAGCGCCGAGAGAAGCGGGCGAACCAGATCGCCGAGCGCCGCAGCGGGTCCGTCGGTCGGTGGGCGCCACCCCGTCGCAGTTTCCCATCGGTCTCGATCACGCACGTCATTCCAGGTCGTGGCTCGCGCTGCTGCGACTGGATCGGACGCCCAGGCTTGAACGTCGGCTCCGTTGTCGACCGAAAGGTCGATGTTCGCGACACTCGGTTCGAAACCGGCATGGCTCACCGTCAGCGTGAGGTGCGCGGCCGAAGGCCCGTCGAGGACACCGGCGAGATCGTGGAGCAGGGGACCGAGCGCGATCCCCCTGATCGTCCGAGGCGGTGACGATTCGGTGAGGGTCGTGGCCCTGTGGTGACCGGCAACGGAGACGGAGATCTCGGCGGACGCCGGAACATGTCCTCTGAACACCAGGCTGGGCCACGGATCGACGGATCCCGCGGCGGGGGCGACGAGGTGGCAGCGCATGTTGTGGTCGACGGGGATCGCGAGCGGTGCACGTCCGCGGTGGGTGACCTCGAGGTGATCGAGACCGCTGATGTCGACCTCGATCTCCTCGAAGCCGCTCCAGCGGCCCGTGAGGTGGACACGGCTGACCTCGCCGGTGACGCTGCCGCCAACGGGCGAGATCACCCGGGCCGTCGTGCCACCGAGTGGAAGGGGGTGCGGATGGTGACGGTCGTGCTCGTCGAACACCAGAACGATCCGATCCGTCGCAGCGGACTGGACCACCACATCGAGCGGCGACGACCGGCGCGACGTACCCACGGTGATCGCCCACTTGCCGCTCCGTGACAGCGGAAGGTCGACGACCTTGTTGTGGGCGGGAGACCCGTAGGTGAGGAGTTCGCCGTTCAGATGCCAACGCACGGCGATCGGTGGGAGTTCCACGACCGGGCCGCCGGCCGGGTGGGCTGAACGGCGGATTCGAGGTCGCGCCGACGCGTCCCAACCGGCGGTGTGGTCGGCGTCGCTTGCGCTTCGACGCACAACCGCCGCGAGGTGCTCGGTCAGAGGCTCGGGCGTTGTCCCTGACGGCTCGCGGACGAGGTCGACGAGGGCCTCGAGCATCGATGCTCCATGGTCGGTGTGGGTCAGGAGTCGGTAGGCGCCGTCGCCGATCGCCGCGTGGACTGCGCCCCGCGCCGCAAGCCAGTCGGCGGCAACCTCACGGCCGGTCGTTGCTCCGGCGACGAACGATGCTCGAACCTCCTCGACCACGGCATCGACCACGTCGTCGACGACGCCGACGTGTAGTTGCATCCGTCGGAGATAGCGGACCCTGTGGTCGAAGACGTCGCGTTGCTCGACTTCGCGGAACACCGGTTTGCCGAGGCGGACCAGCGCCTCGGAGAAGGCGAGGCCGAGGGGGTTGGAACGTCGGAGAGCGCCGATCGGCATCGCCGCGTCGAAGTCGGCGGGCCCATGGTGGAGTCGCGCGTGGCGGACGAGGAAGGACGCCAGGGTGGCCGGGTAGACCCGGCCCAGGCGGTCGAGTGACTCCCTGCGCACGAGCTGCGAGAGCGAGATCTCCATCTCCGCCGCGGAGTCCTCGACATCAGCCTCGCCGACGAGGCTCACATCGGCCAGCCTCGCTGCGAGGTCGGCCTCGAGGACATCCGACGAGCGAGGAGTCGAGCGATCCGAAGCGCGGCCGGCGCGAACCAGGTGGCGGGGCCAGTACGGGTCGGGGACTGCGCCGTTGCTCGCCCCGGCGAGGCGCGAAACTGCCACCGGTGCGTCGGTCGGGAGCGCGAACAGGGAGTCGAGGAATCCGGCCAGTTCAGTGAGCTGGCGCACGGTCGTGGGATGCCACCACGGGTCGAGCGTCGCGTTCGACGGCGCGTCGCCCGGCGGCATTCGCAGAACGATCGGGACCGCCAGTGCGGACCGTAGGTACGCGTTCAGGCGTGTGGAGCTCCTAGCGACCGCTTGGGGCAGGTAAGGCTCCGGGGTGGCCGTGCCAGGCAGCCCGGCTGGGCTGAGGGCGAGACTCAGAGGCGTGCCGAGCAGGTCGCGGAGCGTTGCGTTCAACGAGAAGGGGTCCGGAATCGGTGTGTGCCCGGTCTCGTGAGCAGGAGCTGGACGGACGATCGACGCCAACCGTCGACGGAGCCGAAGCCGCTTGCGGCTCTCGTTGATCGCGGTCCCCCGGGGGTCGGCGGCGTCCGCGCGGAGGTCGATGACCAGTGTCTCGTCGTCGCCCGGCGCCGTGTTCGTCGCGTGGTCTTCCGGCGCCGCAGCGGTCGCGGAGTCTCCGGTCAGGGTTGTGCCCATCAGCGCAAGGAACAAGCCCACTTCGGGAACGTCGACCATGGAGTGACCCTCCGAGGCGAGCACCCCGCGGAGTTCGTTCTGGGTCAGTTTGTCGCCCACGCTCGACAGCGCGGCGAGAACGCGCGAGACCGACTCCGCTCGCTCTCCCTGCACAGCCCCCAGGTCGGTCACGGTCACGAGGCGAGACCTACGCGCTTCAACGGCGAACGTCGACGACGGCACGGATGGGAAGGCGGATGAGGCAGGCGTTGCATCACGTCATGTGTTTTGTCGGTGGACTGTGGGAAGGACGCGGCGAGCGACGAATCGATGGGTGCCGGAGTCGACGGTCGGCGCTGATGCGACTGGATCGACGACGACGAGCTCCTCGACGGCGCGGACCGCGGTGACGCTTCCACACAGATCACCTCCCCAGGCTTGGGGGGAACCTAACAGTCGGCGCGGGGCGCGCGCCCACCCGTTGTCGGCGATCGAACGCGAGTTCTTGCGATCGCCTTAGGTCGAGCGGAGAAGTCGACCAGCCAGCGTTCCCGTGTGCCGGCCGTGGTCCATGAAGTGCCGGCCGTTCACGATGGTGTGATCGATGCCGGTCGCGCGCTGGATGAACCGCGGGGATCCCCCGGGGAAGTCATGGACGATCTCGGGGAGCGAGAGGGACATTCCATCGACGTCGACGACGTTGATGTCCGCATACGCACCGGGTCGGATCACGCCTCGATCGGTCAACCCGATGAGTGAAGCGGTGTCTGACGTGAGTCGTCGAACGCCTTCCTCGATACCGAAGAGACCCTCGTCACGCACCCAGTGGCTGAGGAAGAACGTCGGCTGGCTGGCGTCCATGATTTGCGTCGCGTGAGCTCCCGCGTCGGCGAGCCCCATCACGGTCACCGGCGACTGCATCAGTTCGGCGATTGCGTCGAAGTCCTGGTTGAGGACTGGCCAGTTGGCGATCGCCGCGCCGTCGGTGCGGTCGAGGGCGTCGAGATACCACTCGACCGGTGAGACGCCCTGTGCCGCGGCTCGCGCTGCGATCGAGTCGTCGCCGTCGTACCGGTAGACCGCCCCGCGTTCGGGCTCCATCAGGAACATCCGTCCGAAGGTGTCGCTGGCCTGGGCGTTGCCCTCCGCAATGAGCCGGGCCCGAACCGCTGGATCCCGAATCCCGGCGAGCCGCCCGGCAGCGTCGAGGTCGCGAAGCGGCCCGAACGACGGCAACGAATCGATCAACGTGTTCGCAGCGAGACTGAACAAGATGCCGATCGAGCGTGGCGTCGTCTGCGGTCGGAGCTGCGCCCCGGTCGCGTTGGCTGCGGACGACAGCTCGACGACTCGCCGGTAGTGATCACCGAGCGACTGCATCTGGGCGAGGTTGAAGGTGAACGGTCGACCGGTGCGCCGGCTCAACTCGGCGATCCACTCCATCTCCTCGTCGACCCGGGTGGTCGACCCGTCTACCTCGTTGTAGCGGGGCGCGCAATCGAGGACTCCGCGGCCGAGGCGGCCGAGCGGCTCAGCGATCGCGAAGAACTCCTCGGGATCCGACCAAGTTCCGGGCACCCACCGTCCGTCGGGCACCCGGTGGCTGAGGCTGCGGGAGATTGAGTAGCCGACGGCTCCAGCGCGAAGCCCTTCCTCGACCAGCCGCGACATCTCCTCGAGCTGGTCGGGCGTCGCAACGAAATCGTCGTCGCACGCTGCGTCACCGCAGACGTACGTGCGGACCGCGACGTCTCCGACGTAGCCGGCGCAGTTGATGCCCTTTGGCATGGCGTCGACGGCGTCGAGGTACTGACCGTACGTCTCCCAGTTCCAGTCCAGTCCCTGCAGGATCGCGGCGGCGGGGATGTCTTCGACGGACTCCATCATGTTGGCGAGGGTCTCGGCGTGCCCGGGACGGAGTGGAGCGAAGGTCATCCCGCAATTGCCCATCACCACCGAGGTCACGCCGTGCCAGCACGACGAGCTCATGAGTGGATCCCAACCCACCTGCGCGTCGAGGTGGGAGTGAAGGTCGACGAACCCTGGGGTGACGAACCGGCCGTCGGCATCGATCACTTCGCCGGCTCCCGCCGTGTCGACGGCTCCAACGGCCACGATTCGATCGCCGTCGATCGCGACATCGGCGCGGACCGCCGGCGCCCCCGTGCCGTCGACGACGGTTCCTCCGGTGACCACGAGATCGTGCGCCATCACTCTGCCCCCTGAATGTCGTGTTCGATCGCCGCCGCCACTGTATGTGGGCCGAACGACCCGGTTGATTCGGGCCGAACGACCCAGTGCGGAGTGACGACGAGCCTCGTTCACTGGAGTCACCACCACTCGCACCGGGGGAGAACCCATGGCCGATTCGACGCCCACTGAGGAACACGAGTGTCGCCACTGCTCGGGGTTGTGTGCCGGGCGATCGCCGAGGTGTCCGTACTGCAAACGCTGGCTGCGCCGTGAACCGGCAGAGTGGATGAGCGCGCGTTCGGGCGAGCCCACCCCTCAACCGCGCTGACCTCGGGACGCCGCTACCAGCGCGTGAGACGGACCGGCTGGTCCTGAACCACGCCGTCGGCACGTTTGCGCGATTGCCGGTCGCCGTAGACGGCGCGGCCGTCCACGATGTCGACGAGCGGTTCGAGAACCGATGGCACGGTTCCCGGGGTGCGGTCGACGGTTGCCGCGGCGTCTCCGGGGAACGCCCACATGATCGAGGAGACGACCTCGCGGAGGCGGGTCGGTAGCGCGCATTGCGCGCTGTCGGTGACCGTCGCGAGACGACCCCCCAGGGCTTCGAGGTCACGGCGGCTGCCGACACCGGCGACCAGTCGGGCGAGGTAGGCGGTCACCTCGCCGCTCCCGAACTTGCACGCCGGGCAAAGCCCACACGACTCGACATAGAGGTACCCGGCGATCTCGTGCGCGACGGCGAACATGTCGCTCGACTCGCCGTAGACGCGAAACGCGGCCCGCCCCAGGTTCGCGCCGACCGCGGCGAGGCCCTCCCAACTCATCGGCGCCGCGAGGCGCGACCTTGTCAGAACTGGAGAGCTGACCCCGCTCAGTACTGCCTTCGGTGGGCTAGCGGGCAGGAACCCACACCCGCCCTCCTCGATCGCGTCGACGAGCCGACGGCCGAGCTCCATCTCGACCACGCCGTGGCGGTTCACGTCGCCGGTGATCGTGCACAGGAGATTGCCTGGCGAGACAGGTGTGCCCATACCCCGCAACCAAGCGGAACCGTTGAGGACAACGGCAGCGACGTTCACGAGCGTTTCGATCGATTCGACGGTGGTCGGATTGCGCGAGGCCGTTTCGTCGCCGGCGAAGAGCCCGTTGATCGCCGGGTCTCGGGGAAGGGGGAGCGCTTCGACGCCCTCGATGGTCGCGAGCAGCGCGGACGGCTCGCCGACGAGGTAGTCGTCGGACGTGCGGATGCACTTGATGCTGACGCGATCCAACCAGCCGGCAGTCTCGGCCTCAGCCAACGAGCGCGTCACGATCCCGTACTCGGTCTCGAAGGATCGCCGAATCGCCAGGAAGGCCTCCCTTACCCCGAGCACTCGCGCCGCCACGACGATCCCCTCGATGACCCCCAACGGGTTCTGTCGCAGCAGGGCCCGGTCGGCGAAGCTGCCGGGCTCGGTGTCGGTGGCGTCAGCGATGAGGTATCGGTTGCCGGCGTCCTCGTCGGCAGTCGCGAGTTCGACCCATTTCGATCCGAGCGCAACCGCTGCCTGGTCACGGGTGCGAAGCCCCGAGGAGTGGACCATGTCGAGAAGGCGACGAGGAGAGTGGCGGTTGGCTGCCGCGATAGCCCCGTCTCGGCCGGCGCCAACGTGTTCTGCGACCGTGTGGCACACGACCTCGGGGAGCAGATAGGCGGCAGTCACTGCGCAACCATAGCGAGGCGCGGCGGAGTGCCCGTCCGCGCTCACACTCTCGGGTCGTGCCGGTCGCGTACCCTGGCCCCCGATGGCTGACCCGGCGAACTTCACGCGTGACGCAATGGTCCACATGGACTCGCTGTACAGCGCCGCATTGCGCATGACGCGTAACGCCGCCGACGCCGAGGATCTGGTCCAGGAGACCTTCCTTCGCGCCTATCGCGGCTACGGCCGTTTCGAGGAGGGCACCAACCTCCGTGCGTGGTTGTACCGCATCCTCACCAACACATTCATCAACTCCTATCGCGCCAAGCAGCGTCGTCCGCAGGAGTCCGATCTGGCCGACGTCGAGGATCTCTACCTCTACCGGAGATTGGGCGGAGTGGAGACCAGCGAACTGGGGCGCAGCGCCGAGGACCAGCTGATGGACGTGTTGACCGAGAGCGAGGTCAAGGAGGCCATCGAGGCGCTTCCCGACAAGTTCCGTCTCCCGGTGCTGCTCGCCGATATCGAGGGGTTCTCCTACAAGGAGATCGCGGAGATCGTGGATGTCCCGATCGGTACCGTGATGAGCCGGCTTCATCGCGGAAGAAAAGCGCTGCAGAAGTCGTTGTGGGAGTTCGCGACGGAGCGACGCCTCGTGCCCGATTCGTCCGCTGTCGCCGCCTCCTCACGCGAGGGTGCCGCCGACGGCTCGCAGCCCGGAATGTCCGAAACCTCGACCACAGGTAGCTGATCCCATGTCCGAGAACTGTGATGTCGCACTGGCCGAGCTCTATGAGTACCTAGACGGGGAGCTCACCGATGAGGCTCGGGCGCGCATCGAACGCCACCTGCTCGAGTGCTCGCCGTGCCTCGAGGCGTTCGATTTCGAGGCCGAGGTGCGCCGCATCATCGCCGACCGCTGCCGGGACCAGTGTCCCGACGAGTTGCGTCGACGAATCCAGGCTGCCATCGATGGCAATGCCTGATCCGGTGACGAGTTGAACGGCACGGCCTCCGGCGTCCTAAGCTGAAAGCGATGCTCTCGTTCGCCTCCCTCCTCGCCGCCGAAGCCGCCGAAGGTGCCCACGTCTGGCACTTCTGGCTGGCAGCGCTGCTGGCCCCCGCGACCATCCTGGCGATCGTCGGTACGGTCGCCATGTACTTCTTCAAGGTGACTCGAGCCCGGTACCCCAGGAAGTAGCCACTTCGCCGTGGCCAACGCCGTTGATTGGGCCACGGCCGAGTGGGTCGCGAGAGGTATCGCCAAGCGTTCCTCGTCGACCCCCGCCAGCTCCTCGGCGTCGATCCATCGCGACTTCGAGGAACTCACCGCGCAAGCGCAGACTCTCGTCGAAGCCCACACCGGCTGGCGATCCGACGCAGGGCTCGCCCGTGCTCGCGTGGTCGATCGTGACGACTGGATTCGAGCCAACATCGCTTCGTTCAGGCGGATGCTCCGCCCGTTGACCGATCGTCTGGAGGAGCACCTTCCTGCCGGCCCGGCGAACTTCGTGGCGTCGCGAGTCGCCGGTGCGGAGATGGGCGCCGTTCTCGGGTGGATGTCGACCCGCGTGCTCGGCCAGTACGACCTGCTGGTGCTCGAGGACGAAGACCCCGACGACCAGGACATCGTCTACTACGTCGGCCCCAACATCGCCGCGCTGGAACGGAGGTTCGACTTCCCCGAGCGGGAGTTCCGGCTCTGGGTCGCACTGCACGAAGTGACCCATCGCACG
>JAIBBP010000159.1 GCA_019694615.1 Microthrixaceae bacterium | reverse complement strand
CCTTGGAAGTGCCTTTCTGGCGGCGGTGGCTGAGGCTTTGACACCAACAGTTTCCCTTGCCAGAAGGGCGCTTCCGCGGACGCGACCCCGTCAGGGCATCCGACCTACTGAAAGATCCGGGTTAGCGTCAGCGCTCATGACGTCCCCTATCCGCCCGCAGTCGGCAGCTCTGCTGCCCGCTGTCCTCGCCTTCCTCATCCTTGCGGGGTGCTCCTCCTCCGGGAAGGTCACCCTCGGCCGGCCTTCGGCAACGTCGAGCACCGAGCGTGGTGCGAGTTCACTCCGGTGGGGCTCGTGCCGCGATGTCGACATCGCAGTAGACGCCGCAACTCGTCGCTCGGCTCGCGAGAACGGGATGGAGTGCGCGACCCTCGCTGTTCCTGTGGACCACGCCGAGCCGGATGGGCCGACCATCGAACTGGCGGTCGCGCGCCTCGCTGCAACCGGCGACGGCGACCGGATCGGCTCGCTGATCGTCAATCCGGGCGGCCCAGGCGGATCGGGGTTGGAGTTCCTCGCCAGCAGTGGCCTCGCGTTCTCCTCAGACCTTCGAGACCATTTCGACATCGTCTCGTTCGACCCGCGCGGTGTCGCAGCGAGCACGCCGCTGGACTGTCTCACCCAGGAGGAGCGGGCGGAGCTGGTCGACGAGGAAACCCCCGACGATCCGGCGACAGCGGTCGCCGAAGCTGCCGAACACGAGGCTTCGATCGCCGACGGATGCACCGAGGACGACGACCGGCTCTTCCGCCACATGGGCACTGACCAGGTGGCAGGCGATGTGGATCGTCTCCGCGAGGCGGTCGGCGACGAACAGCTGACCTTCCTCGGTCTGTCCTATGGAACCCGGATCGCGGCTGCTTACGCCACCATGTTCCCGGACCGGGTGCGAGCGGTGGTGCTCGACGGTTCGGTGACCCCGAGCCGCGATCTCGTCGAGCAGACCGGTGGTCAGGTCAAGGGCATCGTTCGAGCAATGAATGCGTTCGTCCAGCAATGCGACGCGACCCCGACGTGCCCCTTGGCCCCAGACACCCTCGGTCGTATCTCCTCGGTTGCGGAACACCTGGACTCGACGCCGATCGACGTCGAGCTGGCGGGCGACGACGAGCCGCTGACCAAGGACAAGTTCGTGACTGCGGTGATCACGTCGCTCTACGACCCGTCAACAGCGATGGCCCTCGCTGACGCGGTCGCAGCCCTCGAACCTGGGGCCGACGAGGAGCCCGCCGACTTGGGCGCTCGCTTCATCCTCGATCTCGCCGGCCAACAGTCGTCAAAGCGGCCCGACGGGAGCTACGGCAACGGATTCGAGACGCAGGGAGTGGTCAACTGCCTGGATGCCGACGGACCGCTCGAGGTCGCCGACCTGCCGCGGGTTCGGGAGTTAGCGGGCCCGATCCCGGCATTCATGGACACGGATCCCGCTGCGGACACGCCCAGTTGCACGCTGCTGCCAACCGGAAACAATCTGCGGATCGAGGCCAACGAAGCGACCGATCGGCTGCTCGTCGTGGGAACCGAGGGCGACCCGGCAACGCCCATCGAATGGACGCATCAGATGGTCGCAGCCCTCGGCAACCCGGCAACGGTGATCTATGGCGGCGCTGGACACGGCGCCTCGCTGTCGCGGCCGTGCGTCACCGAGCAGGTGACGGAGTTCCTCGTGAGCGGAACGGTGCCCACGCCGTTGCAGGACTGTCCCCGCGACCCTGACGAATCCGACATCTACGCCCAGATCGCCACCCAGTTCGAGACGATGGGGCTCGGCCGCAAGACCGGCGAGTGCATCGCCGACGCAATCCGGGATGACATCACGCCGCTCGAGATCGTCGGGTTGAATGGCGACGACGCCGACCCCGATGTCGTGGCCGAGCTACAGGAGGCAGCGATGAACTGCGCCAGGCAACGTTGACGACAACCGCTCCGTGGCTGAAGTTGACGATCTCACGTCGGGCTGCTCGCCGATGCACAAGAATGCTTCACTTGTCGGGCCGAATGCCGATGGAGTGACGTGAGATCCAGACGACTGACCGGAATCGTGATCGGATGCCTCGGCCTGGTGGCCGGGGTCATCGCTCTCGTCGCCGATGTTGCGGCGTTGGGCCTGGCTGCGGGGGTCGCCGCCGTGATCGCCGGTCTCATCGCCCTCGGCGCGTCCGCCGCGGCGCTTGACGCTGAGCAACGCTCCCGCACCGCAGACACCGACGTTGCGGCGTTGCGAACGGAACTCGAGTCGGTGCAACTCGCCCTCAGCGAGGAGCGGTCGAGCCACGACGTGACACGCCAGTCCCTCGCCGACTACCTCGCCGACCAGCCTCCGGCCGGCTCCTTCGATCGCAAGCTGAGCGACACCGAGGGTCCAGTCTCGACTGGTCGTCCCGTGAGCCCGACCGACACGCGCCTGCTGGCCGATCCCGAGACCAACCTGTTCAGCGAGGCGTACTTCCGGGTCGCTCTCGATGCCCGCATCGCGTCCGCTCGTCGTCACCTGCGCCCCGTCGCCGTCGCGTTGGTCGAGGTCGTCGAGGGAGCGGGAACGCCGGGATCGCCCGAGGCGGACGCCACGAAGGTGACCGGATCGATCCGTCAGACGCTCCGTGATGCCGATACCGCCTGCCGCATGGCCGACGGGTGTTTCGCCCTGATCCTGGAGGACACGCCGGAGAACGGCGCGGTGTGGACCGTCGAGCGGATCCGGCGAAACCTGACGAGCCGCTTCGGCCAGCACACGATGTGGGCAGGCGTCGCCTGCTATCCCGCCCACGCGTTCTCCACCGACGAACTGCTCGACCAGGCGTCACTCGCACTCGAATCGGCTCGCGAGTGGAAGCAGGACCGCATCGAGGTCGCCACCGCCGAGTAACCCACCAGCCAAGTCGAGCCGGCCCCGCCAGGCTCGTTCTGTCCTGCGAGAGCACCACCCGGGTGGTGCTCTCGCAGGACAGAACGGGCGGCGGGGTCGCTTCGCGATCCGGCCCAGTTTTGCGCGTGCCAAAACATGATGGAACAATCGCATTTCGAACATGAGACTTCACTCATGTTTGGATCAGGCGCGCCACGCGCCGTTTGGAGCGACATCCATGACGACCATCGACCTCGCGGGCGGCCGACTTCGCTCAGCGCTTGCCGACCAGCTCTCGACCGGAACCCCCTACGCACTGTTGTTCGCTGGTCAGGGCAACGCCCACCGGGCACGCATCGCGGAGCTGCGATCGCTCCACGGCGCCGAACTCGATGCCGACCGCCTGTGGAACGACGCGTTGGCGCGCCTTGCTCCCGTCATCGGTGAGCTTGCTGCCTGGTGGCCCACCGACCCAGCCGAGGACGACTGGCACCCGCGACTGAGTGGCACCGACGAGCACACCGGGCGTCTCGCCGAGAGGTGGCTCGATCCGGCGGCGTCGGTACCCGACATCGCCTACGCGCAACTCCTCGAGCTCAGGGCCATGCAACTCAACGGACTGGACCTGACATCAGCCCCGCCGACAACGGTCGTCGGGCACTCACAGGGTCTTCTAACGGCGGCAGTGGCGGCAGGAGCGCTCGACGGGACTGACGCGCTCGCCCTCGCCCACCTCATCGGGGTCGCCGCGGCGCGCATCGGCCGTCACGCCGGCGTCGCTACCGAACCGGGGAGGCGGCCGATGCTCGCGGTCACCGGCATCGGCCGCGCCGCGTTACACGAACACCTCGACGCCCTCGGCGCCGCCGCGGTCGACGCAGCGATCGGAGTCGTCAACGGGCCCGACCGCCACGCCATCGTCGGTCCGCCCGCACAGCTCGAAGTCGTGTCCGCGTCCTTCGTTGACGACAACGACCGACGTGGCCGCCGAACGTCAGCACCGCGGGTCGAGCCGGTCGACATCGCGATGGGTTTTCATCACCCGGCCCTCGCACCGGCGGCACGACTCGCGCTCGAATGGGCGGCGAAGTGCGGGATCCGAGTGGCACCCCCGGAGGGCGACATCGCGAACCACCTCGATCGAGACGACCTGCTCGCGTCAATCATCACCGCGGTGATCTCCGACCCGTTCGACTGGCCGAGCGCGGTTGAGCGACTTGCTCACAGCGGTGCCACATGGGTCGTCGATGTCGGCCCTGATCCGACCGCGGCCCGACTGGCTCAGCGGCTCTGCCGCGGGCTTCCACTCGGGTTCTGCTCACCACGAGCCGACCGCGGGGTTTCGGAGCTGTTCACCCCCGGCGCAGCGCCAACGCTCGATGTCCCCGATGCCGAGTTCGCACCGTCACTGATCGAGGCCGACGGCAAGGTTCTGATCGAGACGCGCCTCACCCGCACCGTCGGTCAGTCGGCGTTCGTCCTTGCGGGGATGACCCCGACCACATCCGATGCCCCGATCGTGGCTGCCGCGGCGAACGCCGGAGTGTGGGCCGAACTCGCCGGTGGCGGTCAGGTCACCGGCGAGATCCTGCTCGAACGGTTCCGGGAACTTGCCGAGCTCCTCGACCCCGGCGTCGGGGTGCACGTCAACACGCTGTACCTCGACCCCTATCTGTGGAATCTCCACCTCGGCGCCAACGGTGTGATCTTCGACCTGCTCCGTGCTGGGGCACCGATTCGCGGCATCACCGTGTCAGCTGGAATCCCTCCGCTCGACGAGGCCACAGCACTCATCGAACAGCTCACCGATCTTGGTGTTGAGACGGTGACCTTCAAACCCGGGACGGTTGAAGGGATCGGGCAGGTGGTCGAGATCGCGAACGCGGTGGCCCCCCGCCCGATCGCGGTGCACATCGAAGGCGGCCGAGCGGGTGGGCATCACTCATGGGAGGAACTGGACCATCTCCTTCTCGCCACCTATCACGACCTGCGCGCATGCCCGAACGTGGTCGTCTGCGTCGGCGGGGGCATTGGCGACCCTGCCGTCGCCGCGACGTATCTCGACGGCACGTGGGCCCTCGGCCACGGCCGCCGGGCAATGCCCCTCGACGGCATCCTGATCGGAACGGCAGCTATGGCGTGCGCTGAGGCGACAACCTCGCCGCAGGTGAAGAGACTCCTCGTAGAGTGCACGGGCACCGCGAGCTGGATCGAGGCGGGCTCGGCGAGGGACGGAGTCGCATCCGGTCGTTCACAACTCGGCGCCGATCTTCACGAGCTCGACAACTCCGCGTCACGCGCCGGCCGACTCCTCGACGAGGTCGCCGGCGATGCAGAGACCGTGCGTCGTCGACACGACGAGATCGTCGAGGCGATTGGTCGCACAGCGAAGCCCTGGTTCGGCGATGTCGGAGCGATGACGTACCTAGCCGTACTCGAGCGCTTCGCCGAGCTGTGTGCAATCGGGAGGCACGGCCGCTACGAGGACGGCGCGTGGCTCGACGAGTCGTGGCGCGACCGGTTCATTTCTCTGCTGCAGCGCGCCGAGGGTCGCCTGTGCGGTCCGGATCACGGTCGGGTGGTCACGGTATTCCCCGAGCGCGCCGACGTCGACGACCCCCGGGCAGCTCTCGCGAACCTCCGCGACCGGTACCCCGACGCCGCTACAACCACCCTGCACCCCGCCGATGTCGGCTTCTTCGTCAGCGTGTGCGGTGGTCCGGGCAAGCCGGTTCCGTTCGTTCCCGTCATCGATGCCGATGTGCGGAGATGGTGGCGCTCCGACTCGCTCTGGCAGGCCCACGATGATCGCTACGAGGCCGACGCGGTCGTGGTGATCCCTGGTCCAACAGCGGTCGCAGGCATCGATCGACTCGACGAACCGATCGCTGACCTGTTCGCGCGATTCGAGACCGAGGCCGCGGCCGCCCTCGCCGAGTCCCAACCCGGGCTTCGGAGGCGCCGCGGTGGCGGCCGCCGCGAGGTAGCTCCGGAAGACGGCCCAGTCGGCGTCCTACTGGGCGAACCGACGGTGCACTGGGAGAACCGGCGGCGCCGGAACCCCGCACTTGCCATCGCACCGGCGACCGATTGGTGGATCGACGAGCACGGCGTCGGGCATGCTCCCGGCGGTCGGGCGACGCTCCGGCCACTCACCCGCGATCGCGTCGCTCTGCAAGTGCAACTGGAACGAGCCGCCGCCGGCACCGAGAACGCGACGGTCGAGTTCCAGCTGGTGGACGGCGACGCTTCAGCCGTACTGGTGGCGGCGGCCGCGGCGCGCCGCTGGTCCGACACGCTGTTGCAGGTCGCCACCGACGACCGCTGGTCGGGCTCACTCCACGACCGCCGAGCCGACCACGCGGCGTACTTCGGGGCGACCGCACCCCTTCCCGACTCCCTCATAGCAGTCGTGTGGCCCTCGGTGTTCGCAGTGCTCGACGGCAGCGCCGAAGGCGTTCCGCTCGACGGGCGTTTCCACGATCTCGTTCATCTCGACCACACGATCACGTCGATCGATGCCTCCTCGATCGGAGCGACCGCGGGCGGGTTCCAGGCCACGGCGCGCATGACCCGAATCGTCGACACAACATCGGGCCGTCTACTCGAGGTCGGGGTCGAGGTCCGAACGGAGCCCGACGGTAACCTGGTGGCGCTGCTGACAGAGCGCTTCCTCGTTCGCGGGGCGATGGGGAGTGGACTTCTCGGCGGGCCTGAACCTCTCGATTCAGGGGTCGGGACAGAGCGCCGCACGCTCACGCGCCGCACGTTGCGGTCGCCGTCGGTTGCGACCCCAACAGCAACGCTGACCGGAGACCACAATCCGCTCCACTCCTCCCCCGAGATCGCGCGCATCGCCGGTTTCGCTCGTCCGATCGTTCACGGCATGTGGACATCGGCAGCGATGCAAGCCGTACTCACGGGGCTTCTCGCCGGGCGAGATCGTCGGCTTCGCGAGTGGCAGGTCCAGTTCCTCGCCCCAGTGGAGTACGACGCCGACGTCGAGATCGTGGCTGTGAGGACGGGCCGACGAATGGGCGACGTCCTCGTCGAGGTCACCGCCCGTTCCGGGGGTGTGCTGGTCGCTCAGGCCACAGGCGTCATCGCACCACCGACGACGGTGTACGCGTTCCCCGGTCAGGGAATCCAGCGCGTCGGAATGGGCCTCGAAGCACTTGGCCGCTCGGCGGCGGCACGAGACGTGTGGGACCGAGCCGACCGCCGCTGTCGTGATCGCCTCGGCTTCTCGATCGTGCACGTGGTTCGCGACAACCCCGAGGAGATCGTTGTCGACGCCGGAGACGGCCCCCAACGGTTCCGCCACCCCGACGGGGTCCTGTTCCTCACACAGTTCACCCAGGTTGCGATGGCGACCCTGGCGTCCGCGCAGATCGCCGAACTGCGCGAGGCGGGCGCGTTCGTTCCCGACGCGGTGTGCTGCGGCCACTCCGTCGGTGAGTACAACGCGCTTGCCGCCGTGTCGGGGATCATCGATCTCGAGGACGTCGTGGAGCTCGTCTACCACCGCGGCCTCTCGATGCATCGGCTGGTCCCCCGCGACAGCTCGGGAGCGAGCGACTACCGCTTGGGGGCGGCACGGCCGTCAGAGGCCGGCCTCGACGAAGCTGGGTTTCTCGATCTTGTCGCGCAGATCGCGGCCGACGGGGCGTTCATCCAGGTGGTCAACTTCAACCTCCGGGGTCGTCAGTACGCCGTTGCCGGAACGACCGCAGCACTCGACCGGCTGGCGGCGGAGCTCGAGGAACGACGACGGCTCCGCAATGGCAAAGGCGTGTTCGTGCTGGTCCCGGGAATCGACGTTCCGTTCCATTCCGACGTGCTCCGCGACGGTGTCGACGACTTTCGCTCGAAACTCGACGCGATCCTGCCGCCCCGAATCGACCCGGCGTTGCTGGTGGGGCGCTACGTACCCAACCTGGTGCCGCGTCTGTTCACGCTGGACCGCGGTTTCGTCGAGGAGATCGTCGCGACCGTGCCGTCCACCGCCCTCCGCGACGTGCTGCGCGACTGGAGCGACTGGGCCCAACGCGAGCCGGACCTCGCGCGCGTGATCCTGCTCGAGCTCCTGGCGTGGCAGTTCGCCAGCCCCGTCCGATGGATCGAAACGCAGGAACTCCTCTTCGACAGTGGTAGCGGGCTCGGGATCGACGAGTTCGTCGAGGTGGGTCTCGGCAGTCAGCCAACGCTGACCGGCTTGGCAAAGCAGACCCTCCAGCAGCGTCCCGCGGCGTCGCGGGCTCCTCGCATCCTGAACATCGATCTCGATCGCGCCTCCCTCTACGGCCTCGACGCGGACGAGATCATCGACGACGTCGAGGTCCACACCGAACCGCGGAAGGACGGGCCAGCCGAGCACCCCCTCGCCGCAACGGTCACCCCTGCACCGAGCCCGCTTCTTAGCCCGACGGCCGTCGAAGACATTCCGTGGACCGCGGCCGACGGGCTCCGGCTCCTCCTCTCGTGGTGGACCAAGATTCGTCCAGACCAGCTCGGCGACGACGACACCGTCGACGGCCTGTGCGACAGTGCCTCGTCACGACGCAACCAACTCCTCATGGATCTCGGGGAGGAGTTCGGCCTGGGTGCCATCGACGGAGCGGCGGAAGCACCAGTGGTCAGGCTCGCCGAGGAGGTGGGTCGACGAGCGAGGACCTACCGAAACCCAGGTCCGGTCACCCGCGTTGCGATCGACGAGCAGCTTCGCCGCGTCACAGGCCCGGCGAAGTCCCGCCCGACGTCGATCGCCGAGCGGGTGACGACGCATTGGGCTCTGGGTCCTGGGTGGGCGCTGCATGTTGCGGCCACGGTCGCGTCGGGAACCCGTACCGGCGGCGCCGCACGCGGCGGTGAGCTCGGGTGGCTGACTCCGGCTGCGCCGACATCGCCGGTCGACCTCGACGCGCTGGTCGACGCGGCTGTGCTCCACGTCGCAGCGACTCGTGGGCTCGATGTGTCGCCGCCAACTCAGGAGGCGACAGGAACACTTGACGCGGCCGCCGCGACTGCCCTGCTCGACGGCGTACTCGGCCCCGACGGGGTTCTCGCCGATGTCGGTCGAGCCATCGACCGGCATCTTCGGCCCGACGCTCTCATGCTGGTCGACCGCGACACCCCCGCTGCCGTCGATCTCGACAACGCAACGATTGAAGCCGTCGACCGCGAGTTGGGGTCGTCATGGATCGGCCGAGTCGAGCCGGCGTTCTCGCGAGCGGCGACCCTCGTCCTCGACGATCGGTGGGCGAGCCAACGCGAAGACGTGACCCGCTTGGCGATATCGACGACAACGGATTCAGAGCGCGACAGCATCGCCGGGCACCTCCGCGCTCCGCTGGCACCGGCGGCACGCAGTCACGCCGAGTGGTGGGCCGGCCGGGTCGATGATCCGGCAGTCTCCGACATCCTGCTGGGCGTTCTCCGCGGGACCTCGAACGCGCCGACGTTCGCGGATGACGTCGCGCTGGTGACGGGCGCGAGTCCCGGCTCCATCGCGGCGTCGGTCGTGGCTCGTCTGCTCGCCGGCGGAGCGACGGTGGTGGTGACCAGCTCACGACTCGACGACGAGCGGGTCGGGTTCTTCCGCGACCTTTACCACCGGCACGCGTCGCTCGGCGCGAGCCTCTGGCTGGCGCCCGCAAACCTTGCGTCGTTCGCCGACGTCGACAACCTCACTGATTGGCTCACTGAATCACCGGGGATGACACCGACAATCCTGTTCCCGTTCGCCGCGCCGGCCGTGAGCGGCGACCTGACCGATGTCGGTCCGCGCTCAGAACTCGACCTCCGGGTTCTGCTGCTTTCGGTGGAGCGGCTCATCGCGCGACTCGCGGTGGGACGATCGACGACCGGCCGACGCGACCGGCTCCACGTCGTGCTCCCCGGATCACCGAACCGGGGCGTATTCGGTGGCGATGGTCCCTACGGCGAGGCCAAGGCAGCCTTCACCGCGCTGGTCCGCCGCGCCGTCGCCGAACCGGCGTGGGGCGTCCACACGTCGTTCGCCCACGCTGTCATCGGTTGGGTGCGTGGCACCGGTTTGATGGGAGCGAACGACGCGCTCGTCGACGCCGTCGAGCGCGCTGGTATCACGACCTGGTCACCCGGCGAGATGGCGGAGCGTCTGCTTGCGCTCTGCGCTCCGGAGCATCGTCACGCAGCGGCAGTCGCTCCGCTCGACATCGATCTGTCGGGCGGCCTGCTGGATGCTGATCTCGATCTCCGCTCACTCGCCGCTGCGGGCAGCCGGCCCGACGAGGCCACCGGCGATCCCGACACACCCGCCACGATCCCCGCCCTCGCTCCGCCACCCGTCGTCGATGCCCACCGCGACGAACCGTGGACGGCGGTGACTGCCGACCTGGCGGACACCGTGGTGATCGTCGGACTCGGCGAAGTCGGCCCACTCGGGTCGAGTCGCACGCGGTTCGAGGTCGAAGTCGAGGGACGCCTCTCTGCGGCCGGGGTCGCAGAGCTTGCGTGGACCTGCGGGCTGATCTGCTGGGAGCAGCAGCCACGGCCGGGCTTCTACGACGTCGAGACAGGTGAAGCAGTGCCCGAGGAGGATCTCGTCGAGCGCTACCACGATCGGCTGTTGTCCAACTCGGGCATTCGGTTCCTGGAGGACGACGGCAACATGGTCGACCACACCGTTCCGCTGCTCGCTTCGGTCTACCTGGACCACGACCTCGAGTTCGTCGTCGACCTCGCCGGCGACGCCGAGGCGTTCGTCGCCGCCGATCCCGAGAACACCGCCGCTGTCGAACGTCACGACGGAACGTGGTTGGTCACACGGCGAGCCGGCACCGAGATCCGCGTACCCCGCCGAATCAGCCTGCCGCGCCGGGTCGGCGCCCAACTGCCGAGCGGTTTCGACCCGTCGGTGTACGGGATTCCGGCCGACATGATCTCGGCACTCGACCGGGTGGCCGTGTGGAATCTGGTGGCAACCATCGACGCGTTTCTCGACGCCGGCATCGAGCCCGCCGAACTGCTCCGCTGGGTCCACCCCGCCGATGTCGCAAACACTCAGGGCACGGGAATCGGCGGCATCAGCGCGATCCGCGCCATGTACGTCGACTCGCTCCTCGGTGAGGACCGGCCCAACGACGTGTTGCAGGAAGCGCTGCCCAACGTGGTCGCCGCTCATGTGATGCAGTCCTACGTCGGCGGGTACGGCGCGATGGTGCATCCCGTGGCGGCGTGCGCGACCGCAGCGGTGTCGGTCGAGGAGGCGTTCGACAAGATCCGTTCGGGACGTGCCGAGTTCGTCGTGGCCGGCGGCTTCGACGACTACGGCCCCGAGGGGTTGGTGGGTTTCGCCGCGATGAACGCCACCGCGTCGAGCGACGAGATGGCGGCCGCCGGTGTGACGCCGGCGCGCATGTCCCGCCCCAACGACCGCCGGCGCGCCGGCTTCGTCGAGGGCCAGGGAGGCGGCACCGTGCTGCTCGCTCGCGGCGATGTCGCGGCGCGGTTGGGCCTGCCGGTCCGGGGTGTCGTTGCGTGGGCGGGATCGTTCTCCGACGGGGTCAACACGTCCATCCCCGCTCCCGGTGTCGGCCTGGTGGCAGCCGCTCGCGGTGGAGCCGCGTCCCACCTCTCCCGCCGCCTCGCGGCCCTGGGTGTCACCGCAGACGACATCGCGGTCGTGTCGAAACACGACACGTCCACCCAGGCCAACGACCCGAACGAGTCGCTGGTTCACGAGGTCCTGGCAACATCACTCGGACGGTCACCGGGAAACCCGTTGCTCGTCGTGTCCCAGAAGAGCGTGACCGGCCACGCCAAAGGCGGGGCAGCCGCATTCCAGATCGCGGGGCTGTGTCAGGTGCTTTCGTCGGGTGTGATCCCGGCGAACCGAAGCCTCGATTGCGTTGACCCAGCGCTCGAGCGCCACGAGCACCTCGTGTGGCCGACATCGCCGATCACGAGCCGGCGCAGGCTCCGTGCGGGACTCGTCACGAGCCTGGGGTTCGGCCACGTCGCCGCGCTGGTCGCTGTCGTTCATCCCGACGTCTTCGTATCGCTCCTTCCCGAAGGCGAGCGCGTCGACTACGTCGAGCGCAGTCGACGCCGCGACCTCGACGGTCAGCGCCGACGGATCGCAGCACAGGTGGGCGGCCCGCCGTTGTACCGACGCCCCGACCGGAGACTCGGCCCGGACCCCGACGCCGCCCGCGGCATCGAGCTGACGATGCTCGTCGATCCGTCGACGCGACTGGACGACGCAGGAGTGCTCCGCGGTGGGGTGATCGACGAGGTGGTGGCATGACCGTCCGTGGGATCGGCATCGACGTCGTCGACCTGCAACGGTTCGCCGAACAACTCGACCTCGTCGGATCGCGTTACCGCTCTGCGTTCACCGCTGGCGAGCGGGAGCTGGTTCGGCAGCCCGCCGGTGGCGATGCGCAGCTCCGCGAACACGAGCATCTCGCGGCACGTTGGGCCGCCAAGGAGGCGTTCATCAAGGCCTGGTCGTCGGCACGGCACGGTGCAGCACCCCGCCTCGACAGGATCGACCCTCGCGAGATCGAGGTTCGACTCGACGCATGGGGCCGTCCCGGACTTCGACTCCACGGCAACGTCGCCGAGGGCATCACGGCGACACTCGGGCCGACAGCGCTGCACGTGTCGCTGTCCCATGACGGAGGGACGGTCGTAGCGCTCGTCGTGATCGAGTCGATCGGTACGTCGGTCGACGGGAACGTGGCGGCATGACGCTCACCGACAGAGCGGTCACGACGACCGAGACGGTGATCGCAGCGTCGATGGCGGGTCTGGTGGTCAGCGTCGAGGTCAAGGTCGGACAGCGCGTCGAGGTTGGCGACCTGCTGTGCGTCACGGAGACGATGAAATGCGAGATGCCGGTGACGGCCCCGACTGCTGGCTGGGTGCTCGCGGCCGCCCTCACGGGGGCGACCGTCGACCGCGCCGACGAGCTGGTCCGGATCTCCTCGGCACCTCCCGCTGGCGAACGCCGAGTTTGGGGACCGGCCGACGTCGTCGGGCTCCTGTGTTGCCGGTCGGATCTGCTTCCCGAAGCGGCGACCGGGACCTTTGTGGAGCACGATCTCGTCGACGGTCGCCTCGAGCCCGTCGACCGACCGCTGGGTTCGCATGAGCCCGGCGTGATGGTCGGCGTCATCAGCCACGTGCTCCGCGGCCACCCCGACCGGCTTGACCGCGTACTCATCTGCGGTGATCCCGGACGTTCGATGGGCGCGGTGGCCGAGGCCGAGTGCCGTCTGGTGATCGCCGCCATCGAGTTGGCGACCGAACGGGGGGTTCCGGTGGAGTGGGTGGCGATATCAGCGGGAGCCCGGATCGCCTGGGACTCGGGCACCGAGAACATGGACTGGTGCGCGGCGGTCGCCCGCTACATCGTCGCCTTCACCCAGGGCGGCGGCGCGATCAACGTGATCGTCGCCGGGATCAACGTCGGGGCGCAGTCCTACTGGAACGCTCTCGCCACGATGTTGTGGCACACCAGCGGCGCGCTGGTCATGCTTGCCCCGGCGGCGATGGTGTTGACCGGGAGACGAGCGCTTGCACTTTCGGGCGGTGGGCACCACGACAGCGAATCGGACATGGGCGGCTACGCCGAGGTGATGGGCCCGAACGGCGAAGCCCATCATGTCGCTGCCGACCTGCCCGAGGCATACCGACTCATGTTCGACCACCTGGCCCTCAGCGAACCCCGAGTCGACGGTACACCGGCGCGAGCGGTCTCGGTCGACACACCGAGTCGATCGGTGTGCGACGAAATGGCCGACGACGCGGACAGCCTCACCCTCGGCCACCTGCTCCGCGTCGAACACAACCCGTCCCGCAAGCGACCGTTCGCCATCCGCCCGCTGATGTCGGCGATCGCCGACATCGACGCCGAGCGCGTCGAACCGTGGCGGGACCAGGCCGGGAGTCACCCCGCAATCGTGTGGGACACGCGCATCGGCGGTTGGCCCGTGTCACTCATCGGGATCGAGTCACAACCAGCCGTGGACATCGCCCACGCCGACCGGCCGCTGCGTGCTTCGGGCACGCTCTACCCGCAGGCGTCCCGCAAAATCGCGCGGGCCTTGAATCGCGCCAGCGGCCGTCGCGCCGCGATCGTGCTGGCAAACCTGGCCGGGTTCGACGGCAGCGCCGAATCGATGTTCGACCGTCAGCTCGAGTACGGAGCGGAGATCGCTCGGGCCGTCGTGAACTTCGAAGGGCCGGTCGTCGTTGTCGTCGTGGGACGATTCCACGGCGGCGCGTACGTGGTCTTCAGTCGACACCTCAACCCGTCCGTCACCGTGCTGGCCTTGGAAGGCACGTTTGTCTCCGTCATCGGCGGCGACGCTGCCGCAGGGGTTGTCTTCGCTCGGGAGGTTCGCGACGCGGTGGACGCCGAGCTCGCCGACAGTCGGCTGACAGGGGCGGCTCTCGTCTCCCGCCGCGCAGAACTGGAGGTGCACCATCGCGCCACCATCGCTCGCCGATTCGATGCCATCCACAGCGTCGACCGCGCTGCGGACGTCGGCTCGGTCGACCGCATCGTGGCACCGGAGGCACTGCGGCCGGCGCTGGTGGACCTTCTGGATCGGTGGGGTGAGACGCAGCTCAGATCGATGCCGAGGTCGCCGTCGCCACGAGGTAGGAGGTGAGCAACCGTTTGGTCTCGCGTACCGCAGCCGGGTGGGCGTGGTGGTCACGAACCGAGAAGTTCAGCATCGAGTAGCAGGTGTGGACGACGACCTGCGCGATCGTGGATCGTTCACGCCGATGCATCCCCGGCGTGAGCGGCGAGATGATGCGTGCCACCCGGTCACCGAGGATCTGCTGGTGACGGGTTGCTGCCTCACGAGTCGGGGGGATCGCCTGCATCGAGAGCCAGACGGCACGCCGCGAGGGGTCGACTGCCCACGCCTTGGCGAGGTGATCGATCAGCGCGTCGAGCAGTTGCTGCCATTCGAGCGAAGGGATCTGCGACGCGAACGCGTCAAGTTCGGCCGCGACCGACTCGGTGTCGATCCGGTCGAGTTCGCACACGATGGAGAACTTGTTCGGGAAGAACTGGTATACGGTGCCGACGGGGACTCCGGCCTCGATGGCGATCGACTCGCAACTCAGCGCCTCGATCCCGGTTTCGAGAAGGAGGTCCCGGGTGGAACGGAGGATCCGGGCGAAGCGGTCACGACTGCGTTCCTGAACCGGGCGACGCCGCGGTTCGAGTTCAACGTCGTGGTGCCGGTGCACCACCGGCGTCGGGTCCTCTCTTCGAGCATCCGGCATGCTGGAAGTCTCGCAGGCTCGTCAGCGCCCGGCGCTCGACCGAAGTGTGAAACAACGATCGGCGAGCTTGCCGAACGCGTACGCGCCGTACCCGCCTTCGTACATCTGGCGGGTTCGCTCCGACCAGGACAGCGCCTCGGGTGCTGAGATCCGTCGAAACACCTGCGAGACCCCGCCTTCGTGGATGCGGTACTCGGCGACGGCGCCGGGGAAGTCCTTGACGCAGGCAACCTCTACGAACGCCGCGTTGCCGGCCGCTTCGACGTACACCCGACGGTTGCGATGGGTGTGGCCAGCGAAGTACCCGACCATGTTGGGACGCCTCGCGAACACGGCGAACAGCGCTTCGCTGTCGTCGGGCCGGATCCCGAAGTAGTCGTCGTGCCGGGGGTCGAGCTCCGGGCTCCAGATGTGGTGGTGACCGAACACCAGGACCATGGTGTCGGTACGTGCGGCGAGCTCGTCGAGCCAATCGAGTTGATCGGCATCAATCGATCCGTTGACCTGGTGGGTGCGCGCGGTGTCGAGCACCGCCAGCGTGGCACCCGGGACCACCACCTCCTGAACAGCGAAATCCGCGAACACTTCGCCGTGATACGCGTCATGATTGCCCCGGACGTGCACCAACCGATCACCAAAGGCCGATGAGTAGACCTCGAGGAATCGCTGGTACTCCGCGACGGTTCCGCTGCTCGTGAGATCGCCTTTGACCACGACCCGCTCCGGCTCGAACGTGGCTAGCTCCGCGACGGCTCCTTGGTTCATGAGCTCGGGATACGGCTCCTCGCCCGGCCCCGACTCGAACGTCGGACCGATGTCGGTCCCGCCGACCACTCCGCACACCGTTTCGCCGAAGTGCACATCGTTGACAGTGCCGACGCGGCACAACAACTCGCCGCCGGGGTCTCGGAGCGTACGGACCTCGCGGCCGAACAGCTCGTAGGCGCGTCCAGCATCGAGCCCGTCACGGCGGTGGAGGTTGCGGCCGTCGAACGCAACAACCTCATCGGTGGCCACGCTGGTGATCTCCACGACGGGTCAGGCTATCGACGGCCGCCGCCGGAAAGACGGTTCGCCGCACCTGACCGCCCGCTGACCCAAATGTGCTGCGAGGCAATCGCGAAACCGCACACCTCGCAGCACATTTCGGATGGGGGGCGTGTTCGCGGGAGGATCCGTCAGGTGAGCACGAAACCGCCCTCGCCGACATCGACGATCGCCTTCGCTCCCTCGCCGATCCTGCCTTCGAGCAACGCCACGGCGAGCCGATCGCCGATCTCACGCTGAATCAGCCGCTTGAGCGGGCGGGCACCGAACATCGGGTCGTAGCCGAGCTCCGCCAGCTTCTCCCGTGCCGCGTCGGTGACGTCGAGGTGGATGCGACGGTCACGCAAACGATCCTGGAGGAGCCCCAGCTGGATGTCGACGATGTGGGTGAGGTCGCCCTGCTCCAGCGGCTTGAACCGCACGATGTCGTCGAGCCGGTTGATGAACTCCGGTCGGAAGAAGTCATGCGGGTCGCCGGGAAGGTTCGACGTCATGATGAGCACGACGTTGGTGAAGTCGACGGTTCGCCCCTGCCCATCGGTCAGCCGACCGTCGTCGAGAAGCTGCAGCAACACGTTGAACACCTCGGGGTTGGCCTTCTCGACCTCGTCGAGCAGGACGACCGCGTACGGACGCCGGCGGATTGCCTCGGTGAGCTGGCCGCCCTCGTCGTAACCGACGTAGCCGGGGGGAGCGCCGATCAGGCGGGACACGGAGTGCTTCTCCATGTACTCGCTCATGTCGATGCGGACCATCGCCCGCTCGTCGTCGAACAGGAACTCTGCCAACGTCCGCGCCAGCTCCGTCTTGCCGACACCGGTCGGGCCGAGGAAGAGGAACGAGCCGATCGGCCGGTGCGGGTCGCTGAGCCCTGCGCGACTGCGGCGGATCGCGTTGGCGACCACTTCGACCGCCTGGTCCTGGCCGACCACCCGCTCGTGCAACACCTCTTCGAGCCGAAGCAGCTTGCCCATCTCACCTTCGATGAGGCGGGTGACCGGGATGCCGGTCCACTTGGCGACCACCTTGGCGATGTCGCCCTCGTCGACCTCCTCCTTGAGCATCTGCTTGTCGGTCTGAAGGTCAGCCAGTTGTGCCGTGGCGGCCTCGACTTCGCGTTCGATCACCGGAAGGTGGCCGTAACGGATCTCCGAGGCACGGGTGAGGTCGCCTTCGCGCTCGGCTCGATCGGCGTCGGCCTTCATGGTCTCGAGCCGTTCCTTGAGCTCCTGGATGATCTGGATAGCGTCCTTCTCACCCTGCCAATGCCCACGCATCGAATCGGCTTGTTCACGAAGGTCCGCGAGTTCCTTGTCGATGGCCAACAGGCGCTCCAGGGATGCCGGGTCGCTCTCCTTGCTCAGCGCGACCCGCTCCATGTCGAGGCTGCGAATCCGACGTTCGACCACGTCGATCTCGGTGGGCACCGAGTCGATCTCGATCCGCAACGAGCTGGCAGCCTCATCCATGAGGTCGATCGCCTTGTCGGGCAGGAACCGCCCGGTGAGGTACCGATCCGAGAGCACCGCAGCTGCGACCAGCGCACTGTCGGCGATGCGGACGCCGTGGTGGACCTCGTAGCGCTCCTTCAACCCGCGCAGAATGGCGATCGAATCCTCGACCGTCGGCTCTCCGACGTAGACCTGCTGGAAACGGCGTTCCAGTGCGGGATCCTTCTCGATGTACTTCCGGAACTCGTCGAGGGTGGTGGCACCGACCATCCGCAGCTCACCGCGAGCCAGCATCGGTTTCAGCATGTTGCCGGCGTCCATCGCGCCTTCAGAGCCGCCGCCGGCGCCGACGACGGTGTGCATCTCGTCGATGAACGTGATGACCTCTCCGTCGGAGTCGGTGATCTCCTTGAGGACCGCTTTCAACCGCTCCTCGAACTCGCCGCGGTACTTGGCACCGGCAACCATCGACGCGAGGTCGAGCGCTATGAGTCGCTTGTTGCGCAGCGACTCCGGCACATCGCCCTCGACGATCCGTTGCGCCAGCCCCTCGACGACCGCTGTCTTGCCGACGCCGGGCTCACCGATGAGCACCGGGTTGTTCTTGGTTCGGCGGCTGAGCACCTGAACAACTCGACGAATCTCGTCGTCGCGCCCGATCACCGGATCGAGCTTGCCTCGCCGGGCCGCCTCGGTGAGATCCCGGCCGTACTTCTCGAGGGACTGGTACTGCTCCTCGGGGTTCTGCGAGGTGACCCGATGAGTGCCCCGCACCTCGGCGAGGGCAGTGAGCACCTCGTCTCTGGTGGTGCCGTCGAGGTACTTGTCGGCCGACGACCGTGAGTCGTCGACAATGGCCAATGCCAGGAGCAGGTGCTCGGTCGAGAGGTAGTCGTCTTTGAGCTCATCGCGTTGTTTCGTCGCGATCTGAAACACCTCGGTGAGCGCCTTGGAGATCGACGTCTCCGTGCCGTAGGCCTTGGGAAGCCGCGACAAGGTCTCCTCGGTGCGGTTGCGCAACGACAGCGGGTTGATGCCGATCTTGCGCACGACCGGCAGCACCACGCCGTTGTCCTGAGACAGGAGGGTGACCAACAGGTGATCGGGCGTGACCTCGGGGTTCTCCGATGTCGACGCCAGCTCGATGGCGGCGTTGACCGCCTCCTGCGTCTTGAGAGTCCAGGTGTTCGGATCGAGACTCACGTGCGCCTGCGCTTTCCGTCGCGGTAGAGCACCACCGCGGCTTGCTGGACCGGGACCAGGTCCCGGCGGTATTGACGGTGTGTGTCGGCCACCGTTTCGGCGGCCTCGGAGCGGGTTCGCGACAGCTCGGCTTCGAGCCGAGCGACCTTCCACTCGAGTTCGAGGACTCGCGTGACGCCCGCGAGGTTGAGACCTTCGTTGGTCAGCTCCTGGATGCGTTGGAGCTGAGCGATGTCTGCATCGCTGTAACGGCGGCTCCCTCCGCCGGTGCGAGCCGGCCTGAGCAGTCCTTTTCGTTCGTAGATCCGCAGCGTCTGGGGGTGGACGCCGGCGAGCTCGGCGGCCACTGAGATCACGTATACCGCTTGGTTGAACTCGGGCATGACTCACCTCCTTGAAGGAGTAGGTCAGACGCCAAGGTGTGCGCGTGGCGACTGATGGGATGCGGCACGGAGCGCTTCGAGAGCGGAGCGCTCCTCGCCAGAAAGGCTGGTTGGCACAACGAGATCGATTGCAACGAGCAGGTCGCCCTTCCCCGACGGGGTCGCGATTCCGCGGGCCTTCACTCGGAAGACGCGACCGTTGGGTGTGCCGGGCGGGATCCGGATCGTGACGGCATCTCCGTCGAGCGTCGGGACCCGCACGTCGGCACCGAGGGCGGCCTCGGGGAACGAGACCGGAACGGTGAGGTGCAGGTCGTCGCCTTCACGGTTGAAGATCGGATGTGGCTCAACGTTGACCCGCACGTAGAGGTCGCCGTCCGGCCCGCCCTGACGGCCGGGACCGCCCTTGCCCTTGAGGCGGATGGTCTGCCCATCCTTCACCCCTTCGGGAAGGCGCACCTTGACCACGCGAGGTCGCGACGTCACGCCGGTGCCGCTGCACGTGGGGCAGGGGCTGTCGATGAAGTTGCCCCGTCCACCGCAGCTGGCACACGGATGGCTCAGGGAGAAGAAGCCCTGGTTGTCGTCGACGACACCCCGTCCGCCGCAGTCGGTGCAGACGCGAGGGCTGGTGCCGCGCGCCGCGCCCGTGCCGTTGCAGTCACCGCACGTGACGTCGCTGACGAGGTTCACCGAGGTCGTGACGCCACGAACCGCATCCATGAAGGCCAGGTGGAGGTCGGCCTCGAGGTCGGTGCCACGCTGGGGGCCACGGCTGAAGTTCGCTGAGCCGGACCTACCACGTTGCTCGCCACGGCCGAACAGATTGCTGATGAGGTCGCCGAGATCAGCGCCGTTGAAGCTGGCGTCGCCTGGCCGACCGAACCCGCCGCCGGGACCGCCGCCGCTCAGGCGGGACCCCATCGGACCCATCGCCCGAACCTGGTCGTACTCCTTGCGCCGTTCCGGATCACCGACCACGTCGTAGGCCGCCGAGACTTCCTTGAACTTCTCTTCGGCTGCGGCATCGCCCGGGTTGGCGTCGGGGTGATACTTGCGTGCGAGTTGGCGGTAGGCGCTCGTGACGTCCTTTGGGCTCGCCGTCGAAGCGACGCCGAGCGCCGCGTAATAGTCCTTCTCGAACCACTCTCGTTGCATCGTCACGTCGTCACCTCCTCGGCTGTTGTTCGTGGTTGATCAGGAACGGACCTTGACCATCGCCGGCCGCACGACGCGTCCGTTCCAGCTGTAGCCCGTGCGCATGATCTCGACGACGAGGGGATCGCCGCCGTCGCCGGCCTCGGTGAGTACGGCCTCGTGCACCTCGGGATCGAACGCAACGTCGATCTGGTCGACCCGCGTCAGGCCCTTGCGCTCGAGCGTGCCGTAGAGCGCTGACTGGATCGGCACGACATCCTCCGCACCGTGGCCGAGCGCTGCATCACAGGCATCGAGCACCGGCAACAGCTCGACGACGAGCGATTCAGCTGCCCGCTGGGTCTGCTCGACCCGCTGGCTGTCGACACGGCGCTTGTAGTTCTCGAAGTCGGCCTGCACGCGGCGAGCAGTATCGAGGTACTCGTCGCGCTCGGCCATGACCCGCGCGAGATCGACGTCGACGGCGGATGGATCGTCGGCGCCTGCCTCGGTTCGACCCTGGTTGGGAGCAACGAGGTCACCGAGATCAACGTCGAGAACCGTGTTGGCGTCGAGCTCGTCCAGCGCGTCGAGTGCCGCCTGAAGGTCGGCCGCATCGGGACCTTGTCCGACCTCGACGTTGTCGTTGTCGAGGTCGGACACGACATCGTCACTCGGATCGGTCACTGCTCGTCCTCGATGATCTCGGCGTCGACCACGTCGTCGTCGCCCGCGCCACCGGTCGGGTTGGCCTGCGCGTAGCCACCGTCGTTCGCGGCCTGCTCGTACAGCTGCTGGGCGAACTTCTGGCTGGCGATCATCAGGCCCTCGGTCGCGATCTTGATCTTCTCGATCTCGCCTTCGGAGATGGCTTCCTTGAGGGTGCCGAGCGCCTGCTCGACCTGCACTCGATCCTCGCCTTCGATCTTCTCGCCCTGCTCACGCAGCAGCTTCTCGGTCTGGTACACGAGCGTGTCGGCCTTGTTGAGTTCCTCGGCGTCTTCCTTGCGCTTGCGGTCCTCCTCGGCGTGGGCTTCGGCGTCCTTGACCATCTGGCTGATCTGGTCCTTGGACAGCGAGGACTGGCCGGTGATGGTGATCGACTGCTCCTTCGAGGTCGCCCGATCTTTGGCCGACACGTTCACGATGCCGTTGGCGTCGATGTCGAAGGTGACCTCGATCTGCGGAACGCCGCGGGGCGCCGGCGGAAGGTCGACGAGCTGGAACTTGCCGAGCGTCTTGTTGTAGCTCGACATCTCGCGCTCGCCCTGCAGGACGTGGATCTCCACCGACGGCTGCATGTCCTCGGCGGTGGTGAACACCTCTGTGCGTCGGGTGGGGATGGTCGTGTTGCGCTCGATGAGCTTGGTCATCACTCCACCCTTCGTCTCGATGCCGAGCGACAGGGGCGTCACGTCGAGCAGGAGGATGTCCTTGACGTCACCCTTGAGCACGCCCGCCTGCACGGCGGCGCCCATGGCAACGACCTCGTCGGGGTTGACACCCTTGTGCGGCTCCCGGCCGGTCATCGAATGCACGAGCTCCTGCACGGCAGGCATGCGGGTCGACCCGCCGACCATGATCACGTGGTCGAGCTGGCCCATCGTCAGCCCCGCATCCTTGAGCGCCTGCTGGAACGGCGCCTTGCATCGATCGAGCAGGTCGGAGGTGATGTCCTGGAACTTCGCTCGGGTCAGCGACTCATCGAGGTGGAGCGGACCGGCGTCGGTTGCGGTGATGAACGGCAGGTTGATCTGCGTCTGCTGCACCTGGCTGAGCTCGATCTTCGCCTTCTCGGCAGCTTCCTTCAGACGCTGGAGGGCCATGTTGTCCTTGGACAGGTCGACTCCGTTGGCGTTCTTGAACGCCTCGACGAGCCAGTCGATGACACGCTGGTCCCAGTCGTCGCCGCCGAGTTCGGTGTCGCCGTGTGTGGACTTCACCTCGAACACGCCGTCGCCGATCTCCAGCACCGACACGTCGAACGTACCGCCGCCGAGGTCGAACACGAGGATCGTCTGGTCGGCACCCTCCTTCTCCATGCCGTACGCGAGCGCGGCGGCCGTCGGCTCGTTGATGATCCGGAGGACCTCGAGCCCGGCGATCTGGCCGGCCTCCTTGGTGGCGGTGCGCTGCGCATCGTCGAAGTAGGCGGGCACCGTGATCACCGCCTGCGTGACGGTGTCGCCCAGGTAGGCCTCGGCGTCGCGCTTGAGCTTCATCAGCGTTCGGGCCGAGATCTCCTGGCTGGCGTAGGACTTGCCGTCGATGTCCACCGACCAGTTCGTGCCCATGTGCCGCTTGACCGAGCGGATCGTCCGATCCGGG
>JAIBBP010000246.1 GCA_019694615.1 Microthrixaceae bacterium | reverse complement strand
CATGGCCTCGTGGCCTCCCGGCTCCCACGGTGGCACCTACGGAGGCAACCCCATCGGGTGTGCCGCCGCGCTCGCGACAATCGGCGTTCTCACTGCGGAGGGTTTCCTCGACGGGGTGGTCGAACGCGGTGATCAGCTCCGTGCCGGACTCTCGAAGCTTGCCGTCGACCACCCCGTGATCGCAGACGTTCGTGGCACAGGTCTGATGATCGCCGCGGAGTTCCGCGAGCCGGCAACCGGCGCTCCCGATACCGCTCGTACCGCGGCGATCGTCGCCCACTGCCGTGACAAGTCGAACCTTCTGCTGATGAACGCCGGAACCTACGGCAATGTCATCCGTTTCATGGCACCGCTCGTGGTCACCGCGGATGAGATCGATCTCGCGCTTGCCGCGATTACCTCAGCGGTGGAGGCAACAGCGTGACCGAGGCACCATCGCCTGAGCCCCGGCTGTACTTCCGGCAGCTCCTCGCCGGTCGTGACTTCGCGATGTCGGATCCCGTTGCCCGACAGATGGTCAACTTCAGCTATCTCATCGGCGACAGGTCGACGGGCGAATGCCTGGTCGTCGACCCGGCGTACGACGTCGTGGGGCTCGATGCTGTTGCCCAGGCTGATGGCATGACGATCTCGGGGGCGTTGGTCACCCACTACCACCCAGATCACTGCGGTGGGGAGATGATGGGCATCCACATCGAAGGAGTCGAAGCACTCCTGGAACTGCGGAGTGTTCCGATCCACGTACAGGCGGACGAGCTGCCCTGGGTGATGCGCGTCACGAACTGCTCCGAACCCGACCTCGTCGGGCACCGAGCGGGCGATGTCGTCTCCGTCGGCGAGATTCCCATCGAACTGATACACACGCCCGGCCACACTCCCGGATCGCAGTGCTTCCTGGTCGACAACCGTCTCGTTGCGGGCGACACGCTGTTCCTCGACGGTTGCGGTCGCACCGACCTGCCCGGGGGTGACCCCGAGGCGCTCTACCTCAGCCTCACTCAGCGGTTGTCAAAGGTTCCCGACGACGCGGTGCTCTACCCGGGACACCAGTATTCGCCACAACCGTCGGCGTCGATGGGTGAGACTCGACGAAACAACGTGGTCTTCCGCCCGAAATCGGTCGAGCAGTGGATGATGATGTTCGGCAGCGCCTGATGCCCGACACGTCGGGCGACCCACCGACCCTGCCCGCAGGGTGGAACGAAACCCGCCCGCCGCGATGGGTGCCGCGGGCGGTCCTGTACGCGGCCATCGGCGTGGCCGGCTTCCTCGTCGCCCAGTACCTCTACCTGAAGCTCGCCGACCTCCTCACGATCCTGCTCGTCTCGCTCTTCCTGTCGTTCGCCGTCGAGCCGGCCGTGGACTACCTCGCGGACCGCGGGTGGCGTCGAGGATCGGCCACCGGCCTCGTGTTCGTGGTGCTCCTGGTCGTCACCACCCTGCTGGTGTGGGTGGTGGTTGACCTGGTGGTGCAACAGGTACGGACTTTGATCGATGATGCGCCCGAGCTCGTCGTGAACGCGACCGAGTGGGTCAACAAACGCTTCGACGCGAACATCACGACCGACTCGATCGTGGACCAACTCCGCAAGTACCAGGGCGACATCGCGAGCACTGCCGGCGACCTTGGCGGGAGGGTCATCTCGGTGACCGGTTCGGTGCTCGGGGTGGTGTTCAACATCTTCACCATCGGGCTCTTCTCGTTCTACATGGTCGCTGACGGCCCACGGTTCCGTCGATCGATCTGCTCGGTCCTTCCCCCAGAACGCCAGCGGATCATCCTCACCCTGTGGGAGCTCGCCATCCACAAGACGGGCAGCTACCTCTACTCGCGCTTGCTCCTCGCGACAGTGTCGGCGGTCGCATCGTGGCTGGCGTTCAGCATCATCGGAGTCCCTTCCCCGCTGGCACTCGCCGTCTGGATGGGCATTGTGTCGCAGTTCGTTCCGGTGATCGGCACCTACATCGGCGGAGCCTTGCCCCTGCTGGTGGCGCTGCTCAACAACCCGCCACACGCACTGTGGGTGATCGGATTCATCGTGGTCTACCAGCAGCTAGAGAACTACCTGCTCGCACCCCGCATCTCCGCTGCGACGATGGCGATCCATCCGGCAGTTGCCTTTGGCTCGGCGATCGCCGGTGCCAGCATCATCGGCCCGGTGGGCGCCCTGCTAGCCCTCCCGGCCGCAGCCATCATCCAGGCGTTCGTGTCGTCGTACCTCGAACGTCACGAGGTCGTCGAGAGCGACCTGACCGGCGCGGCAGCAGAACCGGCGGCGACTCAGGCGACGTCGACGAGGACGTCGAGCGCCCAGGAGCAAACAGCGTCTCGTTCATCATCGTCCCACGACGATCGTTCGTCGACCCAGTAGGCGCAGACCGCACCGATCGTCGCGGAGGGCCTCGACTGGATCGGAAGGTGCAACGCGGAGCTGATCCCGAGTGCGCCGATCGTTGTGCCGTTCTCCGGTTGAAACGGCAGCGCCCCGGCGTTGCGGACGAACAGGTAGTGCTGCGGTCGAACGTTGCCCAGTGACCAGGGAAACCACGTCAGCGCGACGGATTCGGACGCGGGCGTCGTGACTCCCGGTGCGGTCCACCGGGCAATCGGATCGACCGCCGACCCGTCACGAATGGCGTAGAGCTCGACGATCTGTGCGTCGAGGCGTGCTGCGACACGTGCAGCGACCTCGGCCGCATTGAGCGGCCGGGCCCGGCGAGATGTGATGTTCCCCATGCTGCCTTAGGGTTCGACTCACCCTCACGGCGGCATGAGAAGAAAGTCCGCGTCAGTCCTTGACCGGTGGCCGGTAGAACACCGCCAGCAACCCGAGGGCGGCGACCACCCCGGCAACAAGGCCGATGACAACTGCGGTCCAGCCATCAAGGTCGTCGCTGATACCGAGCACGTCGTCGAGTGACCACTCGCCGGCCCCGATGAAGGCGACGGCGAGGGACGACACGAACAGGTTCATCACGTACTCGTAGCCCTCGCCCGGCCGGAAGATGAAGAAGCCGTTGGTGCGGTGGTTCGTCAACCACGCAACCAACATGACCGAGGCACACGCGCCACCGGCGAGCGGCGTGAGGAGTCCGAGCGCGAGCAGTGCTCCAGCCCCGAGTTCGGTGAGGCTGGCGAGCCACGCGTGAAGCTTGCCGGGCTTCATCCCGAGGCTCTCGAACCACCCGGCGGTGCCGGCGATCTTCCCACCACCCCAGATGTGGTTGTAGCCGTGAGCGATCATCGTCGCACCGATCGCCACTCGAAGGATCAACAACCCGAGATTCTCCGCGTCCATCTGCCCTCTTCTCGCCGACCGTCCAGTGGTCAGGACGCTAGCGGCATCTGACGACCCGTCAGGGCCTCCGGTATCCTCGGAACCCGTCCACCGGCCGCTGCTTGGAGATCGCCCGTGACCACCTCCCCCGACTTGGCCCTCGCCGCGGACTTCCCGACCGCAAGCCACGAGCAGTGGCGTTTGCTCGTCGACAAGGTTCTCAAGGGCGCCGACTTCGACAAGAAGCTCGTCGCGCACACCTATGACGGCATCGCGATCCAGCCGCTGTACACCGCGGACGACGTGACCCCGGGGCGGATCGAGCAGTTCCCCGGGCAGGCGCACCGGGCGCGGGGAACGGCCGCTGCCGGGCCGGTCGACGGGGCGTGGGAGATCCGACAGACCCAGGCGCACCCGTTGGCCTCCGCCGCGAACCGCGAGCTGCTCGAGGACCTTGAGGGCGGCGTCTCGTCGGTGACATTGCGTCTCGACGTCGGAGGTGCGGCCGACGTTGATGGGGTCGTCGTTGGTGGCGCGGACGACTTCGCCGCACTTCTCGATGGCGTGTACCTCGATCTGGTCTCTGTGGTACTCGACGCCGGCCCGTGGTTCACCGAGGCAGCCGCACTCATGATCGAACGCTGGGAGGCCACCGGTGTCGCACCTGACCAGCGGCGCGGCAATCTGGGAGCTGACCCGATCGGTGCGCTCGCCGCCCTCGGTCGGTTGCCCGGAGGCGTCGAGCGTTCGCTCGCCGAGACGGGTGAGCTGTCAGTGCGGACGCAGGCATGGCCGCACGTTCGCGCCGTGCACGTCGACACAGCGCCGTATGTCGACGCCGGGGCGAGTGAGGGCGAGGAGCTCGCCGCGATGCTGGCAACCGGCGTTGCGTATCTGCGGGCGCTCATCGATGCGGGCCTCGACGTCGGCGTCGCGGCTGCACAGATCGGATTCACTGTCGCTGCCGACGCCGACGTGTTCGCCACGATCGCCAAACTGCGCGCGGCGCGCCGGTTGTGGAGTCACGTGGTCGAGGTGGCCGGTGCAACGGAGGCCGCTGACGCTCCGTTCGCGGTTCGAACCGCCACACGGATGATGAGTGCCCGCGACCCGTGGGTGAACATGTTGCGCACCACAGCAGCGTGCTTCGCCGCGGGGGTGGCCGGCGCCACGTCGGTCACGGTTCAACCCTTCGATGCGGCGATCGGACTTCCCGACGAACTCGCCCGTCGCATCGCCCGCAACACCCAGCTGGTCTTGCAGGAGGAATCCCACGTCGGTGCGGTCATCGACCCTGCCGGCGGTTCGTACTACCTGGAAACGCTGACCGACGCGTTCACCGAGCGAGGATGGCAACGCTTCCAGGAGATCGAAGCGGGCGGCGGCATCGTCGAGGCGCTCACGAGCGGATCGTTGGCCGCGGCGCTGCACGAGGTCCGCGAGGCCCGGATGTCGAACATCGCCCGTCGTCGTGATCCGCTGACCGGTGTCAGTGAGTTCCCGAACCTTGCGGAGGATCCGCTGGTTCGCGAGGCGCCCGATGTCGACTCGATCCGCCGTGCTGCGGCTGAGGAATGGGCGACGTCGTCCCTGCACCGCGACAGCGCTGACGTCTCGGAGATCCAACCTCTCCCCGCGGTTCGACTCGGCTCGGAGTTCGAGGCGCTGCGCGATGCCAGCGATCTGCTTCTCTCGACGACGGGGTCACGCCCACGCGTGTTCCTTGCCAACCTCGGCCCGGTCGCGGTGCACACGGCGAGGGCGACGTTCGCCAAGAACCTTTTCGAGGCGGGCGGGATCGAAGCCGTCGGCAACGACGGATTCTCGAGCGACGCACCGCTCGCCGACGCTTTCGCCGCGAGCGGCGCCCGCCTGGCGGTGATCTGCAGCTCCGATGGCGTGTACGCCGAGAGCGGTCCCTCCGCCGCCGCGGCGTTGAAGGCCGCCGGTGCCCGTCGCGTGTATGTCGCCGGTCAACCGGGCGACCTCGCTGACGCCTGGCGAGAAGCAGGCGTGGACGAGTTCGTGCACGTCGGCGTCGATGTCCTTGCGGTTCTCCGCACAGCCCACGAAATCGAGGAGGCGGCCCGATGACGGCGTTGCCCGACTTCAGTCGGATCGCCGGTCCGACACCGACGGCCGGTGACGGTGCCGTCTGGCAGGCCGCGGTCGAGGAGGTACGGGGTCTCGACCTCGCCAAGCAGACCGTCGAGACACCCGAGGGCATCGATGTCGCGCCGCTGTACACGGCGGACGACGTCGAAGGTCTCGACTTCCTGCACACCTACCCCGGCGTCGCCCCATTCCTGCGCGGGCCCTACCCCACGATGTACGTCAACCAGCCGTGGACGGTACGTCAGTACGCCGGCTTCTCGACCGCCGAGGACTCCAACGCTTTCTATCGTCGCAACCTCGCGGCAGGCCAGAAGGGCCTGTCGGTCGCGTTCGACCTCGCCACGCACCGCGGCTACGACTCCGACCACCCACGAGTCGGCGGTGACGTCGGAATGGCCGGGGTCGCCATCGACTCGATCTACGACATGCGCGTCCTGTTCGACGGCATCCCGCTCGACCAGATGTCGGTGTCGATGACGATGAACGGTGCTGTCCTCCCGATCCTCGCGCTCTACATAGTCGCCGCTGAGGAACAGGGTGTCACGCCGGAGCAGCTCGCCGGCACGATTCAGAACGACATCCTCAAAGAGTTCATGGTGCGGAACACCTACATCTACCCGCCTGCACCCTCGATGCGGATCATCGCCGACATCTTCGCGTTCACCAGCCAGCGGATGCCGAAGTTCAACTCGATCTCGATCTCCGGCTACCACATGCAGGAAGCAGGCGCGACGGCCGACCTCGAGCTGGC
>JAIBBP010000072.1 GCA_019694615.1 Microthrixaceae bacterium | reverse complement strand
TGGGTGGCGGCGGCCTTTTTGACGGTGTCGTCGATGTGGAGGTCGAAGGTTCCGGGGTCGCTTGTGGGGGAGAGGTGTTTGCGGACTTCGATGGTGCCGGTCTTGCGGGTGTTGGTGAACGTGCAGGTGACGTCGCCGTTGGCTGGCACGACGATGGCAAGGCTGGTGTCGGTGCCTTGGGCGAGTGGTTCGCCGTCGTCGTCGCAGACGATGGTGGTCGTGTAGTCGGCGAGGTTGGTGCTGGTCTCGCTGACGGTCACGGGTCCGCTGTTGATGACGATCGAGTCGGTCGAGCCGTTGGTCGCGTTGTCGACGACGGTTGTGGTTCCGGCTTTGAGGTCGAAGGTGTGGCCGCTCTGGAGCGGGTCGACGACGACTTTGGTGAGGGTGAGGTTGCCGGTCTTGCGGGTGTTGGTGAATGTGCAGAGCACGTTGGTTCCGGCGGGCACGTTGACGGTGCCGTTGGTGACGGTGACGGGTTCGTCCTCGCTGGTGTCGATGCAGGTGAGTGAGGTGGTGTAGTCACCCATGTCGGTGCCGGTTGCGGCGGTTTCGGCGATGGTGTGGTTGCCGGGGGTGACGGTGACGGGGCCGGTGGTGCCGTTGTGGGTGGCGGCGGCCTTTTTGACGGTGTCGTCGATGTGGAGGTCGAAGGTTCCGGGGTCGCTTGTGGGGGAGAGGTGTTTGCGGACTTCGATGGTGCCGGTCTTGCGGGTGTTGGTGAACGTGCAGGACACGTTTGCATTCGGGGTCACCGCGACGGCCAGCGAGGTGCCCACACCGGTGGCCGACGGCTGGCCGTTGGTCGTGCAGGCGATCGTGGTGGTGTAGTCGCCGAGGTTGGTGCCGGTCTCGCTGACCGTCACCGACCCGGTGTTCACCGGCGTCGTGCCAGTCGAGCCGTTGGTCGCGTTGTCGACGACGGTTGTGGTTCCGGCTTTGAGGTCGAAGGTGTGGCCGCTCTGGAGCGGGTCGACGACGACTTTGGTGAGAGTGAGGTTGCCGGTCTTGCGGGTGTTGGTGAACGTGCAGACCACCTTGGCCCCACTGTTCACCACAACATTGTTGTCCTGAGTCACGGGAACCTCGTCCTCACCGGCGGTGTCGATGCAGGCGATGGTCGTCGTGTAGTCACCGAGATCCGCGCCGTTGCCGGCGGCGACGGCTTCGGCGATCGAGTGGGCGCCGATCGGCACGGTGATCGACCCGGTCGTCCCACCGTCGCCGACACCGGTCGCCTCGGCGGCGCCGCCGTCGACATCCAGGTCGAACCGGCCCGGATCAGCGGCGGGAACGAGCTGCTTGCGCAGTTCCAGCGTGCCTGTCTTCCGGACGTTGGTGACGGTGACGACGTTCTCGCCCTGAGCGATCGTCACGGCGCCGTTCTGCGGCGAGTACGTCGTCTCGTACGACGCGTTCGCCGTCTCGGAGACGGTGCAGCCGGTCCCGGTCGGGATGCCGCTGACAACATGCTGCTCGCCAGCTTTCAACGTGACGGTCCGCGGCTCGGGACCGCAGTCCCAGGTGAACGTGAACTGCTGGTTGGGGTCTCCGAGGCTTCCCTGCGGGAACACCTTGCGGATCACCAGTGAGCCGACCTTGCGGTGGTTGACGAACGTTGCGGTCTGGGTGGCCGCGGTGGAGGTGAAGTTCACCACACCGTTGTTGGACGGAGTGACCTGAACGAAGTCGCCGGACGTGGAGCCATTCGGGTTCTCGTCGACCGTGCAGTTCGAACCGGTCGGGATGTTCGGAACGGTTACCGAGCCGGTGACGGCCGGCGCGTTGATCGTGATGTCGAAGGGGCTGCCGGCGACAGGGACGCTGTTGCAGGTGAGGTCGAACCGGAAGGTCCCGGAGCCCTGATCGATGTTCTTGGTGATCGTGATCGAGCCGACGTCACGGCGGTTGGTGAACGTCATGCTGTTGCCCTGCTGGGCGATGGTGATCTGGCGACCGTTCGTGTTGCCGTTGATCGACCCGTCGAGCGACCAGCCGGCGGGGATGGTCTCGGTCACCGTGCACGACGTTCCGACGGGAATCCCGCTGACAGTCGCGGTGCCATTGGCCGAGTTGGACGCGTTGATCGAAGGGGTGAACGTGCCGGCGGCGCCGCAGTTCACTACGTACGGGAAAGTGCCCGAGACCGGGATGGCGTAGGTGCCCGACACCGCCTTGGTGATCACGAGGTCGGCGGTCTGGCGGATGTTGGTGAAGGCAGCCGTCGCAACTTCGCCGGGAGCGATGGTCAACGGCCCGGCGGGCCCCGAGGTCTGGGTCCATCCGACCTGGGCGTCCTCAGTGACGGTGCAGTTCACGCCGGCGGGGATGGCGATCACGTGGGTCGACTGGCCCGTACCCCCGGCGGTTGTGATGGTTCGGGTCACATCCCAGGCGGTGCCGTCGCAGGCGACGTTGAAGTTGAACGTGCCGTCGCCACCGACCGTGGTCTTGGTGATGATCAGCGCACCGGTCTGGCGGGTGTTGGTGAACGAGACGTTCTCGGTGGCCTCATTGACGGGCTGCACGCTCTGCGAACCGCTCTGGGCCCAGCCAGGGGCGGGCGCCTCGGTCACGGTGCAGTTGGTCCCGAACGGGATGTCCGATGGCGTCTCTCCACTGCCGGAACCCGTGATGGTCAGGGTCTTCGGATAACCCGCCACGCCGGGGCAGGTGACGGTGAACTGGAACGTGGGGACCGGCGTGGGGTCGCCGGGTACCGGTGTGATCGCCTTGTTGACCTTGATCTTGCCGAACAGGCGGGTGTTCGTGAACGAGACCGACCGGTCCTCGGTCATCGTCGTGGACCCGCCGTTGGTGACGATCGCGCCCGACACGCTCACCGCGAAGTTCGCGTTCGTCGCCTCGGTCACGGTGCACGATGCGCCCGGAACAACGCCGAGCGTCGCCGACCCGCCGCTGGCGAGCGACACAGGCGAGCCTGCGACCTGGGTGCCGTTGCAGATCACCGTGAAGGTGAAGGTCGTGGGATCGCCGGGGATGGCTCCGGTGATCGTCTTGCTGATCGTCAGGAGCGCGCCGACCTTGTCGGTGACGGGGTTGGAGATTTCGTTGATGGCGATGTTCGACGCCTTGAAGGTCGACGTCGCCTGGTTGGTGATGACGGTGCCGGGAGTGACACCGGCGTTGACCGTCACCTGGAACTGCACGGCCGCGTAGCACGTGTCGCCTGCGGGGCACGTGTTGCCCGACAGGTTGTTGAGGGTTCCGACGTTGGCGGTCAGCGTCCCGAGGCTCACCGATCCACCGGCCGCAAGAGCGCCGATCGCTGCGGCCGCGGTATTGCCCTTGCCGATCTTCGACGAACCGGCGACGTAGGTCGTGCCGGCGGGGATCACGTCCTTCACGACGACGTCGGTCAGGTCGACGTCACCGGAGACCCGAACGGGCATGGTGTAGGTGAGGACATCGCCCGCTTTCACGTACGGCGCGGGGCTGGTCGCGTTGTCGCGCGGGACGCTCGTGCCGTTCACCGCCTGGTCCTTCTCGATGATGAGGAGGCACTTGAGCGGCGACGACAGCGCGAACTGGCCGGGGTAGTAGTTGTCGCTGGTGGTGGTGAACGTCACGTCGATCGAGCTGGTGCCACCGGGCACCGACACGATCTGCGTCTTGGCGTCGATGCCGTGGCCGTCGTTGCGGCCCCCGGTGTATCCCCGTTGGATCGTTGCGCTGGAGTCGGGGTCGGTATCGAGGTCGGCGTTGTGGTTCGCGGTGGGCTGCTTGCCCGAGTCGAAGAAGTTGGTCGTGCCCGCAGGACCGGCAGGGTCGACGGTTGTCGGTGAGCCCGAAAGGTTGGACTTCACCTTCATCTGGTCGCCGGTCAGCTCCTGGTCGCCCTCCCAGGCGAGCGCTCCCAGGCGGAGGTCGTTGGGTCCCGGCTGAGCGGTCAGAAAGCCTGACAGCGTGGTCGTGGTGTCGGCTGCGCCGTTCTTCTGTCGGAGGAGCCCATCGTAGATGGCGACGTTGCGGTAGTCGTTGCGGCGGTTGGGGTTCTGGCCCGTGTTGTCGTCGGCACCTGTGAGGCAGTTCAGCGTCGGGAAGCGGTAGACGACCGTGAGCGACCACCCGGCGTGGCAGTTCCCGCCCTGCATGGTCTGGATGTCGGCGACCGATACGGTGGTCGCAGTCGCGGCGGCGACGGAGGCGAACGCCGCGGTGACATCCGCGACGCCTTCGTAGACGAGGCCGTCGTCGTCGTTACCGGCTGGCAGGCTCTGCGAGAGGCCGCCTGCTGGGTCGGTGTAGACCGTGTCGGCGGTCACCTGGTTATATGCGCCTGCCCCGATCTTGAGTTTCACCTTGTCGGCGTTGGATTTGTTGGCCGTCGCGTTGGAAACCGAATCGTGGTCGTCGGCGCAGTAGTACGTCGTGTTGCCGCCGCTGCCGCGTGTGGTGCCGAGGTTGCCGCCCCAGTACAGGTACGCCGCGTCGACGACCGACCCCGCCGGGATGGTGAACGTCCCGGAGCTTCCGTTGAACAACGCTCCCGCCCCGTCGGGGTCGCTGTTCGTCATCTCGATGTAGTCGTTGGTCCGTCCGCTCTCCGTGCAGTTCGAACCGGTGCATTTGAGCACGGTGTTGCCGATCAACAGGAAGTCACCGTTGACGTTCTTGTTGTAGCGGGCGGGCTGTCCGGCCCCGAAGGCCGCGGCCGCGGGTTCGTCGCCGATCGACGACATCAGCGGGAGCCCACCGAAGCCGACCAGGGCGCACCCGACGATTGCCAACAGGCGCAAGGCGCCGTTCCGGAACCGGTTCTTCATGCCGCACTCCCCCCAAGGGTCCCGCCGATGCCTCGAATACGGCATCCCCTGCACCATGCACGACATTTTGAGCGCTGTCCAGCCGTTTCATGCCGTTTCAACTCGTGTCAGCGTTTCCGACGCCGCAGGCTGAAACCGACCCATGCATACGGATGGGCCTGACGGTCGGACCTCGAGGGCCGAGTTCAGCGTGGGCACACCTGGCGGAGACGGTGGGATTCGAACCCACGGTGAGTTGCCCCACACACGCGTTCCAGGCGTGCCGATTCGTCCGCTCTCGCACGTCTCCCGGGCAGGTGACCGGTTTCGAGGTTAGCTGGTCGCGAGGATGTTCACGGCCACCTCCGCCGCTACACTCACCCTGGTCCGTGTTCTGGTGAGGCGGTCGGGTCCTGTGCAACTCAGGGCCGTGAATCGGGTCAGGGTCGGAAGGCAGCAGCCCTCAGCGGATACCAGGGTGTGCCGCAGATCGCCTGACCGCCTCACCAGGCCACGGAACGATGAGGCCGACCCGGTCAAGGCTCACGCCATAGTGAGCCAGAGCAAGCCCAGTTGTCCCGCGTTGAACAGCGAGTGGGCGATGATCGGGGTTCCGAGGCGGCCGGTAGCGCGGGCGATGGATCCGAGCCCGACGCCCATGAGGGCGAGGCCGACGCAGAGGTTCACGTTGCCCCACCCCTCGCTCGGGGTGATGTGCGCGGCACCGAACACTGCGCCTTGCAGCACGACTGACGGCCACACGGCGAACCGAGCATCGAGCCCGCGCTGTATGAGTCCCCGGAAGAGCAACTCTTCGGTCGGCGGGGCCAGAAGAACGGCCATGACGAAGAGAATCGCGAAGGTGACGACGTCGCGTCCCTGCTCGGAGATCTCGGTGAGATTCGACCCGTCGGGCACACCGATGAGATGGCTGACGATGTTGTAGACGATCAGCGCGATCGTGAGTCCGACCGCCCCGACCATCCCGAATGGCACGTCCAACCAGTGCACCCGCAGCCCGACATCGGCGAAGAAGTGGCCGGTGCCCCACCGGCGTGAGCCGTACCACGCGGCGAGGGGCATACCGAGCGTGCTGACGACGAGCAGCACGAGCGACACGATCGCTCCAGCGGTCTCCGGGAGCAGTTCGGTGAGCCGAGTAGCGACCGTCAGGGCGGAGATGAACGCGATGCCGAACCACGCCGCGGGGAGCGCCAGGGTTGGGGTGTCGGGAAAGAACACGCGCTCGTCGACGGGCTGCTCGCCCGGGGGTGGAGCCGCCGGATCGACCCATCGCCAGCCGTCCCACCACATCCAGCGCTGGCCCTGCGGGTCGTGGTACCAACCCGGCGGTGAGGTGGGCGGCCCTCCCGAGGGCATCGAGGCCGGCGGGCCGACCGGGTACGTCGAGGACACGTCCGGAGCATATGGAACCGCCGCCCCGGTGGGGCCCGCACAGCGTGCCGAGCCTGACGATCGTCTCAGCCGATCCGGCTGTCAGAGGCTCCCAAGTAGGCTGGAACCTGATGGCCCATCAATCTCTGTACCGCCGCTATCGGCCGCGGCGCTTCGTGGACGTGCGGGGCCAGGACCACGTCATCAAGGCGCTACGCAACGCCGTCGCGCAGGGGAGCGAGGGCCACGCCTACCTGTTCAGCGGCCCGCGAGGCACCGGCAAGACGTCCACGGCCCGGATCCTGGCCAAGGCCCTCAACTGTCCGAATCTCGCCGATGGCGAGCCGTGCGGCGAATGCGAGAGTTGCCTCAGCATCGAGCACGGCAACAGCTACGACCTCTTCGAGCTCGACGCCGCGTCCAACAACGGCGTGGACGCGATGCGCGAGCTCATCTCGCGCACCGTGGTGGGTTCGCCGGGGCGCACGAAGGTGTACATCCTCGACGAGGTTCACATGCTGTCGCCGGCGGCCTCGAACGCGCTCCTGAAGACCCTCGAAGAGCCGCCAGACCACGTCTGCTTCGTGCTCGCCACCACCGACCCGCAGAAGGTTCTGGCAACGATCCGGTCGCGCACCCAGCACTTCGAGTTCTCGCTGCTGTCGGCGCAGGAGCTCACCGAGTACGTGCGTTGGATCCGCGAGGACGCGGCGCTCGCCGTCGATGATGCGGCGCTCGATCACGTCGTGCGCCAAGGCCGAGGGTCGGCACGTGACACGTTGTCCGCACTCGACATGGTGGTCGCCGCCGGCGGTATCGACGACCGGGCCGAATCGATTGACGAGATCCTCGACGCCCTCGTCGATCGCGACACCGCCCGGGTGATGATCGCGGTGGCGAACGCGGTGGCGCAGGGTCGAGAACCACGAGTGCTCGTGGAGCAGCTGCTCGTGAGCCTTCGGGACGCGTTTCTGGCCTCCGTTCACGCCCAGCTTGACCACCTGAGCGACAGCGATCAGAAACGCATGTTGGCGACTGCGTCGGCGCTGGGCACGGCGACCATCACGCGATCGCTGGAGTCACTGGGTGCGGCTGCGGTCGACATGCGCCAAGCAGCGGACCCCCGGGTACCGCTCGAGGTGGCGCTGATCCGCCTCACCACGCCGGCAGCCGACCAGTCGCTCGACGCGCTCGTCGAACGTGTTGAGGACCTTGAGCGTCGCCTCACCCGACTGACCCCCAGCTTGCAGCCCGGTGCCGGCGCTGCCTCGGCGCAGGCACCCGCTGAATCCGTCCGTTCGGCGGAGCAACGCCACGTCGAGCAGCACCGCTCCGAAGGCCGCCCCGAGGCCGCATCCGCTCCGGCAGAACCGGGACGGTCCAGTGCCCCGGCGGGGCCGGCCGCGATTCGTGCCCAGCTGGCGGCCGAACGTCCTCGATCCGGCCCACCGCCGGCGCCGCCCGCGCCGCCCGCGCCTCCCCCGCGTTCCGCGCCGCGGTCTCCCGTGGCCCCGCTGCAGGCCGTCACCCCCGCGGCCGTCCCCTCCGAAGTGCCGCAGGAGACACCTGCCGGCTCAGGAGCAGCCTCAGCCCCGCCGCCAGGGACCCTGTCGCCGGCCGACGTGGAGCGCGCATTGACCGAGTCGGTGATCCCGACGCTCGGTGGAATGGCCAAGTCGCTCTACAGCGGGGGGCGAGTGGTCGGCGAGGTCGACGGCGTGTTCGTTTTCGCCCTCGATGCCGACGTGCCTGAACGCATGTTGGGCCGTGCCGAAGCGGCACGACCCGATGCCGAGGCGGCGCTGTCGGCGCGGCTGGGTCGACCGGTCACCCTCCGCTTGACGATCGGCGCAGCGCCCGCTCCCGCTCTCGCCGCGCAACCATCGGTTGCCCCTCCCGGTACGACTCCGGAGCCGCCACCCCCCGACGTGCCCGACGAATCCGAACACATCGACCTGTCGGAGCTGGTCGACGCCACCGAGGTGCCGACGACCGGCCTCGACAAGCTCGTCGAGGCGTTTCCCGGCGCGGAAGTGATGGAACAGGAGTCCTGACGATGAACAATGAACCAACCCCCGACCATGCCAGTGTCGAGTCGGCCGAGGTGATCGATGACGGCGGCGTCGGGGCAGGACTCGGCGGCCTCGACCTCGGGTCGCTGCTCGGCGCAGCGCAGAGCATGCAGGCCCAGCTGCTCGAGGACCAGCAACGCATCGGCGCGACCGTGGTCGAAGGCAAGTCCGGCGGTGGAGCCGTCAGCGTTGCGGTCACCGGCGGGTATGAGTTTCAGAGCGTCACGATTCGTCCCGATGTCGTCGATCCCGACGACCTCACGATGCTCGAAGACCTTCTGTTGGCGGCGCTCCGCGACGCTGCAGCCCAGGTTGGGGCCCTCCACGCCGCGTCGAACCCGCTCGCCGGTCTCGCTGACGGCCTCGGTGGTCTGGGCGGCCTGTTCGGCGGGGCCTGATGGCCGATTACGCGCATTCGATCCAGGAGCTGATCGACGCGTTCGGCAGGCTTCCCGGCATCGGTCCGAAGTCGGCACAGCGGATCACATTCCACCTCCTCAAGGTCGACAAGGTCGAGTCGCAGCGGCTGGTCTCGGCGATCGCGGCGGCGGTGGAGAAGGTGCGGTTCTGTTCACGGTGCTTCAACCTCGCCGAGTCCGACCTCTGTTCGATCTGCACCGATCCGCAGCGCGACCGACACGTGTTGTGCGTCGTCGAGGAGCCCCGTGACGTCGTGGCGATCGAGCGAACGCGTGAGTTCAAGGGGATGTACCACGTGCTCGGCGGTGCGATCGATCATCTCCAGGGTGTTGGGCCCGACCAGCTCAAGATCCGTGAGCTGCTCGGCCGCGTCAGCGACGAAGGGGTCACCGAGGTGATCGTCTGCACCAACCCCAACATCGAGGGCGAGGCAACCGCGTTGTACCTCCAACGAGTGCTCGATGTTCCCGGTCTCACGGTGTCGCGCATCGCCAGTGGGCTGCCGGTCGGCGGTGACCTCGAGTACGCCGACGAGCTGACGTTGGGTCGCGCGATCGAAGGCCGTCGCGTGATCGGCGGCGACTCTCGGGCGATCGCCGAGGATGTCCCGATCCACCGATAGGGTTCGGGCCATGTCAGCAGAACGTCAGCTCATCTCCTCCGGCTCACCGTGGGAGCTGACCGTCGGGTACAGCCGTGCTGTGCGATTCGGTAGCCGGGTGTTCGTGGCCGGCACAGCGCCGAAGTTCGATGACGGAACCTGTCCCTCCGACGCAGGGATGCAGGCTCGGCGCTGTCTGGAGATCATCGGCGAGGCGCTGGAAGCAGCGGGCGCGTCGTTCGCCGATGTCGTTCGCACGCGGATCTATCTGATCGACGCCGCCGACTTCGGGGCGGTCGGGGCGGTGCACGGCGAGACGTTCCACGACATTCGCCCGGCGAACACGACGGTGGTCGTTGCCGCGCTGCTCGACGCTGCATGGAAGGTCGAGATCGAGGTCGAGGCCATCATCAGCAAGGACCGCTCGATCCACTGAGCGTTTCTATGAGCTAGCCAGCACTCCCATGGCCGAGCTAGCCGGCACTCCGACGGCCGAAATGTGCTGCGAGGTGTGCGGTTTCGCGATTGCCTCGCAGCACATTTCGGTGGGCGGCGTGGGGAACGCTACGAAAGCGTGAATGCCTGGCCCGGCCGCACGACGCCGTCGCGGAGCACCTTGGCGTAGAGCCGCGCCGAGCCTGGCTGCCTCACGGCGTCAATGCGCCGGAAGTCGCGCTCGGTGAACGACTCGGCGATCGTCTTGCACGGCGCGGCCCACATCGTGGTCTCGACGAGCGGGCCTCCGTCGGCGAAGTCGAGACGCGTCCCTGGGCGCAGCGCCGACCAGTCGATGCCGGACAGCGTGAGGTTCTCGCCGGCGGTTCCGGGAGCGACTGGATGCCCCTCGCTGCGCAGCCCGTCGATGACCTCGGTCGACCACAGGCAGAGCGCCTGCCAGACGCGTCCGTGGTTACGCCGGTCGTCCTGGCGGTCACCGACGATGCCTCGGTAGCCGACGACTGCACGGCCGAGGGTTCGTTTCGGCACGCCACCGTTGGACGCATGGACGAACGCCACCTCCCCCCGGCCGCTCGACCCGTATCCGAGTGCGGCGATGCCGCGGCCGATGTCGGAAAGGTGGTGGCTGCCGTCGTGGGCGGCGTGGCGCACGATCCCACCGAGGTCGGCGGCCTCTCCGTTGACGAAGATCGTCGCGTCGCGTCGATCATCGGAACACCTGGTCCACAGGTCGAACAGGCGCATCGACTCCTCGTGCAGCCGGACGAGCTCGTGGGCGGCGTCGATCTCGGGAGCCGGATCGTCGGCGGCGGCGTCGACGGGCGGGGACCCCTCGACCGCCACGCCGGGCTCGGTCAGAACGGTTTCCGCAAGCAACGCCATCGACCACACCATGCGCTTGACGTGTCGCAGGTACTCGGCGGGCGACCACGTGGTGGGGGTCGGTCGGCGGGCGAGACTCTCGGGAGGAACCCCGAGCATCAGCTCTCCCGCCCAAGCGGACAGCTTGCGCACGGTGTTGCCAGCGTCGAGGTCGGTGTACGCCGAGCCGTCGAATCGGCACTCGTCGCATCGCTCGATCTGGCCGGCCTCATGGTGCCACATGGCGGCGACGCTATTCGCGTTGCAGCGCCTGGCCGACGGTCGTTGCGGGGTCGGGCCGGGGGGCGAAAGCCGGGATCTCGATCGTCACCTCGTGAATCGTGCCATCGAATGTCGCCGGCACGGCGTAGTCGTCGGAGACGGGGAAGCCGTGGTCGCTGCCGATGCGGAGGCCGGTACCGCCGATCTGCCACCGGAACGGCAGGTCGATCGGCAGGACCACCGAGCCGACCTCGTCGCCGTCGACGAGGAGTGTCAGCGGACCGCCGCCGGAGTCGTGGCGCCGGTAATCGACGGTGATGCGGTGGGTCACCGGCGTGAGCGGGTCGCTCGCTGAAGCCCGGTGCAGGTCGCCGAACAGGTTGAACGTCGCGGTGGGGACGCCGGCCTTCAGGTAGACGGCCCACCCGTTGTTCCAATCACCGAGAGCGCAGATCACACCGTTGGCGGCGGGACCGACCTCGATGTCGAGGTGCAGCACGAACCCGCCGCCCATACCCGGAAGTGCGTCCTCGGCGATCGGGCCGCCTCCCGGCAGGTACCGCGTACGCCAGCGGATCGGGTTCGGGTTCGGTTCGAGTGCCGTGGCGCGCCCGATGAAGCTGTCATCGAGAGGAAGGACCTGGTACGACTCCGCCTCGGCCCACCAGCGGGCCTGGAGGTCCGCGGCGATGTCGGGGTGTTCGGCCGACACGTCGGTGGATTCGGCGAAGTCGGATCGGAGGTCGAAGAGGGCCCAATGGTCGGCCTCGAAGTCGTGGCTTCCCGTCACCAGCTCGCGCTCGATGCTGATCTGCTTACCGACGTGATCGGTCGTCGCCTTCCACCCGTCGTGGTAGATGGCCCGGCTGCCGAGCATCTCGAAGTACTGGGTTGTCCTCGGATCGGGGTCGGTGGGGTTGAGGAATGCTGGGATGAGACTGGACCCGGCGATCGGCTGTTGCTCGACCCCGTCGACTACTGACGGAGGGGTGATGCCAATCGCGTCGAGGAGTGTCGGCATCACATCGATGGCGTGGCAGAACTGGTTGCGAACCTGGCCCGCGACCGGCGACAGGCGCGATGGCCACGACACGATCAGTGGAGTTCGAACGCCCCCGAGCCACGTGTACCGCTTCCACAGTCGGAACGGCGTGTTGCCTGCCCACGCCCATCCCCACGCATAGTGGTTGTAGGCGCGGAATCCGCCGAGGTCGTCGATCCGACCGAGCGAGTCGTCGAAGTCGTCCATTCGGTCGTGGGTGAACCGGTGCTCGTTGTGGGAGCCGATGGGACCACCCTCGGCACTGGTCCCGTTGTCGCTGATGAGCACCACGATCGTGTCGTCGAGGGTTCCGAGTTGGCGCAGGGTGTCGAGGAGTCGTGCGATCTGATCATCGGTGTGGGACAGGTACCCGGCGAAGCACTCCATTTGGCGGGCGTAGAGCCGCCGTTGGTCGCCGCTCAGTTCGTTCCAGGCGGGTACCCATGTCGGTCGCTCGGTGAGGGTCGTGTCGACGGGCACGATGCCGCGATCGATCTGGCTGGTGAACAGCTGGTCACGCCAGGCGTCCCATCCGGCGTCGAAGTGGCCGCGGTAGCGGTCGATCCACTCGCGGGGTGCCTGGTGCGGCGCGTGGACCGCGCCGGGTGCGAAGTAGAGGAAGAACGGCGCGCCGGGTCTCGCATGCTGCTGGTCGAGGATCAGCCGTCGGGCCCGATCGACCAGGTCCTCGGTGAGGTGGTAGCCCGCTTCTGGCGTCGTCGGCGGATCGACGAACCCGTTGTCGGACACGAGTTCGGGGGTCCACTGGTTGGCGTCGCCGCCGAGGAACCCGTAGTACCGCTCGAACCCGAGGCCGAGTGGCCACTGGCCGAACGGGCCGGCTGCGCTCTGCTCCCAGCGGGGAGCGAGGTGCCATTTGCCGACGGCGAACGTCGCGTAGCCGTTGTCGCGGAGGATTCGTGGCAGCGTCGCCGCGCTCGGGGGGATGCGGCCGTCGTAGCCGGGGAACCCGATGGGCACGTCGGTCAGGAACCCCATGCCAACCGAGTGGTGGTTGCGGCCGGTGAGCAGCGCGGCGCGTGTGGGCGAGCAGAGGGCGGTGACGTGGAAACGGTTGAAGCGCAACCCGTCTGACGCCAGCCCGTCGATCGTCGGTGTGGCGATGTCGGACCCGTAGCAACCGAGCTGACCGAATCCCAGATCGTCGAGCACGATCACCACGACGTTTGGGGCGCCTCTCGGTGGGCGGGGTCGTGGTGTGAACTCAGGCGTGGAGTCCGCGATTGTCGTGCCGATTCGCAGTGGTCCGGTCATGGTCGGTGGCGCTCCGCTCGGGTCGAAAGTTGGAGTCAGTGCTGGATCACGGCCGATCGTACGGGGTGGACGCGACCCGGACGTGACGGAGGGCGTCGCAGTTCGAGCAGTCGCCAAACCGTCAGGCCGATGACAGTGATCGTCACCGCGACGACCGCGAACATCGACAGTGGATTCGAGGCGTCGGTACCGGATGTGACGAGATGAACGGTGCTCACGGCGAAGAGTGGCAGCGACAACGCGTGTACCCGCTTCCAGATCCGGTGCGACAACCGCTTCTTGAGCAGCGACGTGAGTTCCACGGCGGCCAGAAGGTACATCCCGACGATTCCCCACGCGACGGCGCTCGGGTTCCACGACGATGTAAAGGGTACGAGGACGTCGGCGACACCGAACTCGGTGTACGAGTCCGCCATGATCGTGATCACGTGGACGCCGGTGAAGATCGAGGCGAGTCCGCCGAGGAAGCGGTGAAGGTCGAGTATCCAGTTTGGACTCGCCTGGCCGGGACGGAGTTTGCCCGACAGCATCAGGCCCCAGATCACCGAGGCGCTCAAGAGTGCCCACGCCACGTATCCGCCCGATCGTGCGGCATACCACCACAACTGTCCGGTCATCTCACCGCTCCGGCCGTGACAGGGCACACGTAGCGTGCCCAGCGTGACGTGGTCAGCTCCAGCCCTTCGGTGACGACCAGTGCCGCGGCCCCGAGTGACTCGACGAGTTCGAGGCCCGTGTCCTCGCTGACGGCGGAGTGGCCGAACGCGTCGAGGAAGGTGACCTTGGCGAGTACTTCCGCCTGCCACGCCTCCGCCGAGATAACGGTGGACGACAGAACCGGGGAGTCGGCGGAGGTGCCGGTCGACGGATCGATGAGGTGGTGGCGAACCGTTCCGTCGGCAGCGGACCAACGTCGCTTAACCTGCGAACTCGTCGCCACGGCACCGTCGTCGAGACGAACACGGGAGACGGGATCAGCACACCGCGGATCCTCGATGTCGATGTGCCACGACTCGCCGTGCGGGGATTCCCCGCGGACACGGAGGTCGCCGCCGATCGACACGAGCGCACCGGCGACACCACGTTCGATGAGCTCGCCGGTGACGAGATCCGCCGCCAGGCCCTTGCCGATCCCGCCGGGATCGAAACCCCGACGCGGAGCGGTCGTTGAGCGTTCGCGGTCGCCGTTCGGCCCGCCGACGTTGCTCCGTGACTCGGCGTATCCGGCGTCGCAGACCTCCGCGAGGCGGTATGGGTCGAACCGGCCGCGGGAGATCCGGAATCCTTCGGCGGCGCGGGCAAGGAGCGTCGCCGTGTCGTTCGACAGGCCCCTTGAAAGGTCGACGTTGGCCGGGCCGCCGAGGCGATTGAGTCGACTCACCTCGCTGTCGGGAAGGAACCGGCTCCAACGAGCTTCGAGCTGATGCAGACGGCGGACCGCGTGATCGATGTCGGGGGCAGTTCCCCCGACGACGATGACGGTTGCCGATGATCCCATCGACGGCAGATGGCGTTCGCGCACCGCCATGATCAGCTCCCTCCACTTGTCGCGTCGGCAGTGCTGTTCGAGGCAGTGCTGTTCGAGGAAGTGCTGTTCGAGGAAGTGCTATTCGAGGCGGTGCTGTTCGTCGTGGCCGATGAGCTGTCCGCTACCGTCGCCGCCCAGTTCGACTCAACAGCAGCGGTTGGCACCGTGACCGCCGTCGCGGCCTCAGATGTCGTCGACGTGTCGGTAGATGTCGCAGTTGCGGAGACGGTCGATTGGGTTGCCATGCCGATGCCGACCTCCAGGGCGGCGAACGCTCCGAGGCTGGCGACAGCAACACCGATTCGCGAGCGCGCCGCGGGGTGGGACCTTCGTGGTTTCGTCATCGTCCGCTCCTCTCGCTGGTCTCGACGTGCCGACCGGGCCCGCCACTCGGCCGGTTGTCGTGGCCGCCGAAGCGATCCCGATTCGGGCCTCCTCGGCCTCCGTCGAGAAGCTCGACCCCCGCCACCCCGATCAGCAGACCGATGACGAGCGCCACGCCCGCTGTGAGCACCGTTGCCCGGGAAGGACGCCGGCGGGGTGCCGGGTCCGACTCGACCGTCGGGGTCTCGGGGGGTGGAGGGGGTCCTGAGGTGGGAGCAGCCGGAGTCGATGGTGCCGATGTGGGTGGAGCCGGGGGCGGGGTTGTTGCCACGGGCTCGGTGGGCGCGGCGTCGGGGGCGGCGACCGCCTCCTCTGGTGTTGGATCAGGCGTCGGGTCGGACGCTGAGACTGCGGTCGGGTCTGCGGTCGGGCCTGCGGTGGGTTCGTCGGTCATGGCGGCTCGGTCCTTTCGGTCGGCGTCGGTTGTGGTGTGAATCGATGGTGCGGGATAGCGGATCGGTGGGGGCCGGTCACCCGGCACCCACCGATCCCGCTGCGGGTCAGCCCCTGCGCTCGGGGATCTCGCCGTTCACGTGAGCGGTGATGCGCTCAGGTGCGTTGGCGAGGCGCTCATCGGCGTCCTCCTGGGTGATCTTCCCGGAGGCCACCGCTTCGGCGAGGCGTTCCTTCTTCTCGGCGAGCATCGCGTCGGTCACGGTCGTGAGGTCGACGCCCTTCTCGGAGGCGACCTCCGCGATGGTCGACCCGTCCTGCAGTTCGGTGCGCAGTTCGTCGGCGGTCAGTCCGAGCGCCGTTGCGGCGGCCTCGAGACCGGGGCCACCGCGGCCGCCTCGACCGTGTCCGCCGCCGAGGGGCCCGGCGGCGTTCAGGGTTTCCACGACCTTGTCGGCCTGCGCCTGGGTCAGGGTGCCGTCGGTGACGAGAGGGGCCAGGACCTCCGACAACTTTGCAGAGAGGTCGGGCCGATCAGTGCTCGGAGCGTTCTCGGTCGCTGTCGAGCTGTCGACAGGGGCGGTGGTGGTCGTCTCGGTTTGGGCGCTGGCCAATCCGGTTCCACCGGTGAACGCGAGTCCGGCGGCACCACCGCCGATCAGGCCGGCGCCGAGTCCGACGATTGCGAGTTGCTTGCGCATGTGGGTTCTCCTTGAAGGGGTGCATCCCGGTCGTTCCGGGATGTGCACCACCTTCGAGGACCCGTGTGAGCCGTCCGCCAGAGCAGCGTCAGAAGTAGGTAAGAACGAGCCGGTTCAGGTGAACGCGAGCTGGTCGCCCTCGGCGATCGTGCCGGGGGTCACGACCGTTGCGTACACGCCAAGGTTCTGGTCCGCCTCGCGCACGACGGCGCGCATGATCGACCGGTCGTCGGGGAGGTCGCGGATCGGCCGGGTGATCATGACGCATCGGGGACAGCCCGTGACGAACTCAACCTCGGCAGTGCCGATGGTGGCTCGCCTACCCACCCACCCTTGCTCGGGCCATGGGTTGTCCGGTGTTGCCTCGGCGGTCACCACGAGGTTCGGTCGGAACCGCGCGAGGTCGAGCACCGAGTCGGGGAGGTGATCCTGCAGCGTGGCGACCGATCCGGTTGTCATCACCATAAGGGGGAATGCATCGAGATAGGTCCCCGGCGGCGACTCGTACTCGAAGATCTCCGGTGGGAAGACCGAGAGGTCGGGCAGAGGTTCGTCCTCGGTGCGGCCGAAGATGTCACGCAACTCGACCAGGAGGTCGTCGGAGTCGGCGGCACCGCGGCGGTAGTGGTCGAGGTCGTCGGGCGGTTGCAGCGGCCACAACGTGACATGGTGACCGAGTTCGGCCGAGATGCGTGCGTTGATGTCACCGTCGGCGGAGGTGACCGACGTTCCGTCAGGGAAGCTGATCTCGATGTGGGGCGTCGGGTCGTGAGCGGTGGGCGGGGCGACATACCGCGCCCCGAGGTGCATCAGGTCGCCGATCTTCTTGGCGCCGCGGATTCCTCCGCGGACCTCGTCGCGCACGGCCCAGCCGCGGTCGCCGAGTACCCCGGCTGCGCTGACCGAGACGGAGGGCACACGCTCCCCCAGCATCGACTTCGCCGGGTAGCGCCAGACCTGTGCAACAACGAGATCGTTCATTCCCTGACGGTAGGTGCTCAAACGCGACGGTGCCCGGGTGATCACACCCGGGCACCGTCGACAGATCGGCGATCAGATCAGGAAATGGTTCTCACCAGAAGAGCGTCCCCCTGACCGCCGCCTCCGCAGAGCGCGGCAGCGCCGGTGCCGCCGCCGCGACGCGCCAGCTCGTTGAGCAGGGTGATCACCAGGCGCGTGCCCGACATGCCGATCGGGTGGCCCAAGGCGATGGCGCCGCCGTTGACGTTGGTGATCTCGTCGGTGATGCCGAGATCCTTCATCGACGCGACGCCGACTGCGGCGAACGCCTCGTTGAGCTCGAAAAGGTCGACGTCGGCAACGGTCATGCCGGTCCGCTCGAGCGCCTGGAAGATCGCCCGGCTCGGCTGGGTGAGGAGCGAGGCGTCGGGCCCGGCGACCTGGCCGTTGCCGATGATCTCGCCGAGGGGCGTCACCCCGAGCTTCTCGGCGGCGGCCTTCGACGCGACGACGACCGCCGCGCCGCCGTCGGAGATCTGGCTGGCGTTCCCGGCGGTGATGTTGCCCTCCTTGTCGAAGGCAGGACGTAGCTTGGCGAGCGAGTCGAGGGTGGTGTCGCCACGGACACCTTCGTCGAGGGCGAACTCGACGGGGTCACCCTTGCGCTGGGGGATCGAGACCGGGACGATCTCGTTGTCGAACAGGCCGTCCTTCTGGGCGCGAGCGGCGCGCTCGTTGGACTTGGCGGCTACGTCGTCCTGCTCGGCACGGGTGAGGCCGGCGACCCCGGCGTACTTCTCGGTGCCTGCGCCCATCGCTACCTGATCGATCGCGCAGAACAGGCCGTCGAACATCATCGAGTCGATGACCTTCTTGTCGCCCATCCGCATCCCACCGCGGGCGTCAGGGAGTACGTAGGGGGCGTTGGTCATCGACTCCATGCCACCGGCGACGACGACGTCAGCCTGGCCCGACTGGATCAGGAGGTCGGCCATCATGATGGAGTTGATGCCCGAAAGACAGACCTTGTTGATGGTGGTGGCGGGAACCGACATGGGAATACCGGCCTTGACCGCGGCCTGGCGTGCGGTCATCTGACCGGCCCCGGCGAGCAGCACCTGGCCCATGAACACGTAGTCGACCTGATCGCCGGACAGTCCGGCGCGCACGAGAGCCTCCTTGATAGCGAGGCCACCAAGGTCGGCGCCGCTGAAGCCCGCGAGCGAACCCGCGAGCTTGCCGATGGGGGTCCGCGCCCCGCTGAGAATCACCGATCCGGCCATTGCACTTCCCCTTCGTCCTGGATATCTGGGATCTGACGACGATACCGGCCCAACGGACATGCCGCCTAACGCCCCACACCCGCTCTCGCTAACGGGGCTCGGGACTAGGTAGCTTCTTGCCCCATGTCCATGCAGAACATCCTCGAAGCGATCCAGTCCGGTGCCGCCGGCGACGACATCGCCAACCTGCCGCTCCCTGAGTCGTTCCGTGCCGCTTACGTGCTCCGCGAGGAACAGGAGATGTGGGCTGGCTACGCCTCGGAGGACAAGGACCCGCGCAAGTCGTTGCACGTCGGTGAGGTCGCGACGCCCGAGATCGCCCCCGACGAGGTGTACATCGCCGTCATGGCGTCCTCGATCAACTTCAACACGGTGTGGACCTCGATCTTCGAGCCGCTGTCGACGTTCAACTTCCTCGACCGTCTGGGCAAGGAGTCGGCGTGGGGCGCCCGTCACCGCCAGGACTTCCACGTCGTCGGTTCCGACGCATCCGCCGTCGTGCTTCGTGTGGGTTCGGCCGTTCGCAATTGGAAGCCCGGCGATCACGTCACCGTTCACTGCAACTACCTCGACGATCAGGACCCGTCCGCCCACGACGACTCGATGCTCGCCGCCAACCAGCGCATCTGGGGGTTCGAGAGCAACTACGGCGGCCTTGCCGATCTGTCGATCGTGAAGGCCAACCAGCTGATGCCGAAGCCGGCGCACCTCAGCTGGGAAGAGGCAGCCGTCAACGCGCTGTGCGCGTCGACGTCGTACCGGATGCTGGTCGGCAACCACGCCGCCCGCATGAAGCAGGGCGACAACGTGTTCATCTGGGGTGCCACCGGGGGCATCGGCGCCTACGGCGTGCAGCTGGTCCTCAACGGCGGTGGAACGCCGGTCGGCGTCGTGTCGAGTGAGCACCGCGTGAAGCTTCTCGAAGCCATGGGGTGCGAGCACGCAATCGATCGGCGCGCCGAGAACTACCAGTTCTGGAGCGACGAGCACACCCAGGACGAAAGCGAGTGGCGCCGGTTGGGCAAGAAGGTTCGCTCACTCATCGGCGACGACCCCGACATCGTGTTCGAGCACCCCGGCCGCTCGACGATGGGTGCCTCGGTGTTCATCGCCAAGCGGGGCGGCACCGTCGTCACCTGCGCCGCAACCTCGGGCTACATGCTGGAGTTCGACAACCGCCACCTGTGGATGAAGCTGAAGCGGATCGTGTCGAGCCACTTCGCCAACTACCAGGAGGCGTGGAACATGAACCAGCTCATCGGCCAGGGTCGGATCCAGCCGGTGATGAGCGAGGTGTTCACCCTCGATCAGGTCGGCGAGGCTGCGTTGAAGGTTCACAAGAACCAGGCCGAAGGCAAGCTCGGTGTTCTCTGCCTCGCCCCCGAAGCAGGGCAGGGCATCACCAACCCCGAGCGCCGCGCTGAAATCGGCGAGGACAAGATCACTCTCTTCGCACGCCACGCCCGCGGCGAGCTCTGATCACGAACTGAAGCAGATCACTTGTTGCACTCGCCGATGAACCGGTAGCCGTCCTCGGTTCCCGGGTCGCCGGCGATCTCGAGCTTCGCGCCCAGCTCCGGGTCGTCGACGTAGATCTGTTCGCCGATCGCTGCGACGTCGGTGGGGTACGTGCCGTTGAACGCCAGATACGACGCCGCGGCCTGGATCGCCTCGGTGCGAAGCTCGTTGCAGGTGCGCTCGTTGCGCTCGTTGACCTCGTCGTAGAGGAACGAGAACGCCAACGCGGCGACGGTCAACAGCGGTACTGAGTAGCCGAACAGGACGCCGGTGCGGGCCAGCCCGCGGCCGGCCTTCTTCGTGCTCCAGTCGGTTCGACCGATCGCCAGGTGGCCGAGCACGATGGCGGCGACGCAGACGACCGCCAGCGGGAGTGCCAACAGAACGACGGATCCCGCACCGTTGGCGGCGGCCTCGTCGTACCGCTCGTTGAGGTTGCTCGCCCCGATCGACGCAACCCCGATGCCGATGGTTGCCGGAACGAGGATGCCGAAGACGAAGGCCGCGACGGCCAGCCAGCTGGGCTCGCGCTCCTCGATGACGACGGTGTCCGCAGCGAGGTCCCACAGCGTCTGTCGTCGTGCCGTCACCAGCATCAGCAGCGCGCCGAGCAAGGTGAGTGCGACGAGCCCCAGCTCGATCAGGGCAAACAGCGTCACCACGCGGCGCTGGGGGTTGAAGAGAACGACGAACCCGAATCCGCTGGCGAACCAGAACGGTAAGAGTGCGATGAAGCTGCGCTTGAACGCCTGCCCGTCGCTGAGAGCGTGGTTGTGATCCGAGACGTTGTGGACCGTGAGCCCCATCGCGCTCATGCCGGCGGTGGCTCCGTGGCGGGCGACCCGTCGGGACCAGATCAGGTAGGACGCGACCACGCCGAACAACCATGAGGCGCCGAATCCGATCCACAGGATCCACTCGGTGAGCTCACACACATCGTTGGTGGCGCGGCCGACGCGGCGACACGAGTCCTGTTCCGCGGAGAGCCAAATGGTGAGGTACTGAATTGCCGTGTTGCCGGCCCCCACCACTGCGATCCACAACACGCCCGTGACGACTCGGGCCCACGCCCGGCGCCAGAATCCCGCGTAGTTCGTTTCCGTGTTCGGCGCCACGGGTACGTAGCTCTGCCCGAATCCCGTCGCCAGTCGGGCTTCGAGGAGGTGCTCCGGTCGTTCGTCGGCTGGCGCTGCGTTCTCGGCCTCGCTCGGGCCGGATGGAACGAACGGCGGTGGGGTCCCCGCTGGCTGGCTGTTCCAGAACCCGCCACCGCCGCCGGGTGGGGGCGGCGGGAGGTCGCCGCCGGACGCATCGCTCATGTGGATTCGCACCCCTCGTCGGCCAACCGGAGATGCACCGGCATCGGGCCGATCGTATCCCCGGTGGGCGGTGCGATCTGTGCTCAGGCCGGGGCGACCTACATTCTGCAGATGACTGATCGACGCCTCGAGGCGGTCGTGTTCGATCTCGACGGCGTCATTCGCCACTACGACCGGGTCCACGAACGGGAGATCGAGAAGCGGTTCGGTCTGGTCCCGGGCTCACTGGTCACGACGGCTTTCGGTGGTCGCTTGGGTCACGACTTCATGTGCGGGCGAATCGACCACTCGGGGTTCGCCGAACAACTTGGTCCGCTGATCGGTTCGGCCGAAGCCGCCGCGGAGTTCGTCGAGATGCGCGCCGAAGTGGACCACGAGGCGGTTTCTGTCGTCCGTGCGCTGCAGGCGATGATGCCGGTAGCGCTCCTCACGAACGGTTCGACGCGAACGCACCTCGAGCTCGACGAATCCGGCCTGCACGACGCGTTCCACCACGTCTTCAACTCCGCCGACACCGGGTTCCCCAAGCCCGACCCACGCGCCTACCTCAACGTGATCGAGGCGCTTGGTTCGCCAGTCGGACGGACGGCGTTCGTCGACGACTTCCCTCGCAACGTCGACGGTGCGCTGGCGGTCGGCATGGTGGGGCACCACTACCGCGGGCTGGATGGGCTCGTGACGTTCCTGTCCGATCACGGCGTCGGGATGGAACGCGACGGACCGCCGTTGGGGTGACCGTCGGCCGGCGTTCTGTGGCAGGGTTCTCGCATGCACGTCCAGACGCATCTGGTTGACGGCACCTACGAGCTGTTTCGCTACTTCTACTCACCGGGTGGTGGCCACACCAACGGTGAGGGGTGGGAGGTCGGTGCCGTCCGTGGAGTTCTGCGGTCGCTGGTCGGGATGCTCGACGACGGCGCGACCCACATCGGAGTCGCAACCGACCACGTCATCGAGTCGTTCCGCAACGATCTCTACGCCGGCTACAAGACCGGCGAGGGGATCGACCCGGAACTCAAGCAGCAGTTCCCACTTCTCGAGGACGCGCTGCGAGCGGCGGGGTTCACCGTGTGGGCGATGGTCGACGTCGAGGCCGACGACGCGCTGGGAGCCGCAGCGGTTGTCGCCGCTGCTGATCCGACGGTGGAGCGCGCCATCATCTGCACCCCTGACAAGGACCTCGCCCAGGTGGTGCGCGATCCCGACATCGTCCAGTTCGACCGGCGGTCCGGAGTGTTCCGAGACGCTGCCGGTGTGCGGGAGAAGTTCGGCGTCGACCCCGAGTCGATCCCCGACTGGCTCGGCTTGGTGGGCGACACCGCAGACGGGTTCCCCGGCCTGCCCGGTTGGGGTGCCAAGTCAGCGGCCGCCGTCCTGACCCGCTACCGCCACATCGAGGACATCCCACTGTCGCCGGGTCAGTGGGACATCACCGTGAGGGGCGCTCCCAAGCTGTGCGCGACGCTCGCCGAGCAGCTCGACGACGCCATCCTGTTCCGACGGATCGCCACCCTCGAACTCGACGTCGAGGTCGGCCGGCCGAGCGAGTGGCGGTGGACCGGGCCCGGTGACGGATTCGAGGAGATCTGCGGCGTGTTGGACGCCGGCGACGTTCTCGCCAAGGCGCGACGCCTGGCGGCGGCCGTTACGCCGT
>JAIBBP010000261.1 GCA_019694615.1 Microthrixaceae bacterium | reverse complement strand
CAGCACCGTCGTTGTGCTCGTCACCGGGTCGATCAGCCCGGTGAGCTTTGTCGGTGCGCCCGACCACTGGTACTGGGTCGCGGCCGGTTGACGGTCATCGACCGCGGTGACCGCCGATTGGAGTTCGCCCTCCGCGGAGAACTTGTAGGTGGTGCCGGCGGGCCGTGTCCCCTTCGCGGATGGGTAGCCTCACGGCACGCCAGCAGGGGGCAACCATGACCGATCTCTTCACGCTCTCCGAGCAGATCCTCACCGGTGAACGGGGCATCGACGAGCACCATCCGTTGCAGATCGGCGCGTCCGCCAACCTGCAGGCGGTCACCGGCCGCGTGGCGTTCGTCGAATCGTTCGCGAATGTCATCGCGACCCGCACAGACGACGGTCTGGTGATCGTCGACGCCGGGAGCCCGCTCCACGCAGCGGCCATCGTCGAGTCGGTCCGCGACTGGAGCGCCGACCGCCTTCACACCGCCGTGTTCACCCACGGCCACGTCGACCACATCTACGCCGTGAAGTTGTTCGAGTCCGAGGGCAACGGTCCGGCTCGCGTCCTTGCCCACGAGGCGCTCCCGGCGCGGTTCCGCCGATACGAGATGACCAACGGGTACAACGGCATCATCAACCAGCGGCAGTTCCAACTTCCGGTGCCGATGTTCCCCGGCGACTACCGCTACCCCGACGAGACCTACGAGGAGACCCTCGACGTGTCCGTCGGTGGGATCGACTTCGGCCTTCGCCACGACCGCGGCGAGACCGACGACCACACGTGGGTCTGGATCCCCGCCGAGAAGGTCCTCTGCACCGGCGACCTGTTCATCTGGGCCAGCCCCAACTGCGGCAACCCGCAAAAGGCCCAGCGCTACTGCGACGAGTGGGCCGTCGCCCTCCGCAAGATGGCCGACCTCGGAGCCGAGTTCCTCCTCCCCGGCCACGGACTGCCGATCGCCGGCGTCGATCGGGTGCGCGAGGTACTGACCGACACCGCCGCGTACCTGGAGTCGCTGTTCACCCAGACGATCGACTTGATGAACGCCGGGGCCCGCCTCGACGACATCATCCACACTGTTGCGCCACCGGCCGGACTCGTCGGTCGACCGTGGCTGCAACCGGTCTACGACGAACCCGAGTTCGTCGTTCGGAATATCTGGCGGCTGTACGGCGGCTGGTACGACGGCAACCCCGCCCATCTCAAGCCCGCACCCGACGCCGCGGTGGCCAACGAGATCGTGGCACTGACGGGCGGCACCGACTCTCTCGTCGCGAGGGCGTTGGAACTGTCGGGTGAGGGTGAGCATCGCCTCGCCTGCAACCTGATCGAGATCGCATCACAGGCACGACCTGATGCCGACGATGTCCGAGCGGCGCGGGCAACCGTCTTCGGGGCCCGCGCCAAGATCGAACGGTCGACGATGGCGAAAGGCGTGTACGCCTGGGCCGAGAAGGAGTCGACAACAGGCGAACCGGCCGGCTGAGCCCGACCCGGCCCACCCGCGCTGCTCGAACTTTGGGGGATCCGCGTGGACGGGTCGCGGAGATCCCCCAAAGTTCAGGGCTGAAGCCCGAGCTGGCCGCTACCGCCGACCAGGCCGGCCGAATCCGCCCTCGGGGCGCTCGCCGTTGACGAAGGCCGTGATCCGCTCCGACACGTTGCCCTTCATCTCCTCAGCGCGTTCCTCGCTGATCCGGCCGTTCTCCACCGCTTGGTCGATGCGCTCATTGGCCGCGGCGACGAGCGCGTCGGTGACCTTCGACAGCTCGACGTCCTTCTCCTCGGCCAACTCCTTGACGGTTGTTCCATCTCGTAACTCGGTCTTCAGTTCATCGGCGGTCATCCCGAGCGCCTCGGCCGCGGCGTCGAGACCGATTCCCTTTCCGAACCCATGACCGCCACGCCCACCATGGTCACCGCGGTCACCGCGTCCGGAGCCGAACCCACCCTCCGGCCGCGCCGCGATTAGGGCCTCGCTGACCTTGTCGGCCTGCTCCTGGGTGATGGTGCCGTCGTCGACCAACGGCTTGAGGATCTCGGCGATCCGCTCCGAACGGTCAGGTCGGGCGTCCTCGGCCTCCGACATCGGCGCCGGCGTCGTGGTGGACTCGTCCTGGGCACCGACCAGTCCGGTGCCGCCAGTGAAGGCGAAGCCGGCGACTCCGCCGACCGCCAGTCCTGCGGTCAATCCGGCCGCTGCCAACTGCTTACGCATGAGTTCACTCCTGTCGTTTTGACTCGTAGGGGCGACGCGCCTCGTCGCACTACCACCGAACCGTATGAGCCGAATCTCAGAGAACCATCAGAGGAGTATGAGGAAACTGTGGGCTGACCACCTCGTGGTGGGGGTCAGCCCAAGTCCAGGCCGCGCTCCTCGGCCTCTGTCGCCAACTCCAACCACTCCTCCTCGACGGCGGCGAGCTCCGCGTCCACCGATTGGAGTTCGACGGCGAGTTCGGCGAGGCGGGTGTGTTCCGCTGCCGCCTCGACCAGGTCGGCGTGCAGCCGATCGTGGCGCTCGCGCAACTCCTCCTGCACCCGCTCCACCGCTCGGAACCGGTGGCGGAGCGTCGAGGGACTGCGCAGCTTCGCTCCATCGACGGAGGCCGGAACCGTCGGCTTCGGAGCAGCGTCCGCTGAGCGCGGCTTGGAGGCGGCCTCCGCGACCGACCCGCGACGGCGAGGCGTCGCGCGACGTTCGGCCTCATACGCCGCGTAGCCGCCGGGTTTGCGTCCGGCGAAGCCCGTTCCGTCGACCACGATCGCGTCGGCGACGGTCCGTTCAAGGAACGCGCGGTCATGGCTGACCACGAGTAGGGCCCCCGGCCATTCGTCGAGGAAGTCTTCGAGAGCGCGGAGCGTGTCGAGGTCGAGGTCGTTGGTGGGCTCGTCGAGCAGCAGCACGTTGGGCTTCTCCGCCAGGGTGACTAGCAGCTGGAGCCGGCGACGCTCGCCCCCCGACAGGAGACGAACCGGTGCGTACTGCGCGTCTCCGTCGAACCAGAACGCCTCCATCAATGCCTGGTCGATGTGATCCGGCGTGCGGTGCGGGCCGGCGACCACCTCGCGCACCCGGGCTTCGGCGGGCAGGTCACGGCCTCGCTGGTCGAAGTAGCCGACACGAGCCGTCTGTCCGACCACTACTGAACCTGCGGCGGGCTCGATGCGTCCGGCGACGATGTCGAGCAGCGTCGACTTGCCGGTCCCGTTGGGCCCGACGATTCCCAGGCGTTCCCTCGAATCCAACATGAGGTCGATGCCCTCGAACAGCCATGGCGAGCTCTCGCTGTAGCGGTGACCGACGCCGTGCAGTTCGACCACCCGATCGCCGAGACGAGGAGTGCCGAAATGCAGGGGCAGGTCGCCGGTGCGCGCCTCGGCCCGAGCGCGCCCCTCGACGGTGGCCGTCGCCGACGCGATTCGTGCCTTCGGCTTGGAGGTGCGTGCCGGTGCGCCGCGCCGAAGCCACGCCAGTTCGGTGCGGGCGAGGTTGCGTCGCACCTGCTCGGCTTTGGCATCGCGTTCGGCGCGCTCGGCCTTGCCGGCGAGATAGGTGTCGTATCCACCGTCGTGGAGGAACGCGTCGCCGCGATCGAGTTCGAGCACCCGGTTGGTCACGTGATCGAGGACGTGGCGGTCGTGGGTCACCATGACGAGACCGCCGGCGTAGGCGGCGAGTCGCTCCTCAAGCCACGCGATCGCGTCGATGTCGAGGTGGTTGGTCGGCTCGTCGAGGATCAGTAGGTCGGAGTCGGTGACGAGCGCTCGAGCCAGCGCAACACGCTTGGCCTGCCCTCCCGACAGCTGAGCGATGTCGGTGTCGAGGTACGCACCCATGCCCAGACGATCGAGCACGGCGTCGGACTCCCACGATCCACCACCAGCGTCTCGGACCGTCCCGGCCGCGAGTACCGGCTGCTGGTCGAGGACCGCGACGCGCACCCCGTTGCCGGTCCGCACCGTCCCCGACTCGGGTGCCGCGTCACCGCTGATGACGCGCATCAGGGTCGACTTGCCGCACCCGTTGATACCGACGATGCCCAACCGGTCACCGGTGTTGAGCGTGAGCGACAGGTCGCTGAAGAGCGGCTTGCCGGGCCGCGAAGTACCCACCGCGACGAGGTCGACAAGGATCATCGGCCAGCGAGGCTACGACACCTCGTGCCCTGTGCAGGCAGAGCGCAGGGTCAGGCAGGGCGCTGGGTCAGGCAGGGCGCTGGGTCAGGCAGGGCGCTGGGTCAGGCAGGGCGCGGCACGGACAGAGCGAGACCGTTCTCCCGCATCACCAGCCGGATCTCCTCATCGCTGAACCCGTGAAGGTCACCGACGAACGACGCGGGCTCGGCCAGGCCCTCCGCGTGCGGCCAGTCCGAACCCATGAGCACGTGGTCGGCTCCGAGGAGGTCCGCGAGTCCGCGGATGTCGTCCTCGTAGTACGGCGAGACCCAGACGTGGCGGCGCATCGTCTCCACCGGGTTCTCGGCCCACGCGCCGGGCATCTGCTTGAACGACTTCGTCAACTTCGGTACCAGCTCGCCCACCCAGTCGGAGCCCGACTCGATCGTCGCCACCCGCAGGTTCGGGAACCGGGCGAACAGGCCATGGGCCAGCAGCGCCGCGATCGTGTCGAAGATCGGACGATGGCCGGCGGTGAGCGACTTGAACGGTGAGTAGCGGAAGGCCTCCATCTCCGGGGACTCGCCCCAGTCCGCCGCGTATCGGTGATAGCCCGACTCACCTGAGTGGTACGCGACGAGGATCCCAGCTTCGTTGACCCGCGACCAGAACGGGTCGTAGATCGGGTCGGCCGGCGACCGACTGAAGTTCGGACCCACGACGGGGCCCGAGCGCATGACGATCACGCGGCTCCCCTCGCCAAGCGCCCACTCGACCTCGGCGACGGCCTGGTCGGGGTCGAGCAGCGTGATGTACGGCGCCGTGAAAATGCGACCCTGATAGTCGGCCCCCCAGTCCTCGGCAGCCCACCGGTTGAACGCTCGGAACACACCGTGGGCGAGGTCGGGATCGTGCTTGACGGCCTCCTCCATCCCCACGCCGAGCGTCGGGAACATGAAACACGCTTCCATGTCCTGAGCGTCCATGACCTTCAACCGGGCCGCCGGGTCGCGATAGGCGGGATTGATCGGATCGAGTTCGCCGAACGCCGCCCGGATGTCGTCGCCACCGGCCTTTCCCCGGAAGTACGCGTCAAGGGAGCCCGGCCTCGCGACGGGATCGAAGAGTGGATTCGGGATGAAGCGGTTGATGCGTCCGTCGACCATGAGTCGTGTCTTGCCCTCGACGGTCACCCATTGCATCCCCCGTCGGGCAAACTGCGGCTCGACGAACCGGGTGAACGCATCGGGCGCTTCGTAGTAGTGGTTGTCGGCGTCGAAGAGTCGAAAGTCAATCGTCATCAGAACCCCCTGAGCGCTTACGGCGACACCAAAACCGTAACGCGTTCTAGTTTGAGCCGAACGCCACGAGCAGGGAGCACACCGATGATCACCGACCATTTCCTCGTGACCGATCAGGTCGCCATCGTGACCGGCGCCGGCCGCGGCATCGGCCGCGCCACGGCCTTGGCGCTCGCCGAGGCGGGAGCCAACCTGATCATCAGCGCTCGAACCCAGGACCAGCTCGACGAAGTCGCTCAACAGGTGGCGAGGTTCGGCCGGCGGGCCGTTCCAGTGCCAGCCGACCTCAGCGATCTCTCCACCCTGCCCACGCTCGTCGAACGAGCGACTGCGGAGTTCGGTCGACTCGACATCGTTGTCAACAACGTCGGCGGGTCGTTTCCACGGCCGCTGCTCGAGACGTCCCCGGCGATGTTCGAGAAGGCGTTCCACTTCAACGTCACGACGGCGCTTGAACTGTCCAAGGCAGCGATCCCCGCGATGCTCGCCAGCGATCCCGCCGGCGGTTCGATCGTGAACATCAGCTCCGCGATCGGCCGGCTGACGGATCGTGGCTTCGCCGCGTACGGAACGGCGAAGGGGGCGCTGACCCATCTCACACGGCTGATGGCCACCGAGTGCGCGCCGCGGGTCCGGGTCAACGCGATCGCGGTCGGGTCAACCGCGACCAGCGCACTCGACATGGTGCTGGCCGATGACAACTTGCGCACGACCATGGAGACCAATACCCCGCTGCGCCGCCTGGGCGAGCCGCTCGACATCGCTCTCGGCGTGCTCTACCTCTGCTCGCCGGCCGGCTCGTACCTCA
>JAIBBP010000248.1 GCA_019694615.1 Microthrixaceae bacterium | reverse complement strand
ACCGTGATCCTGCTGGGGCCCGACCCCAAGGAGACGCTGGGCGCGCTCTACATCCGCCTCAAGCACGCGGTCGTCGAGGACGGCGCCACCCTCATCGAGGTCACCCCGCGTCGCACCGGTCTGTCCCGCTACGCGGCCGCGTCGTTGACCTACCGCGCCGGTGAGGCGGCGGCCGTCGTTGCCGCCCTGCTCGACGGCTCTGCCGGAGCGCCGGAAGCTGGTGCTGAGGTCGGGGGAGTCGACGGAGCCGACATCGCTGCCGCCGCATCGCTTCTGGCATCGGCCAACGGCCCCGTCACCGTGGTGTTGGGTCGTGCGTCGATCGCCGAGTCGGCGGCGACGATCGTCGACGCTGCGACGCTGTTGTCGGAGCGCCTCGACGGGGTTCGGTTCCTGGCGGCGCTGCGTCGGGCCAACGTCCACGGTGCGCTCGATCTCGGCATGTCGCCGGGTCTGCTGCCGGGTCGTGTCACCCGCGAGGCCGGCGCCGCCTGGTTCGGCCAGGCGTGGCCGACGGTCCCGACCGCCGACGGTCTCGACGCCGCGGGCATCCTGCAGGCCGCCGCCGACGGCAAGATCGACACGCTGGTGCTGCTCGGTGCCGACCCGCTGTCGGATTTCGTGGACCGCGACCTCGCCGAGCGGGCCCTCACCGGTGCCCGCAGCGTGATCGCCGTCGACCAGTTCCTCACCGACTCGTCACAGCGGGCGAACGTGGTGCTTGCTGCCTCGGCGTTCGCCGAGGACGCCGGCACCACGACCAACCTCGAAGGCCGGGTCACGCTGTTGGCGCAGAAGGTCACGGCGCACGCCACGACGCGGCCCGACTGGACGATCGCCGTCGACCTCGCCGACCGGCTCGGCGCCGACCTCGGTTTCGAGGATGTCGAGGCGATCTGGGCCGAGATCGAGGAGCTGTCGGTGGCGCACAGCGGCGTCACCCTCGACGCGCTCCGGGCCTCGCTCACCGAGGGTGTTGTGGTGCCGCTTCCCGCTCCCGAGCCCGCCCCTGTAAGCGACGAGAGTTCCGAGACCGGTGACACCCAGATCTCGGCAGCAGCCGAGGAGATGAGTCCCGACCAGGAAACGGCCGATGCCCCGGAACCCGAGGTCGACGAGACTTCCGGCCCCGACCTGATCGAGGCCCCCGAGCCGTTGGTGTTCACCGCTGCGTCGCGCACCGAGGTGCCGGCCGTCGACGCGTACGCCCTCCGGTTGGTCGCGACCCGCACGATGTACGACCACGGCACGTTGACCCAGCACTCTCCGGCGTCGGCTGGTTCGGCCCCCGCAGCCACGCTGCACTTGAACCCCGCCGACTTCGACAAAGCCGGGGTCTCCGCCGAGGGCCGCATCAAGGTCACCAACGGTCAGCGCAGCATCGTCGTCCCAGCCATCGCCGACGCCACGATCGCGAAGGGCACCGCGGTGATGTCGGTTGGCACGGCTGAGGTGTCGGTCACGCAGCTGATCGAGGTCGGCGCGCCGGTGACCGACGTTCGTCTGGAGGCTGCACGATGATCGCCGTCGATCCGCTCCTCGAAGCCGGTGGCTGGAGCTCCATCTGGATCACCCTGCTCAAGGTCGTCGTGGCGTTCGGCCTCCTGCTGGTGTCGGTCATCGCGATGGTCTGGTTCGAGCGCAAGCTGCACGCCGACTTCTCGAACCGCCTCGGCCCCCGCGTCGCCGGGCCGTTCGGCACGCTCCAGACGATCGCCGATGGCATGAAGCTGATCTTCAAGGCCGACCTGCTGCCGTCCAAAGCCGACAAGGTCGTGTTCCGCCTCGCCCCGTTCCTGTCGCTGGTCCCCGCGTTCCTGACCTTCGTGGTCGTGCCCGTCGGCGGCGACTTCACCGACGGTGGAAGTGGCGTGGTGAAGATCGCCGGCAACTCAACGCTGTTGCAGGTCGCCGATCCGCAGATCGGCATCCTCTTTGTCCTGGCCATGAGCTCGGTCGCGGTCTACGGCATCATGTTGGCCGGGTGGTCGTCGGGTTCGAAGTACCCGCTGTTGGGTTCGGTCCGTGCCTCGGCGCAGATGGTGTCCTACGAGGCGGCGCTCGGCCTGTCGTTGTTGTGCGTCCTGCTCAACTCCGGGAACCTGTCCACCAACTCGATCGTCGCAAGCCAGTCCAACTGGAACTGGAACCTGTGGGCGACGGGCATCGTGCCGTTCGTGGTGTTCCTCCTGGCGGCCACCGCCGAGATGAACCGGCCGCCGTTCGACCTGGTGGAGGCGGAGCAGGAACTGGTCGGCGGCTTCCACACCGAGTACTCGTCGTTCCGGTTCGCGATGTTCTACCTGGCTGAGTTCATGAACGTGATCACGGTGTCTGCGGTCATCGCGACGCTGTTCCTCGGCGGCCCGATCGGCCCGAACTTCGGCACGACGGGCTGGCTCGCGCAGTACGTGTTCCCGGTCCTGTGGTTCTTCCTGAAGGTGCTGGGGCTGATGATCATGTTCGTGCTGTTCCGCACCACGTTGCCGCGGCTGCGCTACGACCAACTGATGGACCTCGGATGGAAGCTGATGATTCCGCTGTCGCTGGGGTGGTTCCTCCTGCTGGTCGGCTTCAAGATCGGTGACGACCGCGGGTGGTCGCCGTTCGCTGTCGGTGTCGTCGGCCTCGTTGGTCTGGCGATCGGCGGTGGACTCCTGTCGATTGCGATCCGCACGTCGCAGGCCCGCAGCGCCGAGCACAAGGTGGGTGCCTGATGGGTTATCTCGGTGGCTTCAAGGTCACGATCGGCAAGTTCTTCCACTCGACCGAGACCGGCAAGGTTCTCACCCGTGAGTACCTTGGCGGCAAAGGCGGCCCCGAGGACCTGAAGCGCGACAAGCCCGTGCGGATGCACGGGCGCCACGTCCTCAACCGCTACGAGGACGGCATGGAGAAGTGCATCGGCTGCGAGCTGTGCGCCGGTGTCTGCCCGGCGCGGTGCATCTACGTTCGCGGCGCCGACAACGACCCTGAGTCGCCGACGTCGCCCGGTGAGCGGTTCGGTTTCGTCTACGAGATCAACTACCTGCGGTGCATCCACTGCGACCTGTGCGTCGAGGCGTGCCCGACCGAGGCGATCACCGAGACGAAGATGTTCGAGTTCAGCTTCACCGATCGGGCCGACGCCATCTACACCAAGGACGAGTTGCTGGTCGACGACGACGGGATGCCCCAGCAGTTGCCGTGGGAGGACTGGCGTGTCGGCGACGACGCCAACACGTCCGCCTGGATGAGGGCGACGTCGCCGGGCGGCGCGGCGGAGTTCGAGGGCATCGTCGCGTGGTCCGCGGAGTTGGGCTACGGCGTGCGGTCCCCCGAGGGCGGCCAGCCGTTGGATGCCGCGCAGCAGATCGAGGCTGAGGCAAAAGCGGCCGAGGCGCTCGCCGCCGCACACGGTCACGGCCACGACGATCATGACGACCACGGGGGAGGGCACCACTGATGCTCGCTGCTCTCTCTTGGGTGCAGGCCCTCACGTTCGGTCTCGCATCGCTCATCGTCATCATGGGTGGCATCGGGGTTGTGGCATTCCGCAACTCCGTGCACAACGCCCTGTCGCTCGTCGCGACGCTGTTCGGCGTCGCCGTGCTCTACGTCGCGCAGGGCGCCTACTTCCTGGCCGCGATCCAGGTGATCGTCTACGCCGGCGCCATCGTGGTGCTGTTCCTGTTCGTGATCATGCTCCTCGGCGTTGACAAGGTTGAGTCGCTCGCCAAGGAGCGCAAGACCGCGTCGTTGCTGATCGGTTCGGCGCTGGGTGCCGGCTTCGCGGTGATGTTGCTGTTCGCGGCGCTCGCCGGTGCCGGCCGTGGAGCGCCAACCGGCGCGCCGTCGGTGACCGGGGTGCTCGACAACACCAAGGATCTCAACAACATCGGTGAGGCCCTGTTCACCAAGTACGTGTTCGCGTTCGAGCTCACGTCGTTGCTGTTGACCATCGCCGTGGTGGGTGCGGTGGTGTTGAGCCGTAAGCCTTCCGGCGACCCGATCGACCTCGACGAGTTCCCCCCCGTCGAGTCGGGCACTGCCGACTCCGAGCCCCAGGAGGTCGAGTCGTGATCTCCCACACCGGGTATCTGGTCGTGGCCGCCGTGCTGTTCGGCATCGGCGCTGCCGGCCTGCTGATCCGCCGCAACCCGCTGGTGATGTTCATGTGCGTCGAGCTGATGCTCAACGCCGTCAACCTCACCTTCGTCGCCTTCTCGACGGCGTTGAAGGACGTCGGTGGGCAGGTGGTGGTGTTCTTCGTGCTCGTCGTCGCAGCAGCCGAGGTCGTGGTCGGCCTCGGCATCATCGTGGCCATCATGCGGCGGCGGCCGGGTGCCGACGCCGACGACCTGTCGTTGATGAAGGGATGACGAGGACATGACTGATCTCCTCTGGCTCATCCCTGCGCTGCCGCTCGCCGGGTTCCTGGCGCTCGTGGTCGGTGGCCGGAAGCTGGGCGAACCCGCTTCGGGTTGGCTGGCTACCAGCGCGGTGGGCGGTTCGTTCGCCGTGGTGGTCGCGGTGTTCGTCGACATGTGGTCGAAGGACCCCGAGGCCCGCACGTTCCATCAGACGCTGTTCGAGTGGATCCCCGCCGGCAACTTCAAGGTGTCGTTCGGGTTCCTCGCCGATCCGCTCAGCGTCACCATGTGCCTGTTCGTCACCGGCGTCGGTGCGCTGATCCACCTGTACTCGATCGGCTACATGCACGGTGACGAGAAGTTCCCGAAGTTCTTCACCTATCTGAACCTCTTCGTGTTCTCGATGTTGATGCTGGTGCTGGGCGACAACCTGCTCATCACGTTCCTCGGCTGGGAGGGCGTCGGTGCCTGCTCGTATTTCCTGATCGCCTTCTGGCATACCGATCCGGCCAACGCGACGGCGGGCAAGAAGGCGTTCGTCACCAACCGTGTCGGTGACTGGGGCTTCATGGTGGCGACGTTCCTGATGTGGACCGTCGTCGGGTCGATCAACTACCTCGACATCACCGGCGCGGCGCACGCCGGTGTGATCGCGACGGGCACGGCGACGGCGCTCGTGGTGCTGTTCCTGGTTGCGGCCACCGGCAAGTCGGCGCAGCTGCCGTTGTTCGTGTGGTTGCCCGACGCCATGGCCGGCCCAACGCCGGTTTCGGCGCTCATCCACGCCGCGACGATGGTCACCTCCGGTGTGTACCTGCTGGTGCGCCTCGGGCCGGTGCTGCACGAGGCGTCGCCGTGGGCGATGACCCTGATTGCGTGGGTTGGTGCGATCACGGCGCTGGTTTCGGCGACCATCGCCGTCAGCCAGACCGACATCAAGAAGGTCCTGGCCTACTCGACGGTCTCCCAGCTCGGGTTCCTGTTCATCGCTGTGGGCACCGGCAACAACGTCGCGGCGATCTTCCACATGGTGACCCACGCGTTCTTCAAGGCGCTGATGTTCCTCGGATCGGGTTCGGTGATCCTGGGCATGGCGCACGAGCAGGACATGCGGCGTTACGGCAACCTGCGGAAGTACATGCCGGTCACGGCGATCACGTTCATCGTCGGGTGGTTGGCGATCGCCGGTGTGCCGCCGTTCTCCGGTTTCTGGTCCAAGGACGAGATCCTGGCCGGGGCCTGGGGCCAGGGCACCTTGTCGGGCAAGCTCCTGTGGGGTGTCGCCCTGGTGACCGCTTTGCTCACGGCCTTCTACATGAGCCGCCAGGTGTTCCTCACCTTCTTCGGTCCCGAGAAGTGGCGTGAGGCCGAGACACACATCGAGCACGCGGAGGGTGAGGAGCACGAGGTCGCCCACGACGAGCACGCGGACCATCACCACCTCACGCCAGATCACACGCCCAAGGAATCGCCCTGGACCATGACGTTGCCGCTCGTCGCGTTGGCGGGCCTGGCGATCGTCGGCGGTGCGCTCAACCTGCCGTTCGCCCATTCCACCAAGCTGCTCGAGCAGTGGCTGGAGCCGGTGATCGGCACCCACGAGTTGGGCGTGGACGGGCCGGGTCTCGTGGTCCTCGCGATTGTGGCGACGCTCAGCGGGTTGATCGGCATCGGTCTCGCCGTGGCCGTCTACCTCCAGCGCAAGGTCGACCCGGCCAAGATCGAGCTCGACGTCCTTGCCAAGGGCTGGTTCATCGACTCGACCTACGCCAAGTTCGTCGGCGGTCCTGGTCGCAAGCTGTTCGATGTGATGACCTGGTTCGACAAGAACATCGTCGACGGTGCCGTCAACGGGGTGGCGTCGCTGGTGTCGACGAGCAGCGGTGAGTTGTCTCGAACGCAGACGGGCCGGGTGCGTAACTCGGCCATCGGCATC
>JAIBBP010000185.1 GCA_019694615.1 Microthrixaceae bacterium | reverse complement strand
CGCAGCCAGACGGCGCCGTCGCGGTCCTCGACGACGCCACGCTCGCGGAGGTCGTTCAGCGTCCGGTCGATCGCTCCGTCGGCGATGAGGGACCGCTCGCTGAACCACACGTCGAACGTGATGTCCATTCCACCGAGCACCTCACGCTGGTCGGCGAGCGCGCACGCGTAGCCGACCTCGGTGGCGGCCGCGATGTCGCCGGACGCGACGACGTCGGAGGGCAACTCCTTCGCCCACTCGGCGATGTAGTTGCCCTGGTAGCCGCCCTCGGGCACGTCGGTGCCGGTCGCCCGGGCGAGCATCGACGCACCCATCTTCAGCATCTGGGCGCCGCGGTCGTTGATGTAGAACTCGCGGCTCACGTCGTGGCCTGTGCGTTCCAAGAGACGCGCCAGCGCGTCGCCGTAGACGGCACCGCGGGCGTGGCCGGCGTGCAACGGGCCGGTGGGGTTGGCCGACACGAACTCGACCATCACCTTGCGCCCGCGGCCCACGTCGAGGCGGGCGTAGTCGTCGACCCCGGCGGCCACGACGTCGCGCAGGACATCGTGCAACCACGTCGGACGCAGGTGGAAGTTGACGAACCCGGGCCCCGCAATCTCGGCCCGCTCGACGTGCGCGGGAGGCGAGGCGTTGAGTCCGTCGACGATTTGTTGGGCCAGATCGCGAGGGTTGCGCCCCGCCTTCTTGGCGTTGGCCATCGCCACGTTCGACGACCAGTCGCCGTGCTCGCGACGCTGGGGCTGCTCGAGGTGAATGTCGCCGGCGACGTCGATGCCGGCGGAAGCCAGCTGGGTCCGAAGGGCGTCAGCGAGCTGCTCGCGGATTGGCGTTGGCGGGTCGATCACCCCGGCATCGTACCGACGAGCCGCAGGCGTCCCGAAACGGGTTCTGCCCGGTGCGGGCCTCGGCTATCCCGCCTGCGCCCGCCTTCGTAGCTCAGATAACACACCGCCCTGTCTTGGTCCCACGAGCAACTGCCGCCAGGTTGAGGCGACCGGCGGTCAATGCCCGCTCAGGCCGCGCCGCCGTTCGGACCTGCCCGAGCGACGAGCGATTGCACAGCGTCGAACAACGGCCCGAGGTCGTTGTCGACGACGTCTTGAACGATGGCGTGGTCGGTGTCGAACTAGACGACTAGTTCCGAGGGGTCCACCGTGCTCATGGTCCCGCCGTATCGGAACCGTGTGCAATTCGTGCCCTCTCAGGGCCGTTCCTGCACATGGTTTACGCGCGTTGTCCGGCGCCATGATGTGGAGGACCTCGTGCCGGTCCGTCCGTGGCACCGACGGTTTCCCCCGCCGGCCAGCGACAGACGGCAGCGAATGGTGGTGCGGACGTAACGTCGTCTCGCACATCCAGCACGGATTGCCCGCATGGGGGAGGACTGCCACCTGGCCTTGCCGGCGCATCCCTTGGAACCAATCATCTAGCGGTGCGCGAGGGTCGTCGACCATGCCGTCGCGGAGATCGCCTCGGTCAGATGACTCCGGATCGCGTCGACGGCGTCCATGACGTCCTGCAATCGGACTTCGTCGTGGCGACTCAAAGTGGCAACGCCTCGGCGAGGACCTCGTCTCGCAGTCGCTCCCGGAGCGCCGTCGGCGTGCCGACGTCGACCTTGACGCCCAAGGCTTCCTCAAGTTCGACGCCGATAGAGAGGATCTCGATCGGTCGCGCGTCAGGATCGAGTTCTACGAGAAAGTCGATGTCGCTGCCCAGCTGCTCGTCTCCCCGAGCGACCGAAACCGAAGATCGCGACGGATCGCCCGTGGTGTCGCGAGACGACCGCCTTGATCTCGTCCTTGTGGGCCTCGACCAGCGCTCGCAGCGGTCGCACGGTGGCGTTCGACACGTCGCCAGTGTACGGCTCGTGGCGCTGCCCTCGATTGGTCACGCCCCTGCGGCCGTCACCTCATTGGCGGGTCGATCAGCCCGGCATCTCACCGACGCACCCCGGGTGCCCCGAAACGGGTTCTGCGCGGTTCGGGCCTCGGCTATCCTGCCTGCGCCCGCCCTCGTAGCTCAGGGGATAGAGCATCGCCCTCCGGAGGCGTGAGCGCAGGTTCGAATCCTGCCGAGGGCACCCTGCTGGCCAGCCCGGGGGTACCGCCTCGGCGTATGGAAACGCCCCATCGGACTCAGCGACCCTGACGCTCTCTTCGATCCCGTCCGACGGCCGCGCTGCCGGATCCTGTACCGGACCGATGAGCACGAGCGGACCGTCACGGTGCTTCGCATGGCCTCCCCCACCGAGGAAATGTGTCGCGAGGCAATCGCTGAACCGCACACCTCGCAGCACATTTCGGTGGTGGGGAGGGATACCACCGCGGGGCGTGTATCGGGCGACCTGATCGAGCTCTCGTTGGCGGATCTCATATATTCCTTGACAGGAATATATGAGATCCGTACGTTGAACTCGTGCAGGCAGCGGTCTTCAACGCCCTCAGCGAGCCGAGCCGGCTCCAGATCGTCGAACTGCTCCGGACGAACCCCCACCCTGTCGGCGAGATCGCCGAGACCCTCGCGATCCGCCAACCGCAGGCATCGAAACACCTCAAGGTGCTCGCCGAATCGGGAATCGTCCGGGCCGAGCCGCGGGCGCGCCAGCGCATCTACCACCTGTTGGCCGAGCCCTTCGGGGAGATGGCCCGATGGATCGACTCCTTCGAGCACGTCTGGGAGGTCCGACTCGACTCCCTGGGCGACTACCTGCAAACGACCCACACCGAGGAAGGCGCGTCGTGATCACGCAACTCCTGAAGAAGAAGGAACTCCATTTCGAGCGCTCGTTCGCGGCTCCCATCGAGGCCGTGTGGAGTGCGTGGACCGAGGCCGACCGCCTACGCGAGTGGTGGCACCCCGACAAGACCACCGTGACCGACTGCGAGGTGGACCTCCGTGTGGGCGGACGCATCTTCGTCATCACGCTCGCTAGCGACGAGATGGGCAAGTACGCCGGCACGAGGTGGCCCATGGACGGCACGTTCACCCGCATCGACGAACTCCGGGGCTTGTCCTACGACGCCAAGTCCTGGACCGAGGGCGACGAGGACTCCGCCACGATCACCCACACCAACGTCCTCACCCTGTCCAGTGAGGGCGAGAGGACGCTCGTGACGCTTCACGTCACGATCACCGACATCGGGCCCAAGGCGAAGCTCGCGGCGTTCGGCATGAAGTGGGGCTACAAGTCCTACCTCGACGCTCTCGGAAAGCAGCTCGCGGGACCGCCCAACCACTAGGAGCACACATGTCCCACACCGTCGACTTCGTCAACGTTTCCACCGAGGGCTTGGAGAGTTCCCCCCATGCCGACGCCCTCGCCGGCCTTCGGGCCAACGAGGCCCGCTACTTCAAGAACAAGTACGACCACACGTTCATCACCGAACCCGCGGCGAAGGCCACGAACACGCTCGACCGGGTGACGAGGATCCTCGCCGCTGAACGCGACCTCACCATCGCGTCGCCGCCTCTCGAGGCGTGCTCGTTCCAGGTCGAGGACATCAGGTTCGACTACGTGTTCTACGAAAGCGGCCTGTCGATCAACGTGATGTATCCCCTCGACAACCCCAAGAAGCGGGCGGTCGGGTTCAAGCTGTCCGACGGGATGGACATCCCCGAGGAGCTGGAGTCGACGTTCAAGTTCGCGAGGCAGAAGTCAAAGCTCGCGGGCACCATTCGGGGCTCGTACTTCGTGATCAAACAGGAGTGGTGAACAAGATCGAGGACGGCCGGCCTCTCCGCGGGCGGTTCTCGCATGCGGGCGAGTTATACTTCACAGTATGACCCACCGCGTCGGGGCAAAGGGACAGGTTGTCATCCCCAAGGATCTCCGCGATCTGCTCGGCATCGAACCAGGCGACGAGGTCAACTTCTGGCTCCACGACGACCACGTGGCCGTACGCCCCGCCCAACGTCGTCGGCCACTCCGTGGACGGTTCTCGACGTCAGCCCTCACGCGCGAGCTCGAGCTTGACCGCGCCTCGGAAATGTCCCGGGAACAGGCCCGTTGACCGTCGTCCTCGATTCATGGGCGATTCTCCGCTTTCTCGAAGGACATTCCCCGGCGGTCGAAGAGGTCGAACAACTCCTCGACAGTGAACGGCCTCTGATGTCGTGGATCAACCTCGGCGAGGTCCACTGCGTGTTGCGACGTCTTCACGGCGAGGACGCGGCGACGGAGACGGTTCGGGACCTTAGAGATGTCGTCGAAGCCCGCCTTCCCGACGAACGACTCGTTCTGGAGGCAGCACGCATCAAGGCCGATCACCCGATGGCGTTCGCCGACGCATTCGCTGCTGCGCTCACGGTCGCGACAGACGCCACGCTGTGGACCGGCGACCCCGAACTACTGCTCCCCGCGTCGCGATGGCGCTGGCGCGATCTTCGGATCTGACACGCCCGCTGCATCGATCACACACCATCGATCACGCCGGGTGGTGGACGATGTTGAGCACGTTGCCGGCGGGGTCGCGGACGAAGAACCGTCGCACGCCCCACGGCTCGCGGGTCAGCGGGTGCACGATCTCCACGCCGAGTCGTTGAGCTTCCTCAGTCCAGTCCGGCGATCTTTCGGTCGAGCACCGAGCGCTCGGCGCTGTTCGAGCACAACCCCAACGCCTTGGCGAACTCCTCGCCGGCCTCGGTGTTCCGACCGAGCCGGCTCAGCAGTTCCCCGCGAACGGTGGGCAGCAGGTGGGTGCGCTCCAACCGCTCGTCCTCGGCAAGCGCGTCCACGAGAAGCAGCGCCGCCGCGGGACCGTCAGCCATCGAGACGGCGACCGCCCGATTGAGATCGGCGATGGGTGACGGAGCGAGTCGGGTGAGCGCGTCGTAGATCACCACGATCCGCTCCCAATCCGTCTCCTCAACCGACCTGGCGACGGCATGGCATTCGGCGATCGACGCCTGCAGCCCGTAGGCGCCGAGGCCGGCGCCTACGCGGCGCGCCGTGGCCAGCGCTGCTCGACCACGCCGGATCGCGCTGCGATCCCAGCGGCGACGGTCCTGGTCCGCGAGGAGCACCGGCTCGTGGTCGGGGCCGGTTCTCGCCGGGAACCTCGCAGCGGTGAGCTCGAGCAGCGCAAGAAGCCCGTGGGACTCCGGCTCCTCGGGCATCAGCCGCGACAGCATCCTGGCGAACCGGGTCGCTTCGTGGGCGAGGTCCTCGCGGATGAGCCGGTCGCCCGACGTCGCCGTCGACCCCTCCGTGAAGATCACGTAGATCGTGCTGAGCACCGCGCCGAGCCGTTCGAAACGTTCCTCTGGCGAGGGCACGGCGAACGGTACGCCTGCGGACGAAAGGGTCTTCTTGGCCCGGGTGATGCGCGCCTGAGCCGTCGCAGTCGGGATCAGGAACGCCCGGGCGATCTCGTCGCTCGTGAGCCCGCCCACCACCCGAAGGGTCAACGCAACCCTCGACTCGGGAGACAACGCCGGGTGGCACGCGGTGAACATCAGCGCGAGCAGGTCGTCGGAGATTCGCTCCGGGTCACCTTCGTCCTCTACCGACGCGGACTCCTGGCCGACACGCCTCGATGCGACGCGACCGGTGAGCGTCTCGCCGTCGGCCAGGCCGTGACTCATCGTCGCATAGCGGTCATCGAGTGCCGACCGGCGACGGAAGGCGTCGATGGCCCGTCGTTTGGCAACGGCGACGAGCCACGCGGCCGGATCCTCGGGGATCCCGTCGCGTGGCCAGGAAACCAGCGCCTGAGCGAACGCCTCCTGGGCGACGTCCTCGGCCAGCGCGAGGTCGCCGGTCCGACGGGCGAGCAACCCGACGATGCGGGCCGACTCGATCCGCCAGACAGCGGCGACCTCGTCACGAGCAGTCCTCACAGCTGGCCGGTCGCCTCCCGCCATGCCCGCTCCTTCTGGACCCACACGTTGTCCTGGGGGAACTCGTCGATGCTCGCCACCCGACGGATCTCCGACTTCATGCCGGGGCCGGCCATTGGCGCCCGTTTCGCCCACTCGACCGCTTCCTCCTTCGACGCGACATCGAGAATCCAGAACCCGCCGAACAGTTCCTTGGTCTCACCGTAGGGCCCGTCGGTGACGACGGGCGGGGTCTGGGAGTAGTCGACGACGACGGTGTCGTTCACGTCCTGGTCGAGGCCCTCCGCTGCAACGAGGACACCGGCATCGATCATCTCCTCGTTGAATCGCCCCATCGTCTCAAGCATCTGCTCGAAGTCGTAGTCGGCGAACGCCTCGAATGCCTCGTCGTTCGCTCGCATGATCAGCATGTACTTCATCAGTCGGATTCTCCTGGCTCCCGGCAGTCCCGGTCTGGGCTGCTC
>JAIBBP010000243.1 GCA_019694615.1 Microthrixaceae bacterium | reverse complement strand
GACGCCGGCGACGGTGGCCGCAGGGCGCATCGGCAGATTCCGCGCCGTGGCGGTGACGGCAGGCGTGACCTATGCCGTGTCGGCCTGGGTGCGACTGGGCAGCCTGACCAGCCCGACCGCCGGCCACGAGATGGTCGGGGCCCCGCTGGAGTCGCAGGCGTCGGAACACGATCCGAACGTGACGCCCGGAGGCAGCACATCGGTTACGGCGACGCCGGTGGCGTCCTGGTTCCCCCGGTTCGTGACGGTGATCGTGTACGTGGAGGAGTCGCCACCTTCCAGATGGGTGCGTCCGTCGGTCTTGATGATCGACAGGTCCGGAGCTGCATCGACAACGTCGACGTCGGTCGCGGAGTTGTTCGAGGGTGTGGGGTCCGCCCCGTTGCTGCCGTCGTCGACTGCGCTCGCCGTGTTGGTGACCGACGTGAGGGCCGCCGCGACCGACGACGGCATCCCGGCTGTGACCGTGCGGCTGACAGACGCCCCGGAGGCGAGGTCAACGGCCGGCCACGTGATCGTGGGCAGCCCAGTCGTCACACACGAGGCGCTGCAGGATTCGAACACGAGCGGCGAAGGCAGCACGTCGGTGACGACCACACCGGTGGCGTCCTGAGACCCCACGTTGCTGATTGTCAGCACGTAGGTCGTGGTGTCGCCGGGCGTCAACGATGATCGCCCATCGGTCTTCGAGATGACGATGTCGGGCAGAGCCCCGAGCGTGTCGGTGTCGGTGTCGGTGTTGTCAGCGGGATTCGGGTCGGCCCCGTTGGCCCCGTCGTCGGTGACCGATGCCGTGTTGACCACGTTGTGCTGGCCTGCTGGCGACGGGTCGGCGAGGAGCACGGTGACGGTCACCGACGTCGATGCCCCGCCCCCGTTCAGCCCGCCAAGGGCCCACATGACCGTGCCGGTCGGGCTCTCCGTGCCACCAGCGGTCGCCGAAACGAAGGTCGTGCCGGTCGGCAGCGTGTCGGAGAGCGTCACGCCGGTGGCGGCCTGGTCGCCGACGTTGGTGACCAGGAGGGTGTAGGTGACCTGTTCCCCGGGTGCACGCACCTGCCCGCCGTCGTTCTTCACCACCCGCAGATCCGGGGCGGCGGCGAGCGTGTCGACGTCACTGGCCGAGTTGTTGCCCGGCGTCGGATCGGCGCCGTTGGCTCCATCGTCAGCAACGCTCACCGCGTTCGTCAGCGACGAGCGGCCGGCGGTCGCCGGGCTCGTGACCGTCACCGTGACGTTGAGCGTTGTGGTGGCCCCGCCTCCGGCGAGCGTCCCCACATTCCACGTGACGGTTCCGGCGCTGTGCGAGCAGGCGACCGGGGTCGGCGGGCAGCTCACGAAGGTCGTGCCCGCCGGAATCGTGTCGGATACGACGACACCCGACGCCCCGATGTTGCCCGAGTTCGTCACCACGACGCTGTAGGTCAGGTTCGATCCCGGCGTCGTGGTCGAGACGCCGTCCGACTTGGTCACCGACAGGTCGGGGGCATAGCCGACGAGGGTGACGACCCGTGTCGAACTGTTGTCCCCGGGGGTCGGATCCGCACCGTTGGTGACGTCATCCACTGTCGCCGAAGTGTTGGTGAAGCTGTGTCGTCCGGCGGCGACCGGGCTCGTCACCGTCACCGAGTAGGTGATGACGAGCGTGGCGCCTGCAGCGAACGGATCACCGGTGACCCCTGATGCGGTGATCGGCGGGCCCCAGGTGAGCGCGCCCGTTCCCGAGTTGCAGGTCGTCGCAGCGGGTGAAACCGACCCACAGTTCACGACCATTCCCTGTGGCACCGTGTCGGTGACCCGCGCACCCGTGGCGTGCTGATCGCCGTTGTTGCGTACCGTCAAGGTGTAACCGACCGTTCCTCCGGGGGCGACCGTACCCACGTCGGAGGTCTTGACGATCGACAGGTCGGGGGCGGCGACCACGGTGTCGACGTCGGTCGCGGTGCGATCACCAGGGGTCGGGTCGGTTCCGTTGGCACCGTCGTCGGAGACGGTCACCGTGTTCGTGATCGACGCGACACCGGCTGGCACCGGGTTCGGCACGGACACGGTGACGGTCATCTGGGCCGACGCTCCCCCGGCGAGCGAGCTCAAGGTGGTGGTCACGACGCCCGCGGAGTGGGCGCAGGCGACCGACACGGCGCCGCTCGCGTTGGAGCATCCGACGTAGGTGACGTTCGAGGGGAGGGTGTCGGTGAGCAGCACTCCGGTAACGCCGATGTTGCCCTGGTTCGTGACCGTGACGGTGTAGGTGGTGGTCGCACCGGCGTTGACCGAGGTCACTCCGTCGGTCTTCGTGACCACGAGGTCGGCAGATCGCCCGGCGATCGTGTCGACGTCGGTCGCCGTGTTGTTCGCAGGGGTCGGATCGGGACCGCGGGTCCCGTCGTCGGCAACGGTTGCGGTGTTCGTGTAGTTGGTGGTCCCGGCCGGTGCCGGGTTGTCCATGGTGACGGTGACCGTGCAGGACGCGGTGCCACCTCCGGCGGAGATCGTGCCCGCCACGTCGATCACCTTGACCGTCGCCGTGGACAGACCCGCGTTCAGCGTGCAGCCCGCTCCGCCGATCGACACGAACGTTGTCGCTGGGGGGAGCGTGTCGGTGATGACCACGCCAGTGGCGGGGGCGCCTCCCACGTTGGTGACCCCAAGGGTGTAGGTCCGGGTATCACCGGGTGCCGCCGTCGTCGTGCCGTCGGACTTGGTGAGTTGCAGGTCGGGAGCGACGACGTTCACGCTGCCCTGACCCTGCTGGTCGGGCTCGTCACGCTCACCCGGCGCCGTACCCGGCAACGTTGTGTTCTGACTGGCGACCGCGGTGTTGGTGACGACCTGCCCGGCGGTCAACGACGATGAGAGGTCGACGCTCACCTGGAAGGACGCCGTGGCCCCGACGGCGATGTCGCCTCCGGTCCAGGTGATGTCGGCACCGCTCCGGGCGTAGGTGAACCCGGCCTGGGTAGCGACCTCGACGGCGGTGGATGCCACCATGCCGGCGGGAAGGGTGTCGGCAGCGATCACGTCGAAGGCGGTCGAGAGCCCGGTGTTCTGGACGGTGACCGTCATCGTTACGTTCTCGCCGCGGATCGCCGAGCTCGGGTTCAGGGTCTTGGTCACCTGCAACCGCGGTTCGACAACGGTGACGGCGTTCGCCCCGGAGTTGACGGTCGTCCCGGAGGCAACGCGGACCGACGAGTCGTTCGACAGCACGGTTTGGTTACCCGGGAGCCCAACGTTGCCGGCGACATCGAGCACACGAGCCCGCAGACGGACGACGAACGAGTTGTTGGTCGTGACGTTGTCACCGGCGATCGTCGATGCCCCGAACGTGACGACGACATCGTCGCCGTTGGAGGCACCTCCCGTGATCGTCTGGGCTCCGAGCGTTCCGTTCAGGTCGACCGTGAGATTGGCTGCTGGTGTCGCCGCAGCAGCAGCGGCCGCGGTCGTGAACACCTCGACCGAGCCCGCCTCGTACTGCATTCCGGCCGGCAACAGGTCGGTCACGGTGACCGACGACGGGGTGCCCTCGGGAACGGTGACACGCAGATCCCATGTGGCCATCTCGCCGATGGTGACGTTCGTACCACTCGTCGATACCTCGCTCGTCGCTAAAAGCGACTTGGTGATGGTGGGGTTGGCGTTGGCGAGGGTGGCCGTCGACGACGAGGTGTGGTCGTTGATTCCCCCAGCACCTGTCCGCTCCCCGTCATTCGTGTTGTACGGGGTCGACTGGGCCGACGAGCCGGGCATCGACGTCCAGGTGCTGGTTGCCGTGTTGGCGATCGAGAACGGGACGGCGATGTTCGTCGGCACGGTCGCCTGGTAGGTGAACGTTGCGCTGGCGCCGAGCGGAATCGCGGTCCAGGTCGCGCTCAACGTCGGCGCCGCCGAGTCGCTGACCGTGTCGGCGACCGCCGTTCCGGCAGTCTGGGTGAAGGTGCCCGGCACGTAGTCGATCGCTGCCGGCACGACATCGGACAGCGTGACGTCGTACGCGTTTGCGCTCGACGCGCCGGTGTGAGCGACGACGACTGTGTAGGTGACCGTGTTGCCGGCATCGGTCGGGTTGGGTGCCGCCGTCTTGGTGACCTGCAGCACGGGCTCACGTACGGTCACGGGCGTCGACCCGACAACCGCCGAGCTGTGGCCCGACGATGTCAGCGACGCGCTGTTGACGAGGGACGTGGCGTTCTGGTTCCCGGCGACATTGAGGACGACCGCAGTGAGCGTCACGGTGACGTACTCGGGGGTCGCGTCGTCGCGGTTGGCGTTGGTGATGTCGCCGAGTGGGATCGTGATGGTCTGGCCGGGCGAAGCGAGTGACGACTGAGCATTCGACAGAACGGTGGGGAACCCTCCGCCGACAGACGTGGAGACACCGCCCGACGCGGTGATGGAGTCGACGGATACCACGGCCATGCCCGATGGGAGCGTGTCGACGAGCTGTGCGTTGCCCGTCCGGCCCTCGGGGATTCGAAGCGTCACCGTGTAGGTGACGGCCTCGCCGACCACGACGTTGGGTGTCACCGACTCAGCGTGATCGGTACTCAGGACGGACTTCGTGACGGTGACCGGAGCCACCCGCGCGCTGGCGGTGTTGGTCAGGTCGGCGGCCGGCGTGACCGGCGTGTAGTCCGGACCGCCCTCGCTCGCGGCGAAGTTCGTGATGCTCGCAGTGTTGGTGTAGGACGTATTGGCCTCGGCGGTCGCCGCAACCTCGAGTTCATAGGTGATCACCGCCAGATTGCGTCCGCTCGTCGGATCCACGGGATCGATCGATCCGCCAGGGGACCCCGTCGGGCCCGGATCGTCGAGGGTGATCGTTCCGGTCTGCCCGCTCGAAGGCGTGCCGGCGCCAGCGGTGAAGTACCCACCCGAAGCGCTGCTCATCGCCGCTCCGGTGCCGTCGGCGACCCGAAGGTTGATGCCGCCCGACGGAATCACGAATCCACCCGGCATCGCGTCGGAGAGCGCTACGTCGAACGCTCCGCCAAGGCCACGACCGGTGTTCTCCACGACGATCGCGAAGCGCACCAGGGCGCCCGCGTCCAGACCCGTCGCATTCGCGTCGGGAGCACCCGACAGGTTCGTCGACGTGATGGTTCCACCGGACCAGCCGGGTGCACCGGCACCTGGAGCTCCCCAGGTGATCCCGCCCGGCGAGACGGTGCCACTGAGAGCTGCGCTCGGGCTATCGGTGGAGGCCACGCCCTTGCGGATCCGGAGCTGCGGCTGTGTCAGGTCCATCGGGATGATCGCATCCTGGGCGAACGCTTCGGTGAAGCTGTTCTCGAACAGCGCCCGCGCCTGGTTCGTGAACAGCAGCCCGTCGCGGAAGGGGTCATTGCTGATCGGGAGGGTGAACAGCACGTCGACCTCGCTTACCGCGTTGGCAGAGCTGTCGTAGTCGCCGTAGTCGAAGCGGATCGAGTTGCCGGTGGTGTCCCTTGTCACCACGGGGTCGGGAGCTCCCGAAAGAGTGTGGAACGTATCCGCCGGCCCGTAGCAGGAGGTGTTGACAGCCGGCACCGCGCAGGTGGTGGTCGGTGACGTGGTGGAGAACGCGCCGATTCCGAGGATCGGAAGCGGCGCGTAATCGACGAGCGCGAAGTCCTCGATGTCGCTGGATGGCAACACGTAGCGAAGCCGGTAGGTGATCGTGTCGCCGGAGACGTATTGCGCGGGAGATCCGGTCGCACCGCCGACGACCCCGTTGCGTGCGTAGATCGACTTGGCGAGGGCTGGCGCCTGAATGGTGAGCGAGGTACCAGAGGTGTCGGCCTCACGCTGGGGGCTGGCCTGCGGAAGCTGCGTTGCGTGGTCGTACACCTCACCGTCGATGGTCACGTTGTTCGTCACGCGGTCCATCAGATCGATGCTGGCGTCGCCGGCGAGACAGGCGTACTCGTCATCGATGGTCGAGCGGAAGGTCACCGACCCCGTCGTCGGATGGGCTGTTCCCCCGCCCCCGGTCAGTACCCCGTCAAGACTGTGAGCGACGAGCGCGGTGGACAGGTTGAAGGTGATTCGTGATGCGCCGGATCCACAGGGTCCGCGCTCGGTGGTGTCCAGCGAGTAGTCGGTGAGTCCGAACGTTCCTCCGGTGGAGGACCCCCCTTCGTTGACGGCGAAGACGGGTTGGTATGCCGCGTCCCACGTCTGACCATCCCCGAGGATGTCGGTGACGACGACGTCGCCGAAGGTGAAGTAGTCCGACACCTGAAACGCGACGGTGTACTCGAGGAGGTCGCCCGGGGTCGGGCCGGTCGCACCCGTGTCGTTCACCACGACGACCGACTTCTGCGTGGCGATGGACTTCGCCGTGACCTCGTGATCGTCGGGGTAGTCGCCCGCGAGCGCATCGGCGTCGAGGGTGAAAGGAAGATCGGAGTCCCGGGGGTCGATGGGATCGGCGATGCCGGACGCCCGGCCGTCGTTCCGAAGTACCCGATCGTCACCGGTGGACGCATCGAGCACCCGGGTCCCGAGCGCATCAAACTCCGGCACGAACCAGTCGACCGATACCGATGCGTCGACCGAGCCCGCGGTGCCGACAAGGTTCGAGAAGCGCTTGGTCAGAATCCCCCCGGGCGACGACGGCCCGGGAACCGATTGATCGCTCGAGCTCGGAGCGGAGGTCGACCCGGTGTACTGGATCGTCGACGGAAGCTCGTCGGTCACGTCGAGCGTCGTCAACGTCACGCCGTTGGCGACGTCGACCTCGAGCACGTGCTGACGAGGGAAGTTCGCGCCGGTCGCTGTCTCGTTCTCGGGCCCGACGTAGCGCTTACGGAACGTCACGACCTGAGGGACGACGTTGGACGAGTCGGTCGACCCGACGATCGGTGTCGAGCCAGTGGGCGAGTCGCCGAACGCGAAGCCGCCGGTCGCGCTGATCGACAACGCGAGCCCGACGTCTGCCAACTGCGACACCGCAGCGTTCACCTGGACGGTCGCCGCCGGTTGGGACGGAGTGAAGCTGCCGAACGGGAGCTGTAGCACGACGAGCTGGGTACCGACCGGGCACGCGGTCGAGAGCGACGTGAGGGGATGCGTGACCGGCGCGCCTGTGCAGGTCTGCACGAGCGGCGTGGTCACCGCGGTGCCGAGATAGGTGGCATTCGTGAACGAGATGCCGTCGTTCCCGTCACCGCCGGCGATCGGCAACAACAGGTCGACGTATGGCATGTACCCGGTCGCGGTGGTGTCGGTGTTGTCGAGGCTCACGGCGAAGGTGAGCGTCTCGCCGATCAGCGGGTTCTGTTGAGCGATGCTCAGGTCCGCAGAGGCCACCGGTGGTGCCGCTGCCGCAGGTGGCGCCCCGGCGACGCTCGCCAGGGTGCCTCCGAGCACGAGCACCGCAGCTACGGCGCCGACGACGGTCGGGCGGCGCCTCCAGGCGATATGAACACGGTCGAACGAGGGTCGGAGTCGCGATCTCACCGTGGTTCAATCGGCCCAGACCCGACGACGATGAGGTTTTCGTTCGAAAACCTTCCGACAGTCGGAAGGTTCTCGAACGAAAACCAGCGCGGGTGGGCGTCAAGCGCCAGGTCTTCAGTCGTCGCCGCGGACGGGACGTCGACGTGCCGCCTTTCGGTCGGACTGCTGGCGCTTGTCGTCGAGGCGCCGCTCCTGGGAGCCGAGCGTCGGACGGGTGGCTACCCGTTTGCGGGGCACGACCAGCGCCGAGCGCAGCACCGCCTCCAGGCGCTGCAACGCCGCGCGCCGGTTCTGGTACTGCGACCGGTGCTCCGAGGAGGTGACGGCGACCTCCTGACCGAGCTTGGCCACCAGCCGCTCACGGATTGTCGGCGACAGCGAGGGCGATCCTGCGATGTCGAAGGCCACTTCGGCCCGGGTGTTCGAGGTGTTGGCGTGTTGTCCGCCCGGCCCTCCCGACGAAGAGAACCGCCACTCCAACTCCGATGCCGGGATCACGATGCGGCCCAACCGCAGGTCCTCCCCCGGCTCAACCACGTCAGGCCTTCTTCACCGGTAATTCGCCGGACTCGTCGACCTCGCGGACGATCGCCGACTGGCTGGCCGTGGCGAGCAACGTTCCGTCCTGGGACCACAGGTGGACCAGCCCGTGGCCGAACCCGTCGAGGACCCCGTGCACCCGGATGTCGAGCAGCACCCAGTCCGCACGCCGTGGGTCCACGATCCGAAGCGTGTTGTCGAGGCTGTTCGCCCGCGTCCACCGCCCCACCGCCTGGGCGATGCCGAACGGCACGTAGTCGCCCAACACCGCCAACGCGGCGGGCGACATCTCCAGGTCGGCCATCCGGATCCACAGCGCCGATGTGCCGTCCGCCGACGGCGTGTTGTCGAGATCCTCCCACTGCCGCCCCTTCGCGAGGCGCACCTCCATCCGCTCCATGATCGTGTCGCGCACGTCCCACCGAGACGCACGGTCGCGGCACGCCTCAGGGCCCGGAACGTCCGGGAACACGTCCCACTGTCCGCTCACCTCGAGGGGCCGTGAGCCGAGCGCCGCGCTCACCGTCACGATCTCCCGGTCGGCGACGTGGCATACGGCCCGAGCCTGCGTGGTGAAGTGGCCGGCGGTCGCGATCGTCACGTCGACGTCCATCGTCTCGCCCACCATCGCGTAGGAGAGGTACTGCCCCGTCGCCCAGATCACCGGGCGGCTGGTCACCTGTTCCATCGCCGCGATCGCGGCGCCCAGCGCGCACCCGCCGAAGAGGAACCGACCGGCGGTCGCCAGGCCAGGAACCACGGGGAGCACGAAACGGTGGGGGTTGTGGGTGGGCTCCAGGCCCAGAAACTCGATCGCGTCCATCCCCGTCAATCTAGAGGTCCCCCGTCGCCGCCTACGATGCCCGGCCATGGCTGACACTCCCTGGATGGGCGACACTGTCTCACTGGTCGAGGAGTTCCGGAAGGGCGGACGCTCCCCCGTCGAGGAACTCGAGGCGTCTCTCGCAGCGATCGAACGAAGCGAGCTCAACGCGTTCACGTCACTCGACCCCGAGCCGGCGATCGAGGCCGCCAGGACAGCCGACGTGTCACTCCCCTTCGGTGGCGTCCCACTCGGTGTCAAGGCCCTCACACCGGTCAAGGGCTGGCCACACGACCGGTGCTCGGCAGCGCTGCAAGGTGCCGTCGCCGGGTTCACCGCGTTGCACGTCGAACGCCTCGTCGACGGCGGGATGATCCCGTTCGGACAGTGCAACGCCAGTGAGTTCGGCGGGCTCAACGTCAGCGTGAACAAGCTCTATGGCGTCACCCACAACCCGTGGCGCATCGGGCGGACTGCCGGCGGGTCGTCGGGTGGGTCGGCTGCGGCGGTCGCCGGCGGCCTCGTCACCATCGCGACCGGCGGCGACGGTGGCGGGTCGATCCGCATCCCCGGGGGCTTCAACGGGCTCGTCGGGATGAAGGGCACGGCCGGGCGAATCCCCCGGGGCCCCCGCACCGAGATTCACCCGCTGACGGTGGTGACCGGCCCGATGGCCCGTTCTGTTCGCGACGTGTGCCGCTGGTACGACGTGACCGCCGGCTACGACATGCGTGACCCGTACAGCCTTCCCAAGATCGAGGGGTGGGAACGGGACCTCGGCACCCACGGTGTTCGCGGCCGCAAGGCCGTCATCGCCCCCAACCTCGGTATCGCCGTCCTTCGCCCCGAGGTCGAGAAGCGTGTTCGCGCTGCTGGCGAGGCGCTGGCGAAGGACGCCGGGCTGGAACTGGTCGACGTGCCGGTGACGCTGCCCGGGCTCGGCTTCGAGTGGGCGCTCGCCAATCTGTGCCAGCTTCGGCGCCAACTCGGCGACGCCTACCCCGAACGCAAAGACGACCTGACGCTGGAGATCGCGTTCGGGCTCCACCTCGCGACCGAGCAGTTCAACCTGGACATGATGGCCAACGTCGAGGCCGCTCGTACCGAAGCCAACGAGCGGATGGCCGAGGTGTTCGACAAGGTCGACTTCGTCATCTGCGCGACCAACCCCGACGTGGCCTACGCAGCGGACGTCACCCTCAACCAGATGGTCGGCGATCGCCAGGTCGGACCGGAGAACAACGGGGCGCTGACGATCCCCATGAACATCGTCGGCAACCCCGCGGCGTCGGTTCCGATCGAACAACTCGATGGTCTGCCGGTCGGGATGCAGATCATCGGCCGGCACCACGAGGATCAACTCCTGTTGGACCTCGCCGCGATCGTCGAACGCGAGCGCCCATGGCCGTTGGTGGCGACCGGCTCGCCGATCTGATCTGACCCAGCGGCCGCTCCTATCGGCGGAAGCCGTGAGTGATCCGGTCGAGGGCGCCCTGGAGTTCGGTCTCAACGTCGCGAAGTGAAAAGGCTCGCGCTCGAAGTACGCCGTAGCCCGCTGCCACCGATGCCGGGACGCCGGCCCACCACCACGGGCTGCTCGCCGCGAAGCTCGCGACGGCTGAGGCCGCCGCACCACCACCGGCGACCGCGGATCCACCGGCGACGGTCGCCGTTCGTTGACCTTCGAGGTCGACGACGAGTGCGAGCACCGTCGACCCCCGCCCGACCGCTTCGGCGGTCACCTTCAGGTGGGTGATCGACCTCAGCACCTCGTGGCCACCGATCGACCGCACAGTCCGCTGGGCGACCGCCACGATGTCGTTGCGACGGGCGTACTCGGCCGCACCCTCGGCGAATCGGCGGCGCCGGAACCCACCGTGGCGCAGCCAGGCATCGGTTCGTGCGAGCAGATCGGCACGATCGCCGCTCACGATGCGCAGCGCCGTGATCGCGCCTGGCCCCACGTGGCGGTCGAGGCGACGGCCGGCATCGACGAGCACGCCGAGACGTTCCTCGGCAGCGGCCTGTTGCACCGCCTCGACCGGCACGCCCAGTTCGCTCGCTGCCTCCGCCAGGGTGTCCTCGGTGATACCGGCGAACGCCTCCGAAGGGTCGGCAGCATCCTCCAGGTCGATCGCTCGCTGCAGGATCCGCTCGGCTGCGGCGCGGTCGAACCGCTGGACGCCGGACCGGCCGAAGCGTGCTTCGTGAATGCGCTCGGACCGCGGCACAGCCATCCGCTGAGCATAGGGTCAGGCCGGCGCCGCGCCATGACGCCTCCGGCCGCTGGGTCGCTACTCGGCGCGCAACTGGTCCTGCGCCTCGCGACGGGCAGCGATCGTCGCCGGCCACCACGAGACCACGACAGCCCCCGCCACTGCCGCAACGCACACGACAACGAGCTGAACCCACGGCGTGGAGGGCGCGTCGATGATGCCGAGGGACGAGACGGTCACTCTCCACACCATCCTGCCGGCCACGATGCCCAGGGGCAGTCCGATCAGCAGCCCGATGACCGCCGTGGTCGCCGCTTGGCACGTGATGGTCCGCCGCACCCACCGTCGTTCGAAGCCGAGGGCGCGGAGCACCGCCAGGTCGCGACCGCGGCGGCGGGTCGTGGCGAAAAGAAAGTGAAGAAGGCCGGTCGCCCCGAGGATGGCGAGGAACGCGAGCAACGTAACCAGCATCGACCTGAGGACACGGAACTGCTCCACCTCGCTCGGTGGCGTCGGGCGAGCCGACTCGGTGAACCGGTACCCGAGCGCTTCGAGGTTCTTCTCCACCGCCGCGACATCCGCATCGTCCGCGTAGCCGATCGCGACGTACACCCCCGGTTCGCTCTGAGCGAACGCCTCCATCCCCTCCGGTGACACCACGATGTCTCGTCTGATGTCGTCGATCGGCGGAGCGACGACGATCCCGACGACGGCGACACGTGTCGGCCCGCCCGAACGACTGTCGAGCTCGATCGAGTCGCCGATGTCGACCCCCAGCTCATCAGCAAGTCCGGGAGCGAGAGCGACCTCGGAGGGGCCGACTGGCTGACGGCCACGCACCTGCTCGAACGCCATCCAACCGTGCACCGGCTCGAGCGACGCCGCCGGAACAGAGTCGCCGCCGATCGAGACCGTGGCGAACGCGAGTCCCGCGATCGACTCGACACCCTCGACCTCCGCGGCGCGCTGGGCGGTCGCCTCGGTGTCGTCGGAGAGGTCGTCGGGAAGGGTCGACCACACCCAGCCGAAACGAGCGGGATCTGACGCAACGGCGTCGGCGGTCCGGGTAATGACAAGCACCGACGTGACGGCGATGACCGCGACCGCCGCTCCGACCAGCGCTGAGCGGACCGGGAGGCTCCGGGTGCCGGTTCCCGGCACCACCGCCATTCGAACCCCGATCGCCACCGGTGGCGACACTCCCAGGCCGGTGATCCGGTCGACCAGCCTGCGGCGGACCTCCGGCGGAACGCTCAGAGCCGGTCGGGTGACCACCCACGCGGTGCGCGCTGCCCAACCGCCGGCGACAGCCAGCACCGCGAGGCCCGCGACCAGCAGCCAGGGATCGAAGCGAAGTCCCGGCGAGACCTCCGCAAACCGCGAATCGCCGATGGGGAACAACCCAGATACCCCGACGGCGCCGAGGATGCCGAGCGCCACACCGATGGTCGCCGCGACGAACACCGGCGTGACCGCTGCGAGAACGCGACCTCGGCGCGTCATGCCGATCGATCGGAGGGTCTGGTTGGATCGGGCGGAGACGGAGACCTCGCGGCCGACCGCCTGGAGAACGACGAACAGGCCGGCGAGCGCCGAGATCGATGCGAACGCACCAACGGCTAGGCCCATTGCTCGGCTCGCGTCACGGGCCGCACCGCTCCACGATTCCTCCGTGGTCTCGACACCCACCTCGAACTCCCCGACGATCTCCGCCGCCGCAGCGGTCACCCGGCCGACCTGGGCAGCAGACGTGTCCTCGGTCCGGAGCCTCACCTCGGTCACATAGGAGCCGACGCTGTCGCCGTAGGTCTGGGCGAACGCCGGTGAAGCCAGCGCCGACGGGCCGCTTGACCCGGACCGTCCTGAGAGGTCGATCCCCCGTTCGACGACGCCCACCACCTCGAGATCGAGAACGTCGCCGACGAACCCTGGGAACCCGACTCCGGTGAACACCTCGTCCATGTCCTCGGTCCGCAACGTAGGGCCCGATACCCGGTCGCCTGGACCGAGCCCGAGCGTCTCCGCGGCGAACCGGTTGACGGCGATCTCGTCGGGACCAGCGGGAAGCCGGCCGCTGCGGAGAAGCGGACGGTCGAAGTTCGTGAAGCTCGAGTCGTCGAGGCTGCTGTAGACCATGAAGTAGTCGCCGTCGATATCGAGGGCGAAACCCACCGCGACTCCGGCGTATTCGACACCCGGAACCTCCGCCAGCGCGTCGGCGAGCTCGACGCCCGCCGCAGGATCGGCGGCCAGCGCTGGCGACAGCGCCAGGACCTCGAGCTGGCTGGTGTTGGTCGCCTCGACGAAACGGTTGACCACCGTCGCCGTTCGCCACGCCCCTGCCAGTCCCGCACCGAGCACACCTGCGACGAGCGCGACAACCGCAGACAGAAAGGCGAGCGAGCCGCGCCGGCTGGTCATCTCGCTGCGAGCGACGGCGAGAGCAGGCGCTGCTTCTCCACGAGCGCGCGCTGCACGGGGCAATGCGCGCGAGCGGGTGGACTGCGCAACTCCGGAGAACATGGGCCCATCAGACATGCTGGCGCCGGCCGCAGCAAGTGGGGTACCCGTCCTGTCCCCGGGGTGCTGACCCCACCATGGGTTCCGGGTCGATGCGCCACCAATCGAACGCTCGCAGGTTGAGTGTCAGTGGTCGCCGTCACACTGGACTCATGACCGCTCAGCTCATCCTCATCGACACCGACGCTCCGACATGGAAGCTCCCCGAGGCCACCCGAGCAATCGGCCGCCGAGGGATCGCCGAGGCCCGCGCCGCACTGCGTGCCGTGCCGCGGTTCGTTCCGGCCGAACCCGACGTTCCGCTGGGCGATCCCAGCCAGCAGCACCCCACCGCCGCCTGACCCTCCGAGCTCGCATCCACCCGCACTACCGTCGAGCACATGTCCGACGTCGTCATCATCGAAGCTGTCCGCACGCCCATCGGTCGTCGCAACGGTGGGCTTGCCACGGTGCATCCCGCCGACCTCCTGTCGACCGTCCTGAGCGAAGTCATGGTGCGGTCCGACGTTGATCCCGCCGAAGTCGGCCAGGTCGTCGGCGGCTGCGTGTCGCAGGTCGGCGAGCAATCCTTCGACGTCGCCCGCACGGCCTGGCTGACCGCCGGCCTTCCCCAACAGGTCGCTGCGACCACCGTCGACACGCAGTGCGGCTCATCCCAGCAGGCCACCAACCTCGCGACCGCCCTGATCGGTGCAGGCGTGGTCGACGTTGCGGTGGCGTGCGGCGTCGAGGCGATGAGCCGTGTACCGATCGGCTCCAACTCCTCGAAGAAGCTCGGCCTCGGCGTACCGATACCCAAGTCGTACTTCCAGCGCTACCGGTTCGCGTCCCAGTTCGAGGGCGCCGAGATGATCGCCTCCAAGTGGGGGATTTCCCGCGACGATTGCGACGCGTTCGGCCTTCAATCCCAGGAACGGGGTGCCCGCGCGTGGGCCGAAGGGCGCTTCGACAGCCAGGTCGTAGCCGTCGACGCACCTGATGTCGACGAGGACGGCAAGCCCACCGGCTCCACCCACCGCGTCGAGAGAGACGAGGGCATCCGGGAGACGTCACTGGAGAAGCTGGCCTCGCTCAAGCCGGTCGTCGGCGACGACGGCGTTCACACCGCCGGAACCGCCAGCCAGATCTCCGACGGAGCGGCCGCCGTCCTCATGATGAGCACCGAGAAGGCTGCCGCGCTTGGGCTCACGCCGCGGGCGAAGGTGCTCGACACGGCGATGGTCGGGGTCGACCCGATCATGATGCTCACCGGCCCGATCGACGTGACACGTCACATGTTCGCTCGCACCGGCCTCACGATCTCCGATATCGACGTGACGGAGATCAACGAGGCGTTCGCGTCGGTCGCGCTCGCGTGGCTGAAGGAGATCGGGGGCGATCCCGACACCACCAATCCAAACGGTGGAGCGATCGCGCTCGGCCACCCGCTCGGGGCCACCGGGGCCTTCCTCATCACCAAAGCACTCAACGAACTCGAACGGACCGATGGCACCAACGCCCTCGTCACCATGTGCTGTGGCGGAGGCCTCGGCACCGGCACGATCCTGCAGCGCGTCTGACCGCCGCCGCCCGGCCGGCCACCGCCCCCCAACCGGTTCTGTTGTACAAAGCGCGCGGCTGGGCGCGCGCTTTGTACAACAGAAGCGGCGTCGGGGGCTCCTGCTCGCCGCGGTAGCGCTCGCGGCCTTGCTGCTGTGCGTGGCGTGCACGTTCGGCGACGACGGGTTCGAACCCCGAGCCGGTAACGCAATCGATGCGAACGCTCGGGTCACGAAGGTCGTCGACGGCGACACCATCGTGGTCGACACCGGCGGCCGGGAGCTCCGCGTCCGCATGATCGGCTTCGACACGCCCGAGAGCGTCGACCCGAGACGTCCGGTGGAGTGCTTTGGCAAGGAGGCCTCGCGCCATCTCGCCGAGCTCGCGCCGCCGGGCACCGACGTCCGCCTCGAACGCGACGCCGAGCAGGAGGACCGCTACGGACGCACGCTGGCGTACGTCTATCGAGCATCCGACGGGGTGTTCCTCAACGAGCGCATGCTCATCGACGGCTACGCCAACGTCCTGTCCATCGCGCCGAACGTTGCCCACGCCGAGCAGTTCCGCGCCGCCGAGCGTGAGGCGAGAGCCGCTGGTCGGGGGCTGTGGACAGCGTGCCCCGTCGAACCCGGCTGATCGGCGAGGTCTCAGTCGCCTGTCTCGGAGCGCATCAGCTCGCGGATCTCCCGCCAACCGATCAGAACGATGCCGTGCTCGTCGATGGTCGCGGCCAACGGACTGTCGCCGGCGACCAACGCAAGGTCGTCGACGCGGGCGGACCACCCCTGACCAATGGCACGGAGTTCGGGAGTGTCGATCGCTGGGTGAACGTACACCTCGGTGACTCCAGGTCGCAGCGAACCCGCCACCCGCTCGATCGCGTCGCGGGAGCCGACCCCGCCGACGTACACGAACGAATCCGGAAACAGAACGCCCTCGTCCGCTGCGAGCGAGCGGAACGGAAACCCTGCCGAATGCTCCGCCGATGCTCCGGCCATCCGCACCGGCAAGCTGAACTCGAGGGCCAGATCGACGTAGACGTCGAAGAACTCGGGGCGGAGCTGCAACGTCCCCATATGACTGTCGAGATGGGTGACGTCGAGGCCCCACAACACCGCTCGCTCGATCTGCGCACGGCACTCCCGGCGCACCTCGTCGAGGTCGGCGTGATCCCACGAATCGGTGACCGTTCGAGGGAACCCGCCGTCGCCGTCGAGGAGCGACGGAGCATGGGTGATCGGGCCCCACCGGTAGCGGTCGTACTCGGAGTTGAGGGTGAGGTGGACCCCGATGTCCTCGCCATCAGCCTCGGCGACCGCTGCGCGCGACCACGGGCACGGCACCATCAGCGTGGCGCTCGTGGCGACGCCGTGACGTAGCGCTGAGAAGCAGCCTTCGTTCGCGGCGTGGCTCATTCCGAGGTCGTCGCAGTTGACGATCAGCACTCGGTCGTCGGCGGAGTACCCGAGGCGTTCCGACAAGAGGGTCACGCCGCCACCGTAGTCCGGCTGAACCTACTGGCCCGCCGGCTGAGTTGTCGTCGTCGCCACCGTCGGCGGCGTCACCTCGGTGCCGGTTCGGGCGGCGAGTTCGTCTGCGACCAGTCGAACGACGAGGTCATCGAGGCTCAACTCCTCGTAGTCCGTCGGCCCGATGTCGGTCGACGAACCCGTCGCCGCGCCGCCGGCACCGTAGGCGAGGAACAGGAATCGGCCGCCGGTGAACTGCGCCATCTGGCGAAAGGCGACCTCGGCCTGGTCGTCGGTCGACGAGGTTGCGATCGGGATGATCTTGATCCCCCTCGCCGCAGCGTCCTTCATCGACTCGGTGTAGGGCCGCGCTACCTGGCGCTCGGGGTGCCCTCCGGCGTCGCCGACGACGAAGACCAGTTGTGTCGCCTCACCCGCCGGTCGCCACGCAGGCTTGGCCAGCACCTCGTCCATCGCCTCGTCGAGCGCCTCGGGCCAGTCGCCTCCACCCCCCGCCTCGACCTCGGCAAGCGCCGAGCGGAACGCGCCGATGTCGGAGGTGAAGTCGTGGGTCGCCGTGACAAACGAGTCGCCCTCGTCGCGGTAGATCGTCATCGCGAGCCGAACGTCGGGATCGCCCGGCAACGCCTCGATGCGCTCGACCACCGACGCGACGCTGTCCTTCAATCGTGCCAGCTCGTCGCCCATCGACCCGGTGACGTCGATGGCGAAGGCGATGTCGAGCGGGACCCGCTCGACGGCTGCCTGGTCGGGCACCGTCAGGTCGACCGTCGTTCCCGCGGCGCCCTCCGCCAAGGCGTTTCCGACCGAGAACGTGAACGGCCCATCGCCCGCCCCGTAGGCCAACGGATGGAATCGCGCCGTACCGTCGGCGGTCGTCCGCAGCGTCGCGATGGTCCTGCCCCCTTCCGCCACCTGGACCTCGACGCCCGATGCCGGCAGTCCAGCGGCGCCTCGCACCGTCACCACCACCCGGCCCGAGACGTCGAGCGGACGGTGAGGAACACCGGACGCCGACACCCGGGCAAGGTAGGCGATGAAGCCGTCGAGGTCGGCGTTGTCATCGACGTTCCCGGCGCGAAGCGGGCCGGCATCGGGTGCCACGCTGGTCATCGGCGCGCCGCCCAACGGTGCGGCCTCTGACGCAGCCGATCGGTCGGCAATCTCGGTCGCTCCCGCCGAGTCCGCCGCCTCGGTAGCGACCCCACCGCCGCCCTTGGATGCGGAATCGGCATCGGACATGTCCGGAGCGCCCCCGATCCAGCCGCCATCGGCGAGGGTCGACGAAGTACCGTCCGGATCTCCCTCACCGAAGTTGGCGCTCTTGTCGGCGCATCCGGCGAGGAGCACCAACGCCGTCAAGGCACTGGCTGCGGCGGACTTGATCATGGCGGGAACTCCTGCGGTCGGTCGATGTGACGACCCCTACGACGTCACCGTCGTCAGGAAAGTTCCCGCAGGCTCACTCTTTCGCCGGTCACCTCAGTCCGGCGAACAGGTCGTCCTCCGGCAGCTCGGTGTCGATCGTCGACCGCGCGAGGATGTAGTCGTCCCACGGGTACGCCTCGGCCGCTTGCTCGGGCGTCAGCCCGAACCAGAAGTTCTCCGCAGGATCGACCTGAGTCGCGTGTGCCAACAACGCTTCATCGCGGAGGTGGAGGTAGGCGCCCACATCGACTCTGGTGGTGATGCGATGGTCCTGGTCGGCCCGGTCGAACCACTCCTCGGTGTAGGGCGAGTCAATACCGAGTTCGAGCATCTTCTCGTGGGAAGCCACGATCTTCGAGCGCGCCCAGGTGCTGTAGTACATCTTCGACACCTGCCACGGCTCCCCGGCGTCGGGGTACTGCGACCCGTCGGCGGCGCTGTCGAAGGCAACGACGGAGATGTCGTGGACGCGGAGATGGTCGGGGTGCGGATAGTGCCCCTGGTCGTCGCTGTAGGTGATGATCACGTGGGGACGGTCGCGGCGGATGATCCGCACGAGCCGACCCACCGCTTCGTCGAGCGGCGCGTTCGCGAAGTTCGCGGGGTCTGCGTTCTCCGGCATGTCGGGCATGCCGGAGTCGCGGTATCCAAGCAGATCGACCTGTTGAAAGCCGATGATTCCGGCTGACCGGTCGAGTTCCTCGCGTCGAACGCCGGCGAGGTTCGCCGCAACCTCTGGGCGGTCCATCGCCGGGTTGATGATTGAGCCGAGTTCACCGCCGGTGCAGCACACCAGCGTGGCATGTACGCCTTCGGCGACGTAGCGGGCGACAAGCGCAGAGCCCTTCGACGCTTCGTCGTCGGGGTGGGCGTGGACCGTCAGCATGCGGAGTTGGGACGCGTCGATCATCGGAGTTCTCTAGGTCGTGAGGCGGGTTTCAGCCCCGAAGCGGGACCAGCTCGGGCTCGACGAGCGCGTCGTCGCCGTCGTCGTCGATGAGCCTCCATCCGAACAGTTCAGCGAGGCGCTGTCTTCCCTCGTGCGGTCCGGACGCGATGACCTCGTCACCCTCCTCGAAAGTCACGAAGGGCCGCGGCCGGTAGAGGTACTGCCCGCTCCGCAACAGCGCGAGGACGTGAAAGCCCGGCTCGATATCGAGCTGCATTTCGGCCATCGTCTTCCCGACGACACCGGCGCCGGCGGCAACTGGAACCCGCATCACGACGACATCGGACTCGCCCAGCGCCATCGCCAGCACCGGGTGGAACTCGATCTCATCGGAAATGAGCCACACCATCTGGTTGGCCTGATCGCCGAGCTCCTCGGCGACGTGGGACAGCTGGAGCAGGCCGCGCAGCGGCGACGGATCGACGTCGTGCGCACTGGCGCGGAGCACCCAGAGCTGCAGATGGTCCTTCATCTCGTCGAGTCGGTTCGCGAGGTGGCCGACCTCTGCGGCCAGACCGCGGTCGCGCAACGCCAGCGCCGAGTAGGCCAGGCCGACCGACGCCTCGGAGATGTTCTTCATCTCGACGAGCACGTCGACCGCACGGTCGAGGTCGGTGAGCGCTCCAGCACCGGTGACGGTCGGCGGGCTCCACGTGGGGGCGGCCGCCAGCTCGTGAAGGCGGACGATGCCTGGAGGCGAACCTCGGAGGAACAGCACGTCGCCGGGCAGGAGCACGAGATCGCCGTCGATCTCACTGATCCAGGAGCGTCCGCGCCGAATCGCCATGATGCGAAGACCGGTGGCGACGGGGAGCTCGAGCGCCGCGACCGGACGGTTGGCCATGTGGCTGCCTTCGCGAATCCACACCCGATGGCTGACCTCCTCCGCGTTGGAGAGGTCTCCGATCAGCTCGTCGGGAATGCCAAGGCGGTGCGTCACGATGCGGGTGATGTCGATCGCAGCGTTGCCGATGCCTTCGATGGCACCAATGACCTGCAGCACCGCCGCCATCGACTCTGCCTCCGATGGACGACGCACCGCCAGGATGCAGACGGCGCGCATGTCCTGGACAAGCTCGTTGAGCCGCGCCTCAAGGTCTGCGACCTCCTCGCACATGCCCGGATCGTTGAAATACACGGCGGCGTACGCCAGGTCGACCATGAGCTCGGAGGTGTCCTTGGCCTCCGCGAGCATGGCCCTCAGACTTCGGGGGCGTTCATCCATAGGTGGTCAACGGAGCGTAACCCAAGTCCGGGCAGCCGGTGCTCTACGAGCCGCAATGCGAACTTCGCGCAGATCGTGGCACGGTCGCACCACAATCTGCGCGAAGTTCGTGGCAGCAAGCCGCCGAGGCGATACGTCGTTCCGGCGATCAGTCGCCGGCGCTGACCGCCAGGTGAGCCGGGTCGACCGACTCGACCGCAAGTTCGAGATCCAGGTCGTCGCTCCCGGTGCGAGCGACTGCATCCCGAGCGGCTTCTGCAGCGTCACGTGCGGCGAACTCGACCTTGCGGCTCGGCGTGAGCACGGCCGCACTGATAGCCGCAACTACCGCCACGCCGGCAGCGATCCACATCGAGAACCCCCAACCGTCGACGAACGCCTCGCGTGCCGCCTTCAAGATCGGTGCTCCCTGCGGGCCCATCTGGGCGCTGACGACCATGGCCCCACCGATGCCCTCCTTGACCACCTCTCCCGCCTCACCGGGGAGCGTCGCCGCGACATCGGAGATCGACGAGCTGTAGCCGGCGCTGAGCAGGCTGCCGATCAACGCTGTTCCGACCGCCGCACCGATCTCCCGGACAGTGTCGTTCAGCGCCGACGCGACGCCCTGCTCCTCGACTGGCAGCGAACCGGTGATCGCAGCAGTACCCGGCGTCATCGTAAGACCGACACCGACGGCGAGCACGATCAGACCGGGCACGATCGACCAGTAGCCGCCGCTCACACTGGCTAGTCCCGCCATCAGCGCCATGCCGACGGCGATGGCACTGATGCCGGTGACGAACATCGTCCGCAGGCCGACTCGCCGCGAAAGAATCGGCGCCACCGAGGACAGCGGCATCATCAGCGCCGCCATCGGGACCAGGCCCGCCGATGCCTTGAGGGCGGAGTAACCCAGAGCAGCCTGAAGGAACTGGACGAGCACAAGGAACAGTCCGCTCATGATGGCGAACACCATCAACAGGTTGATCGAGCCCGACGACAGCGTGCGGTTGCGGAACACCTTGAGGTTCAACAGCGGATGGGTTTGGCGCAGCTCCCACATCACGAAAGCCACAGCGGCGATCGCTCCACCGATCAGCCCGCCCAGCGTGACCGGTTCGGCCCAGCCGGCCTCGGGGCCTTCGTGGATGCCGAGAACCAACGCACCGACGGCGAGCGCCGACAGGACCGAGCCGACGACGTCGAATCGTCCTCCGTTGTGCTCCCTGGAGTTGGGGACCGAGGTGACCGTCATCAGCAGTGCGATCGCGCCCATGGTGATCGGAGCGGCGAAGACCCAGGGCCACGTGAAGTTGTCGACCACGATCGAGGAGGCGACGAGCCCCAGGATGCCGCCGGCACCGGCGAAGCCGGCCCACACACCGACCGCACGGTCGCGATCCTCGTCGGGGAAGCTCGAGGTGATCACCGACAGCGTGACCGGCATGATCATCGCCGCGCCGACGCCGGCGGCGATTCGAGACGCCATCAGCTGGGTGATCGTGGCGGCAAGGCTGCCGAAGATGTTGGCGGCGAGGAAAAGACCGAGGCCGCCGACCAGCACGTGCTTGCGGCCCCAACGGTCGCCGATTGCGCCGATCGGAAGCAGCAGGGCAGCGAGGGCGATGGTGTAGCCGTTGATCATCCAGAGCAGCTGGCTCTGCGTAGCACCGAGGTCGGTCGCGAGCTGTTGTTGGGCCACGTTGAGACCCGAGACCGACGCGACGACCGCGACGAGCGCCGTACACATCGCGATCAGGATGAGCCGCCGGTGTCTGGCGTCTGGAATGTCGTCTACGTCGGGGGTCATCGTGGTCCGTCCTCGGTCGGCTGCGATTGGTCGCTGATTGCGAGTTTCAGTACGAGACGGTACCGTAGCGTTATGGCACCGAAACCGCAATCGTCAGAGGTGAGACGCTCGTCACCGCGTTCACCGGCGGGCCGATGGCGCCGGTAGCATCGACCCCCAAGATGGATGCACGCATCGCCCGCACCCAAGCCTCGGTCATGCAGGCGGCGACCGACCTGCTCATCGAATCCGGCCCTGCGGCGCTCACCGTCGACGCCGTGGTAGCCCGCTCCGGGGTGGCGAAGTCCACCGTGTACCGCCACTGGGCCACGCGAGACGACCTGATCAACGCCGTGTTCCACCACTGCGCTCCCCCGCTCGACTTGCCGAGAGACGACGAGCCGTTCGAGCCTGCACTCCGCCAGCTCGCGCGGTCGCTCGTCGACATGCTCGGGGATCCACACTGGAAGCGCCTGCTGCCCGCGATCATGATCCTCAAGTCCGAGATGAGGCCGATGGCCGAGCTCGAGAACGACATGAAGCAGGAGCAGATCAACGCGCTCGCGTCGGTTCTGCGGCGGGGCATCGACGAGGGCCGGTTGCGCCCCGACGTGCTCGACGACATCCAGCTCACCGTCGTATTGCTCGTCGGCCCGTTCCTGATGGCCGCGCTCGACGACTCGATGGTGCTCGACGAGGCGTTCGCCGACCGAGCCGTCGACCACTTCATCGCCGCATCACGAGCCGACACCGCACCGAGCCGGTAGCGGGCCACCACGACGCCCGTTCTGTCCTGCGAGAGCACCACCCGGGTGGTGCTCTCGCAGGACAGAACGAGGTGGCAGCATGATGAACCTGTGCGCCGAGTCGACGCCGTCCTCGCCTACAACATCGTTCGGTGGATCCGCTACCGGGCCTACAGGCAGATGCTGCGCGGGCGGTTGCGGACCAACGGGCGCGGACTCCTCGGGCGGCGCTCGTCACTACAGGTTCGGCCCGGCGGATCGATGCGGATCGGAGCGGGCTTCGTCACCGACGACGACGTGCTGATCGCGGCCTCCGGCTCGCTCACTCTCGGAGACAACGTGTTCATCAACTCCGGGTCACGACTCGTTGCCCACGAATCGATCGAGATCGGCAGCAACGTCGTCATCGCCGCGAACGTCTCCATCCTCGACCACGATCATCGGACCTCAGTGGAGGGCGGCCGTCTCGTCATCGACGGCGACCGCTTCGTCACGGCGCCGATCCGCATCGGTTCCAACGTCTGGCTGGGCGACAAGGCCACCGTGCTGAAGGGCGTCTCCATCGGCGACAACGTGATCGTGGGTGCCAACTCCGTGGTCACCAAGGACGTCGCGAGCGGCAGCGTCGTCGCCGGGGTGCCCGCCCGGCTGATCCGATCACTGGACCTCTGAAGCAGCGACACCCGCTGGGGCGTCAGTTGCCGTTGGTACTCCAGTGCCA
>JAIBBP010000010.1 GCA_019694615.1 Microthrixaceae bacterium | reverse complement strand
CGGTCGGGTGCGGCTGGGTGCGCGGTGGGGATTGACCGCGCTCGCCCTGTCGTGGTTCGCGATGGTGACCAGGCTCGAGCCGTCGGTGCTGCGGGCTGTCGCCATGGCGATGGTTGCAGCCACGGTGTTGTGGTGGGGTAGGTACGCCTCGGTGCTCAGAGTGCTCGCGGTCGCGGTCATCGTGGTGCTGATGGTCGACCCGCTCCTGGTGTGGTCGATGGGTTTTCGCTTGTCGGTCGCGGCATGCGCTTCGATCGTCGTGCTTGCCCGCCCGTTGGCCGAGCGGATTCCCGGCCCGCCTCTCCTCGCCCAGGCGCTAGCAGTCGCGTTGGCGGCGCACGCCGGGACAGCGCCGGTTCTGGTGTCGTTCGCCGGCACGGTCCCGGTGTTGGGTCCTGTGTGGAACCTCCTCGCTGTGCCGGTAGCCGGGTGGTTGATGGTGTGGGGCCTGGTGACCGCACCACTCGCCGGAATCGTCGGCGAACCCTTTGCCACGATGGTGGGCGTTCCGAGCCGGGCGATGCTCTCGTGGTTGGAGGCTGTCGCCGCATTCGGTGCTTCCCCTGGGTGGCCGCGGTGGAGTGCTGTCGGCGCGTTCGCCTCCTCCGCGCTCGTGGTGCTCGCTGCGCTGCCGGCGGAGTGGCTCCGTCACCTGTCGTCGATGGCGCGACGGGCGACCTTGGCGGCGCTTGTGGTGCTGGCGCTCGCGGATGGGGCCGGGGTGCTCGCCGGCCGCACCGCGGTCGTTGGATCAGCAAACGTCGAGTCGGGGGACCAGGCGATCGTGCTGATCCTGAAGCCTGGTGTCTCCGAACGTGTCACGCTCGAAGCTGTCAGTCGCTGTCGGTGTCGGCGACTCGACGTGGTGTTTGTCCTCGGGCGCGGTCGGTCGGCAGCCAACGCCGTCTGGTCGGTCCGCGAGGTCGTCGAGGTGGGAACCGTGTTTGCGCAGCGGCCCGACGAGATACGCGATGCGCACCAGCTTCCTGAGGGAGTCGTTCGGGTCGGCGATCTTCGCCTCGACGTCAGGCCGACGGGTGCGATCGCAGTAGCGTCGGCGGGGTGAGCGGCGACCAGCGGACAGTGGGGCCGGGGTCGCCCCCCGGTCCGGAGGTGGAAGTTCCCGCTGGTCGCGGCACCGAGCTGGCGGGGTGGGCGATCGCAGCCATCGAGGGCCGTGACGTCACGGTCCCCGGTGATCCCGAAGCCGCTCGTCGGCAGCGTCGTGTGCTGAGCGCCATCGCCGCGCTCAGTGCCCACGCCACGACACCAAATGTGCTGCGAGCCAATCGCGAAACCGCACACCTCGCAGCACATTTGGTCGAAAGGGGCGAGGAGGACGGGTGACCGAGCCGATCGTTCTGCTCAAGGGGTCCGACCCGGTACTTCTCGCCGACGCCGCCGGTGACCGTCTCGCCGCGATGCTCGGCGGTCGTGACCACGACGAGGTGGTCGACCTGTTCTCCGGTGATGACTACGAGATGGCCGACGCAGTGATGGCGGCCACGGCGGTGTCGATGTTCGGAGATCGGGTGATCGTCGTCCGCAACGCGTCACAGTTCAACGTCGAAGCCCTCGGCCCGCTCGTCGCCTACGCCGCCGATCCGAACCCCACGTCGCAGGTGTTGGTCGTTTGGGACAAGCCGCTGAGTCCGTCGGCGAAGGCGCACGCCGTTCCGAAGAAGCTGACCGACGCCGTGAAGGCGTGCGGCGGCACGGTCTCGGACAGCGACGTGTCGCCCAACGCCAAGGTCCGTCAGGGCTGGCTCGACGAGCACCTGGCGTCGGCCTCCGTGAAGTTTCTGCCTCAGACCAAGTCGGCGATCGTCGCCCAACTCGGTGAAGACGTGTCGCGCCTCGGGGGCCTACTTCGGGTGCTGGAGGCGTCGTTCCCTGCCGGGACGAAACTGTCACCCGAAGATGTCGAGCCGTTCCTCGGCGAAGCAGGGTCGGTCCCGCCGTGGGAGCTGACCGACGCCATCGACAAGGGGGATGTCGCGTTGGCGGTGACCAAACTGCGTCGCATGATGAGCGCGGGGGAGCGTCATCCGCTGGCGCTCATGGCGACTCTCGGCACACATTTCCAGCGGATGCTCCGCCTCGACGGTTCGGGTGTGCGATCCGAGCAGGAAGCTGCCGATCTCCTCGGCATGAAGAAGGGTTCGACCTTCCCGGCCAAGAAGGCGATGCAGCAGGCTCGTGCGCTCGGCGGCGATCGGATCGCCCGGTCGATCCGGTTGTTGGCCCGGGCCGACGTCGATCTGCGGGGCGCGACAGCTGTCCCGACAGAGGCGGTGATGGAGGTCCTGGTCGCCCGGTTGGCGCAGTTGTCCCGCGGGGGAGCATCCCGGCGATAGGCCCCAAAACGCTTCTGTGCTGCGAGGCCGCCCCTACAGGGGCGGCCTCGCAGCACAGAACGGGTTCGCGAACTGATCTGGCGCTGGTCGCGCCGGAGGGTCAGGCCTCGGCAGAGAGCTTCGCCAGACGCTTGACGAGGCGGGACTTCTTGCGGGCCGCAGCGTTCTTGTGGATGACACCCTTGCTGGCGGCACGGTCGATCGTCGAGATCGCGGTGCGCAGGGTAGCCTCCGACTCCTCGGCGCCGTTCGCGGCGGCAGCCTCGGCGTTCTTGATGCGCGTCTTCAGGTTGGAACGCACAGCCTTGTTGCGAAGGCGGGCCTTCTCGTTCTGCTTGTTGCGCTTGATCTGGCTCTTGATGTTGGCCACGGTGAACCTTGCTGTCTCAGGGAGCTTGCTGTCTCAGGGAGTCGGTGAGGGTGAGCGCGACGGCGCACACGACGGGCGTGAGTTTAGATGCTTGCTACGGTCGCGAGCGAATGACTCAGTTGGACCGCATCCGCAACCTCTCCATCATCGCCCACATCGACCACGGGAAATCGACGCTCGCCGACCGCATCCTCGAGATCTGTGGAGCGGTCGACCCCCGCGAGATGCGGGCGCAGTACCTCGACTCGATGGACCTGGAGCGCGAGCGCGGCATCACCATCAAGCTCCAGTCGGTCCGCCTCGACTATCGGGATCACGTCATCCACCTCATCGACACGCCCGGCCACGTCGACTTCGGCTACGAGGTGTCACGCTCGCTCGCCGCGTGCGAGGGCGTGATCCTGGTGGTGGACGCCAGCCAGGGCATCGAAGCGCAGACGCTGGCCAACTGCTACCTCGCGCTGGAGAACGACCTCGAGATCGTGGCGTGTCTCAACAAGATCGACCTTCCGGCAGCCGAGCCGGATCTGTACGCGGCGGAGATCGAGCAGATCCTCGGTATCCCCGCCGACGACATCCTGCGAATCTCCGCCAAGACCGGTGAAGGCGTGGCCGAGTTGCTCGACGCCGTCGTCGAGCGCATCCCACCGCCCGTCGGTGAGGTCGACGAGCCGCTGCAGGCGCTCATCTTCGATTCGCACTTCGACAGCTACCGCGGCGTCATCAGCTCGGTACGAGTGATGAACGGACAGCTTCGCTCGGGTTCAAAGCTCAAGTTCATGCAGGCCGGTGTCACCCACGAGGCGATCGAGGTCGGTGGCCGGCGGCCGGAGAACACTCCGGTTCCGGCGCTCGGGCCGGGCGAGGTCGGCTACCTCATCGCCGGGATCAAAGACGTCGGCGAGGCCCGTTCCGGTGAGACGATCACCGAAGCCGCCCGTCCTGCTGCAGAGCCGCTCGACGGCTACATGGAACCAAAGCCCATGGTGTTCTGCGGGCTGTATCCGGTCGACGGTGATGCGTTCGACGACCTGCGCGACGCGCTCGAGAAGCTCCGGCTCAACGACAGCTCGTTCAGCTACGAGCCGGAGGTGTCGGGTGCGCTGGGGTTCGGTTTCCGCGTTGGCTACCTGGGTCTGCTGCACATGGAGATCGTGCGGGAGCGGTTGGAACGCGAGTTCGACCTCAACCTGATCGCCACGGCGCCGTCGGTCGAGTACCGACTGGTCAAGGAGGACGGCAGCGAGATCGTCATCGACAACCCGTCCGACGTGCCGCCGCCCTCGGAGTACAAGCAGATCCTCGAGCCGTACTTCGCGTGCTCGATCATCACGCCGAGCAACTACGTGGGCACGCTGATGGACCTGTGCCAGAGCCGTCGCGGCGAGATGAAGAAGATGGACTATCTGTCGCCCGAGCGTGTGGAGCTGCAATACCGCATCCCGTTGGCCGAGGTGGTCATCGACTTCTTCGACCAGATGAAGAGCCGCACCCAGGGTTACGCCTCGCTCGACTACGAGCCGGCCGGCTACGACGCGTCGCAACTGGTGCGTGTCGACATCCTCCTGAACAGCGAGCAGGTTGACGCGTTCTGCACGATCGTCCACAAGGACAAGGCCTACGACTACGGCAAGAAGATGTGCGAGAAGCTGAAGGAGATCATTCCTCGCCAGCAGTTCGACGTGCCGATTCAGGCAGCGATCGGCGGCCGGTTCATCGCCCGGCAGACAGTGAAGGCTTACCGCAAGGACGTCACCGCCAAGCTCTACGGCGGGGACATCACCCGCAAGAAGAAGCTGCTGACCAAGCAGAAGGAAGGCAAGAAGCGGATGAAGAACATCGGTCGGGTCGAGTTGCCCTCCGACGCATTCATCACCGCGTTGCGGCTCGATGACTGACCCGAGCCCGGAGCGTAAGAAGCGAGCGAGCCAGGGCTGCCGGGGATCGGGTCTGTCGTTCACAAAGTTGACCACCCGCCTCCGTTTTCCCGTCACGAATCCCCGACGGAGGGGGTTTGGTGACGGGAGAACCTGAGCGGAGGTGGCCGAGGCCAGGAGGCATGCCGAGGTACCGCAGCGTAAGAAGCGAGCGGAGCGAGCGAACCTGAGCGGAGGTGGCCGAGGCCATCAAGGGAGCGGAGGTGGCCGAGGCCAGGAGGTACTGGCACTCGCGTAGAGTGAGTGCCAACCATGCTCGACGATCGAAAGTCCGCCATCCTTCGCGCCGTCGTCCAGACGTATATCGAGACGGCTCAACCCGTCGGCTCGACACACGTCGTGGACGCGACGGCGATCGGAGTTTCCCCTGCGACGGTTCGCAGTGAGATGACGGTGCTCGAACGCGAGGGTTACCTCGTTCAGCCACACACATCGGCGGGACGGGTACCGACCGAGAAGGGTTACCGGTTCTTCGTCGATGCGCTTGGGCCGGGGGAGTTGGGGCCGAGTCAGACCCGAGAGGTGCGGGGCTTCTTCGCGCACGCGCATGGCGAGTTGGAGGAGATGCTCCGCTCGACGTCTCGGATGCTTTCGAAGCTGACCGCGACAACTGCGGTGGTGGTCGGTGAAGCCACCGATCCGGCCTCGGTGCGGTCGGTGCAGCTGGTCGGCCTCGGTCCGACTACGTACCTGGTCGTGGTCGTTCTCAGCTCCGGGACCGTGGTCAAGAGCACAGTCGAGTCCGCCGAACCAGTCGATGACGGCCTCCTGCAACGGGTCGGAACCTGCCTGTCGGAGCAGTGCCGCGGAAGTTCGCTCGTCGCCGTCGGTTCACTGTCGGTGGACGTTGTCGTCGGTGCGCTCGGCCCCGCCTCGGCGGTGGTCGCCGATGAGACACTCGGGGCGCTCCGCTCGGTTTCCACCGATGTGTCGCCGCTGGTCCACGTCGAAGGAGCGTCGAACATCGCGGGTGCGTTCGACGCCGCCGACACGTTGCGCCAGGTGCTGGGCCTGTTGGAGCAGCAGGTCGCCGTGGTCACGCTGCTCCGTGACGTGATCGACCGTGGACTGACCGTCGCGATCGGATCCGAAACGGGAGTGGCGCCCCTCGCCGAGTGTTCGCTTGTCGTGGCCCCGTATCTGGTCGGCGGCGAGCCGGCTGGCACGATCGGTGTTCTCGGCCCCACCCGAATGAACTATCAGGAGACGTTGGCGGCGGTTGCGGTAGTCAGCAACCGGCTGAGCCGACTGTTGAGCGAGGGCCAATGACCACTGACTACTACGAGTTGCTCGAGGTGACGCAGACGGCGTCGGCGGAGGAGATCAAGCGGTCATTCCGCCGGCTCGCCGTCCAGTACCACCCCGACAAGAACCCCGACAACCCCGAGGCCGAGGCGAAGTTCAAGGAGCTGGCGAAGGCGTATGAGACGCTGAGCGACGCCGAGCGCCGAGAGCGGTACGACCGGTTCGGCCCCGACGAGTCCATCAACATCGGCGATCCGTTCGGGACCGGCAGCATGGGTGGCCTGGGCGACCTGTTCGACGCGTTCTTCGGAGCGGGTGGGTCGTTCGGCGGAGGTCGGTCTCGCGGACCATCGGGGCCTCCGCGGGGGCCGGATCTCGAGGCAGTCGCCCAGCTGACGTTCACCGAGGCTGTGTTCGGAGCACAGCACGACGTGACGGTGCGAACTGCCGTGACCTGCGAGGTCTGTGACGGAGTGGGCGCCGCCGAAGGGAGCAGCGTTTCGACGTGCTCGGACTGCGGCGGTACCGGTGAGGTTCGCTCGGTTCGGCAGACGATGCTGGGCCAGATCGTGTCGGCGTCGGTGTGTCGTACCTGCGGTGGCCAAGGTCAGGTCGTGCTCGACCCGTGTGAGGAGTGCTCGGGAGACGGGCGCGTGGTGACTGACAAGACCTACACCGTCGACATTCCCGCAGGAGTCGACAGCGGCGCGACGCTGCGGTTGACCGGCCGCGGGGCGGTTGGGTCGCGGGGCGGGCCTCCCGGGGACCTCTACGTAAAGGTGAAGGCAGCCGCACACGACCGGTTCGTCCGCCAGGGTGTCGACCTGATTCACGACCTGCCGATCACGATGACCCAAGCGGCACTCGGTCACCACATCTCCTACGAAACCCTCGACGGCGACGAGGACCTCGTGATCCCGAAGGGGACGCAGTCGGGGCGAGTGTTTCGGCTCAAGGGCCGAGGGGTCCCGCACCTCGGCGGGCGCGGGCGGGGCGATCTCCTGGTTCGCACGATCGTGGCCACACCGACCGACCTTCGTCCGGCGGAGGTCGAGCTGCTCGAGCAGCTCGCACAGCTCCGCGGCGAGGAGGTCGTCCCCGCTGACGGCGGGCTGCTCTCGCGCATCCGCAGCGCGTTCAAGTAGCGGGCACGCGGCGTATGACCGCAACAACGCCGACCCATCGCGACGGTCCGATGGCTTTCGTGGATTCTGTCGACTCGCCGGTGCTCGACGACGACGACCGTCACCACTTCCAGCGCGTACTGCGGGTGCGTGAGGGCTCACCGATGGTGGTGTGCGACGGGGCCGGCAGCTGGCGGCGCGCGACGTTCGGAGAGTCGATCTCCGTCGTCGGAGACGTGGAGGTCATCGATCCGCCGACTCCGACGATTACGGTCGCGTTCGCCCTGATGAAGGGTGACCGCCCGGAGTTCGTGGTGCAGAAGCTCACCGAGCTGGGCGTGGACACGATCGTTCCGATGACCACCGAGCACTGTGTGGTCCGATGGGATGAACGAAAGGCTCACCGCCAGCGCGAGCGGTTCGCCCGGATCTCCAGGGAGGCAGCGATGCAGTGTCGACGCACTCACCTGCCTCGAGTGGGTCCGGTGACAGCGTTCGCCGAACTCATCGTCGGCTCCAGCGCGCCCGGTGCCGGTCGCCTGCTACTGGCGGACCCTGACGGTGGTTCGGTTGCCCAGATGATCAGCGAGGGGACCGCCGGTGAGCCGCTCACGGTGTTGGTCGGACCCGAGGGAGGTTGGTCTGACGCCGAGAAGAACGCGGGACTGCGACAGCTGCGAATTGCCGATCACATCCTGCGCGCCGAGACGGCGTCGCTTGCGGCCGCGGTGCTGCTGACGGCTCATCGGTCGCAGCACTCGTGACCGCTCGACACGGAGGGTGAGAATCCGAGGCAAGCGCCTCTGGATACGGTGACGCAGAGTGTTGATGTTGTGGCAGAGAGTCCTCTACCATCACCGAGCCAACTGGGGATGTCACAAGGGTGGATGACGTGTCGATCGACGACGAGGATCAGGCGTTCAGAGAGCTGTACGGGCGCAAGGTGGGGGAACGCTTGCGACTCATCCGCCGCCAGAAGCGACTGTCGTTGCAGGATGTCGAAGCGACGTCGGATCAGGAGTTCAAGGCGTCGGTGCTCGGGGCCTACGAGCGGGGTGAGCGTGCGATCTCGGTGCCGAGGTTGCAGCGCCTCGCCCGCTTCTATCGGGTGCCGGTCGATCAGCTGCTTCCGTTTGAGGAAGAGGGCGACGAGCCCGAAGACGGCGCTCGCCGCGGATTCGACTCCGACGCTCCGACCAAGCTCGATCTTGCCCGGCTCGAGAAGCTGGACGGCTCGGAAGCCGAGACGCTCAGCCGCTACGTGCGAATGATTCAGGTGCAACGCCAGGACTTCAACGGCAGGGTGCTCACGATCCGCCGCGACGACATGCGGGCGATCGCTGCGATTCTCGGAGTGAACGAGGACAGCGCCGACCGCCGACTCGACGATCTCGGCCTGAAGCTCGGCGGTCTACCGGCGGAGCCCGAGGGCGCCGCCTGATCCCTAGCCGCCAGCGCCGCCAGAGGGAAGCGGTGGCAGTTCGATGACCTGGCCGCTGAACACCAGGTCGGGGTCGTTGGGGTTGACCAGCGAGCTGCGATTGAGCTTGACCACAGCCCGCCAGTAGGGGTCCACCTCGTCGTCGGTCGCGATTCGCCCGAGGTGCGCGCTGAGCGTATGGGCAGCGACCGACCACAGGTGGTCGCCGGGACGAATCACCCACATGTTCGGCAGTGTGGGCGGTGGGGTGTCGGCACCGGCTTTCTCCCCGACCACCGTCTCGTTCTCGGCGGTGGACTCTGGTCGAGAAACCGTGCTCGTCGTCGTTGTCGTGCCGTGGTCCGTCGTGGGTGTGAGCTGGGGTCCGGCGGTGGGGGCTCCGACGGCGTGACCTTCGGAGTGCTCGAGAGCGACGACGCTCTGGGGTCGCGGCAGTGTGGGACCCGACCCGGTCGCTGCGCTCGACAGAACGCCGAGCCCGATGAGGCTCACCAATACCTTTCTCAGGCGCGGCGGAGCCATCCTCGTCGCCAGCCGCTCGATGTCGGGGCGGCGCGTAAGTATCGCCGCAAGCGCCATGGTGGCGAGAGCGATGCCGTACAGCGCGGCGCCGAACGCGCCCAGACGAATGACGGACAGGGCGAGAAGCACCGGCTCGGGCACGTCACCGAGCCGGGTAACGCCTGCCGCGCCTTCTGAGTGCTTGATGCCGAGCGGTCCGCCGAGCCACCGGAGCAGCGCGATGAAGCCGAGCAGGGCGACCACCGTCGCCGACATGGTCACGACCCCGCGGGTTCGCGAGGGCCGGGTGCCTGCTTCGGAGCGGAGGGGCACGACGGCGGTCGTGGCGTCGAGCGGAGTCGGCGTCTCGATCCGCCGCGCTCTCCGACGGCGTGACAACGGGGAGTGCCGCCGCTCGATCACTCTTCCTGAGGGCCGGACGGTTGTCTCGCCGTCGCCGTCGATGTCGATCAGGCCCGTCGCAGGTTCGGCACCTCCCAGGGCTCCGAACTCGACACGGAGCCGGTTGACCACCTCGGGTGAGAGCGACTCTCGGGGGACTCGAAGAATCGACTGGAGCCTGCGGTGTCGCCTGCGGCCGTTGCGGTCGCCTGGTGAGGTCAGGCGCGACGCGAGGCCGTCGATGATCGTGAGGGCTGATGCCATTTCACGCTCGCGTCGCTCGTCGCCGATCGGCACACGGTGGGCGGCACCCAGACCGCACAACGTGATGCGTCCGCCTCGACCTAGGACGCAATGCTCCGCCACGAGACGGCCGTGGACCCACCCCATTCGGTGGAGGTCGGACACCACGGTGAGGAGCGCTGCGGCGATGCGGCTCACATCGGACACGTCGGTGGGTCGGAAGTCGGCAAGCGTGGCGCGGCCGGCGAACTCGGTGACGAGCCGAACCGTGTTGGGCGTGCGCTCCACGCGAACGAGTTCGACGACGTTGGGGTGGCGGAGCTGACCGAGAATCAGCGCCTCGCGTTCCACGGCGACAATGCCGGCGCTGTTCGTTCCGGTCTTCACTGCCACGAGGTCATCGAGACTCGCCCCGATCTCGACGCGCACGTGACGCGACGCCGCATGGTTCTCGGCCGGCAACGAATCGGGGCGATCGGACATATCGAGGGAAGGGTGACGAACCTCGGGACCGAATGCCAGAGGCAATCTTGCCGTGGCGGGAGAACTCCTGAAATCGGCAGGCGCTGCTTCTGACAGACTCGCCGTCGTGCGGGGTGAACCTCTCGAAATCGTGGGTCTGGTCAAGTCGTACAGCGACCGCCGCGCGCTCGATCGGGTCGATTTCGACGTCCGACCAGGCGAGGTTTGTGGGCTTCTCGGGCCGAACGGCGCGGGCAAGACAACGCTGGTCTCCATCATCAGCGGCCTGCGTCGGGCCGACGACGGAGTCGTTCGTGTCGGCGGGCTCGACGTCGCGTCCAGCGGACGGCGAACCCGTGGGCTCGTTGGTCTCGCCGGTCAGGAGACCGGCATCTACCCAACGGTCACGGTACGGGACAACTTGCAGCTGTTCGCCGGTCTGGCGGGCCTCCGCGGCGCCGAGCGGGCGAGCCGGATCGACGATGTCGCGGAGATCTTCGAGTTGACAGCTCTGTTGGGTCGCGTAGGCCGGCAGTTGTCGGGTGGCGAGAAGCGTCGTCTGCACACGGCGATGGCACTCCTGCACCGACCCGCTGTCCTGCTGTTGGATGAGCCGACGACTGGTGTCGACGTCGGATCGCGCACCCGTCTGCTCGCCGCTGTGCGTCGGCTTGCGTCGGATGATGGCTGCACGATCCTCTACTCGACGCACTACCTGCCCGAGATCGAGGAGCTCGACGCGACGGTGGTGATACTCGATCGCGGGCGCGTGGTGACACGTGGCACCGTTGATGGCCTGATCGCCGAACATGGCGCTGGCGAAGTCTCGATCGAGTTCAACGGGCCGGCGCCGCTGCTCGACGGGACCGCCGTTGACGGTCATCGATTGACATGTGTTACCGACGGCGGCGGTGCAGCGCTCGCCGATCTGATCTCCAGGCTCGGAGCAGAGGCGGCTCGCGTGCGATCGGTCGAGCTGTCCGAACCGAATCTCGAAAGCGTCTTCCGTCGACTGACGGGTCGTCGGTACTCAGCCGAAGACGACCAGGCTCCTGACCAGCCGCTCGACCAGGCGGTCACCTCGTGAGCGGAAGCGGAACGAGGGTTGCCGCCGTCGTCATCAACGACCTGAGGATCCTGCGCCGAGACCCGGTTTTCCTCGTCGTCTTCACGACGATGCCGCTGCTCTTCATGGCGTTCACCAAAGGTGCGGTGTCGGCGGGCCTCGCCGCGGAGTATCCGGGTCGGACGCTCAACGGCGCCGAGGTCGTCGTGCCCGGCTCGGCGGTGCTGTTCAGCGGGTTTCTCGTCGGCAACATGGGGTTCTCGGTGTTCCGCGAACATGCCTGGGGCACGTGGGAGCGCCTCCGCGCGAGTCAGCTGAGCACACCGGAGTTGATGCTGGCGAAGGCCGTGACGCCGGTGCTGGTGCTGGCCGTGCAGTTGACGGTGATGCTCCTCGGGGGCGCGCTGCTGTTCGACCTCCAGTTCGACGGCTCAATCGGAGCATTCCTCCTCGTCGCCGTAGCGTTGGCGATCATGGAGATCACGTTGGGGTTCGCGCTGCTCGCCATCTGCACAACGGTTCTCCAGCTGAACGCGATCTCCAACCTCGGGGCGATGCTGCTCGGCGGTATCGGGGGAGCGGTCACCCCGATACACCTCCTTCCGACATGGGCACAGGATGTCGCTCCGGCGACGCCCGCGTACTGGGCGATGGAGGGGTTCACGAATGTGACGATCGGTGGGGGCGGATTCGCCGACGTCGGCAGGTCAGTGCTCGTGCTCCTGGCCTACTCGGCGGTCTTCGTCGTGCTCGCGGCGTGGAGGTTCAGCGCGGAGGACTCGAAAGTCGGGTGGGATTGACCGAACGCCGTTGGCAGCGGTGCGAAACTCCTCGGCGATGGAGATCGCGTTCAATCTGATCATCCTTGTGCTCACGGTGGTCACCATCGGCGGAGTGGCCCGGAGATGGAACCTGCCTGGCCCGCTGCTTCTCGTGCTGGTCGGCATCGTGGGGTCGTTCGTGCCGCGCTTCGATCACGTCAGCCTCGACCCCGACGTGGTGCTGGTGGGGATCCTGCCGCCACTTCTGTACGCGGCGGCAGTACGCACGTCGCTCCTCGAGATCCGCACCAACCTCCGGCCGATCCTGGCGCTCTCGGTCCTGCTCGTCGCCGTCACGACGGTTGGCATCGGCTACCTGGTCTGGTGGATGCTCCCGATTCCGCTCGCCGCCGGGCTTGCGCTCGGAGCAGTGGTTGCCCCACCGGACGCTGTTGCCGCGTCGGCGATCGCCCGCAAAGTCGGTCTCCCGCGGCGCCTGGTCACGATCCTCGAAGGCGAGAGTCTGTTGAACGACGCCACAGCGCTCGTCTGTCTGCATTCGGCGATCGCGGCGATCACCGGCCACGTCACCGCGGGTGAGGTCACGTTCGACTTCGCCCGTTCCGCAGTCGGAGGCACGGCGGTCGGACTGCTGGTCGCTGTCGTCGCCGCGAAGGTGCGGTATCGGGTCGACGACTCGTTGACCGACACGTCGATCTCTCTCGTGACGCCGTTCGCTGCGTACCTGCTCGCCGAGGAGATCCACGGTTCCGGTGTGCTGGCGGTCGTCGTCGCCGGTCTTGTACTGGGGCACAAAGCCGAGGTCATCCAGTCCGCGTCGTCGCGGATGTTCGAAAGGACCAACTGGCGCATGATCGAGTTCCTTCTCGAGAACGCCGTCTTTCTCATCATCGGTCTCGAGGCGCGAACGATCCTGGAGGCCGTCGCGGACAGCGAAGTCGATACCGGTCGCATCGTGCTGGCGTGCGTCGCTGCGCTCGCCGGGGTGGTCGTCATCCGCGGGGCGTGGATGGTCCTCGCCGGAGCGCGGGTTGTGGGGCGGGGGCCTCGACCCACCGGAAGCGCTCTCGCGGTGCTGTCGTGGGCCGGAATGCGGGGAGTGGTCACCCTGGCGGCGGCGTTCGTGCTCCCATCGGGGACTCCCCATAGAGAGGTCCTGATCCTCGTCGCCATGGTCGTGACCGCCGGAACGCTCCTCTTGCAGGGATCGACGCTCCCGCTCCTGATCCGGCGACTTGGCCTGTCGGGTCCCGACCGGGCCCAGGACGCGCTCAGCGCAGCGAGCGTCTATGAACAGGCGGCGCGGGCCGGACGCGATCGGCTCGCCGAAATGGATCTGACCGACGTCGACCCTGAAGTGGTGGAGCGCCTGCACCAGCGCAGTACCGAGCGCAGCAACGCGCTGTGGGAGCGCCTCGGGGGCTCCGGCGAGACGCCGAGCGAGCAGTACGCCCGGTTGCGTCGGAAGATGCTCGAAGCAGAACGTGAAGCGGTGCTGGACGTCCGGGACACCGGAACAGTTCCGCATGAGGTCCTGGCGCACGTGCTCGCAGCGCTCGACATCGAGGAGTCGATCATCGAGATGGCCGATCGAGCCGACACCGATGAGCGCGACGAGGCTCTCGTCGCGCGAGTGAAGGATGCTGCGTGTGAGCACCTCGCCGAGGCGCCATCAACTGCGGGGCCGACGACCCCCGACGGATGCGAGGAGTGCCTTGCCGAGGGCCGGTCGTGGGTTCACCTTCGACTGTGCCTCACCTGCGGTCACGTCGGCTGCTGCGACTCGAGTCCAGGCCGGCACGCGACGGCGCATCACCACGAGTCGGGACATCCCGTGATCCGAAGCTTCGAGGCAGGAGAGGCATGGAGATGGTGCTTCGTTGACGAGGTCGTCGGGTAGCGCCGGGGTAGCTCTGGCCGGATCCGTCCAAATCGGACTGCCGCGCTCACCAGAACGTCGAGGTGTCAGTCGACGTCGAGCAGCCGGCCGCTCGTGGCGACCGTCACCACCTGCGGTCCTCTGCCGGACACGACGCCGAAGATGGGTTCGACTTCGAGCGATGCCGTCACCGTAACGGTGTTGGTTCCGGGGCTCACGGCGACTGTCGGTTGGCCGACGAGGCGACCCGGAAGGTCGGCGACTGCCAGCTCGTAGCGAACCACTCGCTCGGCCGCTGCGGAGTCCGTTCTGGTTGCGCCGGTCCGGCGGGCCTCGGCGCGATCGATCATCGCTGCGCCATCGTCGGCCGCCCGCGACGTCGCCGCGATCAGCTCTCGTCGGGCGAGATGAAGTGCCGAGAGATCGATTGCGATCGCTGCCAGGAGCAGAAGGACCATGACGGCTGCCGGATAGATCAACAACGTGGAACCACGCTCGGGCGAATGCCGGTTGTCGGGGTGGGCGCTCACCCGTCGCATGTGGTGACTCCTGAGGATTCGTCGATCGCCCGGCCGTAAGGCTGCACGAGTTCCGTGCGAGTCGATGTGATGGTCGTCGACCCGGTGCTACCGATGAACGGCGCCCGGATCGCCTCGATGTCGAGACGGAGCGTGACGGTTGCCGGACGACACGGCCCGAACGGTTCGTCGGGTTCCACGATGCGAAGATCCGCCTCCGAGGCCCGTGCTCCGATGCTCGACAAGGCCGCGGCTTCGCCTGCCTGTCGAGCGAGCGCTCCCGTCGGTGCAGCGGTGTAGGCGCGGAGGTAGTCGCGCGCCGCGGTGTCGAGCGCAGCGCGCTGGTCGACCACCGCCCACAGGTTGACGACCAGAAGGAGACCGCCGACGAACACGATAATCCCGAACGGGATCGATTCGAGGCCGGCGGCCTGTCCGCGCTCGTCAAACCGACGCTTCATCGTCGGTCGTGCTCGTCGTTGGGCTGATCGTTCGGCTGGTCGGTTCGTTCATCGGGTCGCTCCGCTCGAACGACGATCCGCCGATCGAAGCCGCCGAGGCCGGCAACGTCGGCGATCGATCGTGGCAGCAAGGAAATCTCCGGTGCAGTGACGCGCAAGACCACGGTGTCCGATGACGTGGGTTCGAACGCCATCTCCACCCGCTCGCCGTATCCGCCAAGCGCCTGCCGGGCGCGCTCGAGCGCCTGTCGTTCCGCTCCGGACCGGGCCGCGCCGATCGTGCCCGAGGTCGCAACGTCGGTTGCGGCGTCGTGGGCAACCGCATCGATGGATGTCGTCAGCCACAGGTTCAGCAGCACGTGGCTGCAGAACATCAACATGACGAGGAACACGCCAACGCCGAACATCGTCGAGAGCGTCCCGCTGCCCTGCTCGGAATTGCCGCAGGCACGCCACCGCTCGCGGCCCGGAATCATCGTCCGATCATCTGGACCTGTTCGGATGTCGTCTCGGCCGCATCGTTGAAGATGGTGTTGAACCCGGCCCACATCGCTACGCCCAGGAACGCAATGATGAGCACTGCGATAGCGGTCGAGATCACGCCCTCGCCGCGGTCGTCCCGGAGTCGCCGGCGCGGCTTCTTCCGGCCGGTGTACGTCGGACTGTTCTGCATCTTCCCTCCAGGGATGGTGTTGTGTGATTCGGAATGTCGCGTCAGCGGCCGGTGAGTCGGCCCATGGCGTCGATGAACGGGACGGCCATGAAGATCACGCCCGGCAGGAGCGTTGCGACCGTGACGGGGATCCAGACCTGTTGTGCACGCTTCTCGATCAGCTCGATTTCGCCTCGCTGAACTTCTCGACGCACGGAGCGGGCCTCGGCCGAGATCAACGCGCCCAGGTCGCTCGCTTCCCAGTTGAGGGCGAGTACACCGACCAGACGGTCAATCGCAGGTACGTCGGCGCGGCGCGCCCACTCGCGCAACGCGTCGACCTCGGTAACCCCTTGGCGAACTCGCGCGCTCACCGTCGCCAACTCCTTCGCGCAGAGCCCGCGGCCTCGCCGACTGAGGCGGGCGATCGCCGAGCCCAGGGAGTAGCCCGACGACAGCAGCATTCCGAGCTGCTCGATCAGCACGGGAAGCTCGAGGGTGACTCGCTGCTGCCATCGTGCGGATTCCTGAGTGACCCGTTGTTCAAGGATCAGGAACGAGAGGACGGGAGCGCCGAGGACGACGCCGGTTGCGATCGCTCCGGGCAATCCGATGATGACTGCCACGACGGCGGCCCCCATCATCGAGCCAGCGGCCCAGGTGGCCTGACGAAGCCGAAATCCGTTGGCGTCGATGGGCCAGCCGGTGCGGGCGAGTCGGGTCGAGAGATCGTCGTTGACTCCGAGGAGACCGGCGATGCGGTCGCCTGCGGCGGCGGCGAGGGGGCCGATCACATCGCGAAGCGACTCGGCGGAGAGTGCCCCCAGTCGTCGGCGCGTCGTCGGTCCACCGACGTACGGTCGGAGACGTTCCGCCAACGGCGGGACGCGGAACCATGCGACCCGCGACAGCAACATCGTCGAACCGATCCACAGCGCGAGTCCGATCCACAGGGTCCAGCGCGGCATCAGTGGAACACCCTGTCCTGACGCGGGAGGCGCAGCATCGACCCAGACCACGCCCAGCAGGCGCCGATCATGCCGAGCCCGATCGCGACGAGGACTTGACCCGACGGCTCCTGGTAGGCGGCGCGGCCGTCGCCCAGCGACATTCCGGCGACCGCCATCCCGAGGGGAACGGCGATGACGAACCGCCGGGCGAATCGCACGCCGGCCTGTTTCGAGCGAGCGTCCTTTCGTCCAAGGTTGTCGATGCGGCGGTCCTCGGCGAGCTCGGCGAGCCGGCGATCGAGGTCACCGCCGCCGACCTCGTGTGCGACCAGCAGGGTCTCGCACGTGGCGTCGGCAGTGGGGTCGGCGAGGTGCGACTTCACGACTTCGACGGTGCGCTCGAAGTCGGTGGAGAGCACCCACTCGCGATGAGCTGCCTCGAAGGCGCCGCGGAGTTCATCGGGACCACGTCGGCCGACTTCGAGCAGTGCCTGGGGGATCGACCGCCCGGCGGCACCGGTCAGCACTCGGATCTCCTCGATCATGTGTGGCCAGGCGTCATGGGCAGCGGCCAGCCGGTTAGCCCGTCGAACTCGGTATGACGCGACGGGCGTCGCCGCGCAGAACGCGGCTGTGCCGAGCGCGGGTACCGCGCCGCCGAACAGCGCCCAGCCGACGGCGACACCGACGACACCGAGGAGCGCCGTCACTCCCAGGAACTCGGCAGGCCGGACGTCGCCCAACCCCGCCTGGCCCATCCACCGAGTGAGTTGTTCGGTGGGCGAGGATCGGGTGACGTCCTTCGAGCGCGGCACGACGCGAAGGCCGGACCACCCGAACGCCGCGGCGCTGTAGAGCAGAAACACGCCGTATGCGCCGACGACGGCGAGGGCCAGACCAGACATGTAGTGATGTGTAATGACATTTCAGCTCATGTCGAGATCTTGGGGCTTTTGCCCAGACCATTCGTATGCATTCCGTATACTGATCGTATGACGATTACCTTGAGTTTTCGGGCGGACAGAACGCTCGCAGAAGAACTCGACGCCGCAGCGGCCGAGGCGGGCGTCGCGCGAAGCGACCTGCTGAATCAGGCCGTCCGAGAACTCCTCTACCGCCGTCGATGCGAGCGCGACGCCGAGCGATACGCACTCCAGCCCCTCACCACAGCAGAGGCCGCAGCGTGGCCGAACGAAGCGTGGCCCGTTGATGACACCGACTGGACCGAGGTGTTCGGCGCGTGAAGCGGGGCGAGATCTGGTTCGCTGATGTCGGACGCGGCAGCGATCGGCCCGTTCTCGTCCTCACGCGCGATCCCGTCGCAGATCGAATCGACGCCGTGGTCGTTGCTCACTTGACCACCACCATCCGGGGTCTCACCTCGGAACTTCGACTGGGCACCGACGACGGACTCGAACGAGATTGCGTCGTCTCCTTCGACAATCTCCAAACGTTGCCGAGATCGTCCTTTCGCCGAAGAGTCGCCGCGCTGCGGCCGTCCCGGCTCGACGAAGTCTGCGACCGACTCGCCGACGCGCTCGGCTGCGGCGCCCGCTAGCCACCGACGCCCACCCGCGGGCTTACGCGACTCGATATCGCTCAGCACAGCGACGTTCGAACCGAGCGGTCACCGGCGACGAATGGCCGAGGTCGCAGGAATCGGGCTCCCGGCTCTGACCGCCGCGGCGTGAGGAGTGATCGCGGCGCCGACGGCGATGCTCACTGTGCTCCTGGGGGTCAGATCATCTTGGGATGTCGGTGGCGTGGTCGCCGATGTGGTCGGTGATGTCGAGGCCGGCGTGCTCGAAGAGCGCTCCGAGGCGCGACGGTACGGCTCCGGTGGAGACGATCTGGTCGCGGATGGTACGTCGCCCGAACACCTCGGTGACGGTGAACTGGCTGGCTTCGGCTCCGGCGACGAGTTCCTCGACGGCGATGACGCCAGTGACGCGCGGGCCGTCGGGCCCCCGCTCGGCGTGGACGACGACGTCCACGGCTTCTGAGACGAGTGTGTTGAGCGCTGAAAGCGGCAGTTCGCTGCCGGTGTCGGCGAGTTGGCAGATGAACCGCAGCCGCGTCAGTGCCTGGCGAGCCGATCCGGCGTGAATGGTCGTGTAGCCGGTGACGCCCGACGAGAGAGTGAGGAGGAGCGGCAAGGCCTCGCGGTCACGCACCTCGCCGACGATCGCGACGTCGGGTGCCATGCGGAGGAAACCCGAAACGAGACGGCGGAGGTCGATGCCGGGGCGGTCCGCTCGCGGTGCCCGTGTCTGAAGGCTGGCGAGATTGGCGATCGGGATGTCGAGCTCGAACACCTCCTCGGCGGTCACGACGCGCAACGTCGGATCGAGCTCGCCGGCACAGCAGCTGAGCAGTGTGGTCTTTCCCGATCCGGGTGCTCCGGCGAACACGATCGACGCCCTGGCCTGCACGCACGCTGCGAGGAATCGGGCCACCTCATCGGTCATCATGCCCTGGTCCACGAGTTCGTCGAGACGGGTGTAGGCCACCCCGGTGAACTTGCGGATATTGACCATGATGTGGCCGCCGCGGGCCAGGTCGCCGTGAACGATGTGAAGTCGGGCCCCGGTGTCGAGCTGTGCGTCCTGTAACCCTTCGGTCGGGTCGAGCTTGCGGTGTGACGTCGACGACTCGTCGAGAATCTTGGTGAGGGTGCGTATGACGTGGTCGTCGTCCTCGAACACCTCGTCGTGATATCCGCCGAGCCCCCGGTGGCGTTTCACGAAGATCTCCGACGGTCCGTTGATCATCACCTCCCAGACGTCGTCGTCCTCGAGCAGCGCCGTCAGTGGTCCGTAGCGGGCGATGTTGCGGAACGCACGCTCGGCGACGCCACTGGGGTCGAGCAGCGGGTGCGCTCGTGTTCCGCGTTGGTACTCGTCCTCCCACCTGCGGATCTCCTCGTCGATGAGCTCGCGCAGGTGGTGTTCACCGTCGGCCCCGTCGAGGTCGAGGACAACCGCCTTCGCCCGTGCGTGCACCGCCTGCTCGATCTCCTCAAGAGGGGACACCGGACGGAGTGCGTCTCGTCGATTACGCGTTCCGGTGGCGAGACTCGACGGTTCAGGGTTGCCGGGCGCGGTGGTGAACATGGTTGTGATGTGTACCGAACGCCGGCGTCGCGTTCACCTCATCGGGAAGGATTGCCCAGTGAACTTCGTCACGCGACGAGTGCATCGTCGAAGGAGCGCAGCACCTCGATTACGGCGCGGGTGACGGGCTGGACCAGGGAGGATGGGAGCGGCTGGCCGACCGAGTGGGTCACGTCGAGAAGGCGGCGCTCGGGGAGATGCACCACGCCCAACAGCGAGCCTTCGCCGACACCGAGATCGGCGAGGGCACGGCCGATCTCGGCACGCTGGCGAGGCGATCGGGGCGAGCGGTTGACGACTCGCACGATTCGGTCGCTGGTCACTCCCGCCGCGAGCAGTGTGCGTTCGGCACGGACGAGGGAGTGCACGCCTTTGAGTGAAGCATCACCGCACACGACGATTGCGTCGGCGGTGGCCATCGTGGCGCGGCTGACGTGGTTGCGTTCCTCGGTGTCGACCGAGCCCGTCTCCTCCTCACCGTCCAGCTCGGGTCGGACGTCGGCGACGACGACTCGAAAGCCATCGAGGAGCGATGCCAGCGCAGCATCGACGGCACGCGGCCGCAATGCGGTCCAGTCCCGGCTACGCCGAAGGCCGAGCAGAAGTGAGTAGCCCCGACGATCGATGTCGAACAACAGCTTGCGGACAGCGGACCGTCCAGGGTTGGTAGTCCGGTGTGCCTCCACCAGTTCCAGGAGCCCGGGCATGACGTCTCGGACGTCGTGGTACATCGCCAGGTCGCCACATCCTGCAAAGTCGGCCAGGGCGACCGAGCCCTCGTGGCCGGGGATGGCGGCGAGCCCCTGGGCGAGCGACATGGCGATGGTCGAGGATCCCGTGCCGGATCCGCCGGTCACGGCCACCATCAGCCCGCGCCAGTCCGACGTCGACTCGTCGATCTCGGTCGAGACCCAGGCCCCGTCGCGGACTGACCTCACCGGTTCCGCATGGGAGTTCAGCGCCGCCATCAGCGTCGCCGCGTCAAACGTCTCGGGGAGAAGCGCCACAGCGCCGAGCGCGATCCAGTCACGATCGAGCCGGGCGTCCTCGACCACGATGACCGCGACCCCGTGTTCGGCCGCGGTGTCGATGACGTCGCGGTCGAGGCCGGGCGCTCCGCCGTCGACAAGGAACGCTGACACCGGGCGGCCGGCGGTGAGTCGGGCCCGGGCTTCGGCGATGCCGACGCACTTCTGGAACTCGACGGGGACCTGCGAGGTGGCGCACCACTGGGCGACGTCAGCGAACCATCGGGCACGAACCTTCGAGAGGCCTATGACGACGAACCGTTCGGTGGTCACGCGTCCGCCGCCGGTTCATCGAGCGTCACGGTGCTGGTCGAGATGAGCGTCACCCCACCTCGGCCGTGGGCGTCGATCACCCGCCGTGCAGCCTCCTCGTCGGGGACGTCGATGTTGAGCTGAACCTGGTCGGTTGCGCCGACACCGGCGCTGTCGCCGATCCCGACCGACGTGATCAATGCGCCTCGCACGACGACTTCGGAGTCGATGTCGCCGTCCGGGAGCGCCACGATGTCGACCCGATCGCCGGTAGCGACGTCACCGCCGAGCGCGGCGGCGGCATCGAGCGCCAGGCCGATTCGACGACCCGTTCCCGTCGGGGGCGGGGAGTCGGCAGTCGCGCTGCGGAGCACCAGGTCGCCCTCGTGCAGCGGCACGAGGGCGATGTCGCCGATGACGTCACCGGGGTCGGCGACGGCGCGAGTGCGAGTCGTTTCGGCCAGGGACATCGGCGCGAGGCCGAGATCCTCCGCCGAGATCCGTTCACCTGCGGCCACCGCGCGACGGAGCACGACCCAGGCGGTCTCATCAGGTGTGGTCGCCGCACGATGGGCGGCGAAAAGCCCGAGCGCGGAGGACGCCACGAGCAGTCCGCCGACGATGGCCCGGCCGGTTGGCAGAGCCACACTCGCAGCGACGGCACGACCTCGGAGCGCGCGGGGCGGGGGCGGAGCTGCGTGCGGGGGAGCGGTGGTCGACATGGCAGTGACCGTGGACGAATCGGGTTCCGAGGGCAAGGGTCCGGCGCAATCGCTGGGTGGATTCACCTACGCGACGAACACTCGCCGTGTCGTTCCCGGCACACTCGATGATGTTTGTGCATCCCTGTACTGACCTCTCGGTGGCTTTGGTGTCGTTTCCTTCGACATGGGGGCTAGGGTGGGGAATGCAACACTTTCGTCACCTCACGCGATAGGTTCACGCTCATGGGTTCGTCAACGGGCATCGTCTGGCTCAACACAGCAGAAACCGCACGTCGCCTCGGGGTCACCCCGCGGACGCTGTACCGGTTCATCGACGAGGGGCAACTGCCGGCGTATCGCTTTGGGCGCGTGATCCGCCTGAAGGAGACCGAGGTCGAGCAGTTCATCGACGACTGCCGCATCGCGCCCGGCACGCTCGATGCCGACACGCGCTACGACGAGAACGAGGCTGAGATCTCCGTCGTCGAATCGAGCCTCACGTAGCCCATTCCGGAGGCCCCGGTCGAGATCTCGACCACATCGGATCCGACCGACTGCAGCGTCCCTGTGGTCACGGCTCCACCGGTGGTGACCGAAACTCGTGGGCGCAGCGTTGCCCACTGCGACACAATGTCCGACATGGTCGACTGAGGTGTCGGGAGCACAGGGCTCGTCGAGAAGGCGGTCGCATCGCCTATCGGGTCATCGGCCCCATGCTGGTCGGCACTGACCGACGAGATCGCGACGATCGCGTCGGTGCCGAGCGCCAGCGTCTGGCCGGATGAAGTCCTGCAGATGACGGCTCCGTCCACGACGACGTCGACCCTCACCCGTGAATAGCGCGTCGATCGGGTGGACAGCACGACGATCTCGCTTCGTTCGGCGATACCGACCAGTACTTCTCGCATCGACAGTTCTGCGGCGGTGGCCAGACGGGCGTCGCGCATCCGACGCCGCTCCGCCACGGCGTCCGCTACCTCGGGGTTGCCTCCGGTGGCGTTCGCTTCACCAGACATCACTACACTTTCGGCTCAGAGCGCCGGTGATTGAACATGACTGAACCCCTCACCACGGCATCGGTGACCGTCCACGTGCCGGGCAACCACCTCATGACCCAGCTGCTCGGAGAGCGCGACGAATGGCTCGACGCAGTCGAGGCGGCCTTCGAAGACACCCGCATCGTGGCCCGCGGCAACGAGATCCATATCGAAGGCGTCGACGCGGAAGCAGTTGGTCGTCTTTTCGCCGAGCTCGTTCTGCTGGTTGACGAGGGGAGTCGTCTCGACGAAGACCTCCTGCGTCGGACCATCGACATGGTCCGAGTCGACGAACTGCCGTCGGAGTTGCTCGTCACCGACGTCGTGCGCCTAGCGCGCGGCGGTTCGGTGCGGCCCAAGACAGCGGGCCAGCGGCGCTATATCGACGCGATTGCCGAGAACATCATCACGTTCGGACTGGGTCCGGCCGGTACGGGAAAGAGCTGGCTGGCGGTCGCAATGGCGGTGCGGGCGTTGCAGCGCAAACAGGTCGAGCGAATCGTCCTGACGCGGCCGGCGGTGGAGGCCGGTGAGCGGCTGGGATTCCTCCCGGGCGATCTGATGGCCAAGGTGGACCCTTATCTCCGACCGCTGTACGACGCGTTCTACGACATGGTCGGAGCGGAGGGAGCCGCCAAGCTGCTCGAACGGGGAACCGTCGAAGTCGCTCCGCTAGCGTTCATGCGCGGCCGCACGCTCAACCGGAGCTTCATCATCCTCGACGAGGCGCAGAACACGACTCCCGAGCAGATGAAGATGTTCCTCACCCGCATCGGCTTCGGATCTCGTGCGGTGATCACCGGTGACACGACACAGGTCGACGTCGCCGGAGGGAAGAGCGGCCTCGACGGGCTGGAGAAGGTCCTCGACGGTATCGACGGGCTGGGATTCGTGCGGCTCGGGAGTCGAGACGTCGTGCGGCACCGGATCGTCGCCGACATCGTCAACGCCTATGAGCGCTCGGGCGGTGGCCGACCGTGAACGAGGGGAGTTCGTCCGACAATCCCTTTGTCGTGTCGCCGGAGGCATCGGTGACCGTTGTCGCGACGAACGAGACCCACACCGCGCTCGACCTCGACGCCTGGGCCGACATCGTGCGACGCGTTCTCGAGTCCGAGGGCGTCGTCGGCCCGGCTGAGGCCAACGTCGTGTTCCTCGATGCCGACGAGATGGCGGCCCTGAACGCCGAGCACATGGGAGGCTCCGGACCCACCGACGTCCTCTCGTTCCCGATCGATGACGAGCCGCACGCCCCCACCGGTCCGACAGAAGCGCCGCGGCTGGTGGGCGACATCGTGGTCTGCCCCGACATCGCTGCCGACAACGCTCAGTACCATGCCGGCACGCTCG
>JAIBBP010000143.1 GCA_019694615.1 Microthrixaceae bacterium | reverse complement strand
GTGGGATTTCGGGGACGGCACCGCCCCGGTGGCGGCATGCAGTTCGTGTGGTAGCAGTGCAACGTCCTCGGTGTCACACACGTTCACGACGGTCGGCCAGTACCAGGTGAAGCTCGTCGCCACTGACCAGCTCGGTCTCACGTCCACTGCGTTCGCGACCGTGAACGTCCGATCCGGCAAGGTCTTCGTGCGAACCGGAGGCTCCACCGACGCCGCGTCGTGCGGGGCGCTCTCGAACCCGTGCGCCAAGATCTCCGATGCCGTGAACAGGGCGTACACGCAAACGCCCCAGCTCACCGACGTGCTCGTCGCCGGTCCCGGACCCTACGACGGCTTCACTATGAGGGAAGGGGTCTCGGTCACCGGAGGCTACGACAACGACTTCCAGATTCCGTCAGCCCCGATCGCGACGGTGGTCAACAAACAGGTCGGCGGCGGTGACCCGGTCGGTGTGTCGGCTGCTGGTCTGCTTCCGACAACGCCGGTCACCAAGCTCAAAAACCTCTCGGTCGACGTCACCGGCTCGGCAACGCAGTCAACGACCGGCGTCCTGATCGCGAACTCGACGGGCCTGGAGATCGACGGGCTGACGGTGGTGAAGGCGACTGGGCTGAACGCGACGGGGCTCCTCTCGACCGGGTCCACGTTCACGATCTCGAACTCGAACATCGCGTCGGGTGCCGCACAGGGCGCCGGGTCGTCCGCCTACGGAATCCGGGCGATCGGCGGTTCGAACGTCACCGTGGTGAACAGCACGGTCTCAGCCAGTGCCGGCATCGACGGATCGAACGGGCCAGCCGCTCCGATCCAGGCCACGAGCGGGTGCAACGGCAGCCGAGGCGCAGACGCATCCGGTGCGAGCAGTCCTGGCGCTGGCGGCGCTGGTGGCGGGTGCGCTACGAACGGTGGCGGCAGCGGAGGCACGGGAGGTGACTACAGCGGCGCCGGCCAGGCTGGCAGCGGCGGAGCTGGTGGCGGAGGGGCCGGAGGAAACGGAGGCTGCGGCAGTGTGTTCGGGTGCGGCACCAACGCGGGCGGCGGTCAGGCCGGTGGCAGCGGTGCCGCCGGAACCGCGGGTGCAGCCGGAGGAAACACGCCGGTCGCCGCCGACCTTTGGGCTCCGACCAACGGCGGTGCAGGCACGGCCGGACAACCCGGTAGCGGTGGCGGCGGAGGCGGCGGCGGAAAGTCCGCGAGCGCCTCCGGTGGTGGTGGCGGTGGTGGCGGCGCCGGAGGCAATGGCGGAGCCGGCGGAACAGCCGGTGGTGGATCCGGCGGTGGCTCGTTCGGAATCTACGTCCGCGATGCCAGCGTGACGGTGAACTCGGTGACAGTTGCGTCGGCGGCCGGCGGCAACGGAGGCGTCGGTCAGGCGGCCGGACGAGGAGGCAACGGTGGGAACGGTGGCAACGGTGGCCTCAAGTCCTGCTGCTCCGCCGGTGGCGGTGGTGGTGGCGGCGGTGGCGGTGCTGGCGGCGGCGGCGGTGGTGCCGGTGGTGGTGCCGGTGGCCCGTCGATCGCCATCCTCCACATCGGCTCCGGCACACTGACCGTGACAGCGGGCACGCAGACCCGCTCGTCCGCCGCGTCCGCTGGCGGTGCTGGTGGGGGGTTGGCCCTCGCCGCGACTCCGGGCACGCATGGATCGGGCACACAGGACGGCGGCGATGGAGTGAGCTCGGGCGGTGCGGTGGCCGGTGTAGCCGGCCTCGGCGGGCCGAGCGGTCAACTGTTCCGCATCTGGGACAACGGAACCACGACCAGCTGATTCCCAGCTCCGGAGCGGGGTCCCGCACGGGCTGACGCCCGGGATGCTTGACAGACCGGGCCGCGGCCCGTCACGGTGGTAGTTCGACTCGTCGTGGGCGCTGGGCCGCGACGGTAGAACACACACCCCCCGGCCGTGGCGGCGCGGCCATCGAACGATGCGACTGAACCTCAACGACGGGCGGCGACGGCCGCCAGAGATCCATCCGCTTGGAGCGGATGGAACGTCGCGCTCAAGGTCCCAACAAGGCGGCACCCTGCTCGAGGCGCTCGTCGCGATCGTCATCGTGAGCGTGCTGCTCGTCGGCGTGATTGCCGGGATGGCGACCTCGACGACGGTGTCTCAGTCCAACACCCAGACCGCACGCGCCCGGGCCGCGCTCGCGGCGGTCAGCGACCGGGTGGCGACCATGCCCTACCCCGGCTGCGGCGACGCGGCGGCGTTGACCACCACGGTTCGCTCCTCCGTGTCGGTCCCCGATGGCCTCGAAGCCACCGTGACCGACGTGGCGAATCTGGTGCCGCCTTCAGCGTCGTGCACCGCGCAGACGAGCGTTCGGATGCTCACAATCGAGCTGTCCAGCGCGTCGACCCACCTCACCGGCCAAGTAGTGCTCCGCGACCCTGCGGCGAGGCCGTCGTGAGACTCCTGTCCTCGGCCCGACGGCGCACGGGATCGCAGGCCGGCCTCACACTCGTCGAAGTGCTTCTCACGATTGCGATCAGCGGCATCATCGCCATTCCGGTGCTGGCCTGGATGGTGACCGGCTTCAAGACCGAGCAGGTGGTCAAGAACGCGTCGAACATGACCCGGGCATCCAACCAGCTCAACCAGCATTTCACCCGCGACATGTCGAGCGCGTCGGTCGTCACGATCGCCGGCAGCAACTGCGCCGCTGCGCCGGCGACGGACACGGTGCTCGTGTCGATGCTCAACCACGACATGTCCAAGCTCGTCGTCTACGCGGGGGTGACCGGCGACGCCGCCGGCCAACTCGTCCGCCGCGTCTGCCCCGCGGCGGGCGGTCCCATCGACGAGGAACAGACGCTGCTCGAGAACGTCGCCCTCCCGCTGGCGTCCAACCTGACGGCAAGTCCGGCGACGATCTCCAGCCGCCCCGGCGACCCGGCGGCACGGGTCGACCTCACGGTCAAAGCACGCGACGGCGCGGTGCTGCGGGTGACCGGCTCACGTCGCACCGGGAGCGACTCGTGATCGCGGCGCGACGACGCCGGGCGGTCCGCGGCGAGGGTGGCTACACGCTACTGATCGTGCTCGTCGCGTGCGGCATGTTCGGCCTCATCGTCGCGTCGCTGCTCGCCATGGTCGGCACCGACGCGCTCGTCGGCAGCGCCTACGCCAACTCCGACGCCGGCAAGCGGGCGGTGGACGGCGGGCTCCAGGTCGGCATCGGCACGGTGAAATCCGTCGGATCGTCAACCTTGGCGACCTCGCCCGACCCGTGCGCCGGCTTCACCCCGAACCTTCAGGTCCCCATCGAGAACCGGCCGATCGACGTCACCTGTGCTGACGCGACCGAGGCCGCGCCGAAGTCGATTCCGTCCGCGGGCGACGGCTCGACCGTGCTCACGCTGCTGCGCGAGTGGGACATCGCAGCGGTCACCCCCGCGCCGATCTCCGACGGCGACGTGCCCACTCTCGGCCAGCGAGTGCAGGGCCTCGTCTCGTTCTTCGGAGGGACCACCGCCGACAACCCCGGCCTCATCCACATCGCCGACCAGCCGCTCAAGATCTACGGCGGGGTCAACGTCCGTCAGTGGGCGCTCGCATCGACGCTGCGAAGCTCCGGGGCCGGTATCGCGGTCACCGGGTCCTACAAGGAGGGCGACAGCCAGGCCGCGGCGTGCGGGACAGCCGAACCGTTCTTCGACCTGTTCGTGCCCCAGCGCACCGGTGTCGTGACCGCTACGGGGACCCGCACCTGCAACGCCGGCCGCGACAACGTCGTCCCCGCCGCCGGCCCCAACTACCCGGTGCCCGCTGCGACAACAACGCCCGGCACCGTCCCGGCGTGCGTTCCCGGCGGAACCGTCACGTTCGCTCCCGGCGTCTACAACCCCGCACAGATCCTCCAGATGAACCTGATGTTCTCCGAGGGCAACTGCGACGGCGTCACGTTCTGGTTCGAGCCTGGCGACTACGCCTTCAACGCGGCACCAGACTCCACGATCGGGGCGCTCTACTTCAACGACAGCACGTCCAACTTCGTGTTCGGCGCACCCAAAGGGTGGACCTCGGCGACGCGAGCGCCCGACGCCGTATTCCCCGAAGCGTGCGACCGTGCCGCTCAGGGCGTTGCGATCGTCCTCGGAGCGACTACTTCGGTCGTGCACAACAAGGGTGCCGTCTCGATGTGCGGCCGGACCGACGGAACCACGCCGGTGCCGGTCCTGTCACAGAAGCCCGTCGCGAGCCTTCCTGAAGTGAAGTGGGCAACGGAGCCGACCACGGCGACCGCTGGCTTCGGCTTCGTCGCGGGGTCGGCCAACGCCACCAACGCCGGCCGTGTCGCCGCGTCGATCGCCGGGGAGGTTCCCCCGAGCTATCCCACGGACGGCAAGCCCTACGACGTCTCGGAAGGGAGCACACGGCTGACGTCGGACGAATGGTGCTCGTGGGCGTGCGCGCGTAGCTACATCCTCCGCGGATTCGAGGCCCCCACCCAGGGGAGCGATCGGCCGCTGACCAGCGCGTTCGTCAAGATCCGGGCGGCATCGACCAGGGTGGTCGACACGACGTCGTGGACCGTCGGCCGGACCCGGGTGCAGGTGCACTTCACCCGACAGGACGGCCAGGCATGCATCGCCATCGCCCACACCTACCCCACATCGATGGCTTCGCCGATCTCGGTGAACCTCCTCGACCCGAGCAGCAACTGCGTCGGGGTCGTCCGCAATCAGCGGGACCTCGAACTCGGCACGATCGAGGTGTACTTCATGCTCAACGCGCAACCGGACTGCACGTGGGTGTGGTGGGGCTATTGGACATGCGAGAGCATCCTGACGCTGAGCGTCGACTACATGTGGATCGAGGCGACGTCGGCAGCGGCGACGAGCCCCGACCCGACGCCGATGGCGATGCAGATCGACGCCGCGAACCGCCGGTCGTTCAACATCTTCGGCAGGGTGTACCTGCCCCGAACCCAGATCGACGTGAAGTGGCGTGGATCGCCCACCTCGCCTCCGGCCTACGAGCTCCCGATCTTCGTCGGTGACGTCGTTGCCCGCGGCCTCATCAGCTCCGGCCCCGACGAGTACCCGCGCCACATCGGGCCGCTCGCTGCCCGGTCCCTGACGCCCGCCTCTCGGCGGGTGCTGATCCAGGCCTCGGTCGGCGGCCGACTGCTCGGCAGCACCATCGTCACGCTCAGCGACCTGACGCCCGGCAGCACAACGTTGACCCCGGCCAAGGAACTGGTCACGTCCAACTGGAACTACTGCAACATCGAGCTGACGCCGACAGCGAGCTGCTGATCGGCCTGCTGAGCGGGCCCTACCGCCCGGCGCCGACACCGCCGACGATGCTGCGCACGGTACGTACGATCACCCGGAGGTCGAAGCGCAGGTCCTGGTTGCGCAGGTAGAAGAACTCGTACTGGAGCTTCTCCAACGCGTCCCGCTCGTCGCCGGCGTAGCCGTACTTCACCTGCGCCCAACCGGTGAGACCCGGCCGCACCAGGTGCCGCATGTCGTAGAACGCCAACTTCTCGCTCAGCTCCTCTACGTAGCGCGGTTGCTCCGGCCGGGGGCCGACCACGGCGAGGTCGCCGCGCAGGATGTTGACCACCTGGGGAAGCTCGTCTAGGTGGGTCCGTCGAAGGAACCCGCCGAACGGCGTCACTCGCGGGTCGTTGTTTCCCGTCCACTCTGAGCCGTCGTCTGGGTCCGCGCCCGGCCCGCCACGCGTCGACATCGAACGGAACTTCAGGATGGTGAACCGCCGACCGCCCTTGCCGATTCGTACCTGGCGGTAGAAGAGCGGACCGCGGTTGGCGGCCAGATTGCCGACCGCAACCAGCGGAACCGCCAGACAGAGGGCGACGCAGCCCACCGCGGCGATCGCCACGTCGCCGAGCCGCTTGATCCGTCCGTACACCGAACGGTGTACCTCGCCGATGTCGAACAACAACGAGTTGCGTTCGAGCTCGCTCAGGGGGAGCTTCCCCAACCACTCCTCGTAGAACCCCTGAAGCGTCCGCACCCGCACCCCCGATTCGTGGAGCTGGGCGGCCTGCGCGACGACCCGGTCGTCGGCCAACGCGTGGCGATCCAGGACGAGCAGCGTGGCACCGGTCGCGGCCCGGGCTTCGAGCAGCGGTGTGTGGCCGGGCCGACCCGACGCCTCCTCACAGATCAACGAAGCAGCGAGAGACGCCGCCCGCTCGGGCTCGAACGCCAGGTCCTCGACCATCCGAACCCGGTCGGCGTGCGATGCGACGAGCAGTACACGATCGCGGTCCTCGCCTCGGGACTGGCCATGCCGAGCGAGCTGGTTGGCGACGACCTGCACCGGGATCATCAGGAGGACCGTGCCGAACACCACGAAGCGGGGGAGCAGGGCGTCACCGAGCGCGAGTTGCACCACCGAGATGCCGAGCGCCGCGGTGAGCGCGCTCGCAAACCCCACGAGCCAGCCGTCGCGTCGGTTCCTCGGCTGATCCGGCAGGCCGAGCGCGTAGG
>JAIBBP010000094.1 GCA_019694615.1 Microthrixaceae bacterium | reverse complement strand
GAGTACCTGCAGTCCTACAACCTCCCGAACGTGCACCTCATGGATACCGACGGCAAGGGCATCAGCGAGATGTCGGCGGCCGGCCCGATCGTCGACGGGAAGGAGTATCCGCTCGACCTGCTTGTGTTCGCTTCGGGATTCGAGGTGACGACGGGGCTCGTCGACCGGCTGGGTTTCGACCCGGTCGGCCGTGGCGGCGTTCGGCTGAGCGAACGTTGGCACGACGGCACCCATTCGCTCCACGGCATCCTGACCGCCAATTTCCCGAACTTCTTCGTCGTCAGCTTCATTCAGGCCGGGTTCGGCCTGAACTTCGTGCACTTCCTGTCGGAGTCGACGAACCACATCGCCTGGATGATCGAGCACTGCCGCAACGAAGGAGTGAAGACGATCGAGGCGACCGTCGAGGCCGAGGACGAGTGGCTTTCGGTGCTGTGGAACGCGTCGGGTCCGCTGGCTCGCTACAACACCACCTGCACTCCGAGCTACGGCAACAGTGAAGGGGCACGTACCACCCTCGCCGCACGCTCAGCGGTCTTCCCCGGCCCTCTCATGAACTACGTCGCCTACCTCGAGCGCTGGCGCGACGCCGGCGACCTCGCCGGCACCCGGGTCGAACGCGCTCGAATCGAGTAGACGGAGTCACGACTCGACTACGGAGGAACGTGATGGATCGCCTGAGCAGCCTCGACGCCGAGTTCCTCCACATCGAGGACGCCGACGCCCCCGCCCACATTGCCGGCCTGTGCCTGATGGAGGGGCCACCACCGTCGATCGCTCAACTGCGCCGGCTGATCAGCGAGCGGATGCACCTGATACCCCGCTACCGGCAACGACTCGACGGCGTACCTCTCGGGCTCGGACGCCCTACCTGGGTCGACGACCCCGACTTCCGCCTTGCCAACCACGTGCGTCGTCGGCGCGTTCCCGCGCCGGGTGGACCAGACGACCTCGACCGACTCGTCGAGTCACTCCTCGAGCCTCTCCTCGATCGAAGCAGACCACTGTGGCAGCTGTGGCTCCTCGACAACCTCGCAGACGACCGCTGGGCCGTGCTGGGAATCGTGCACCACTGCCTCACCGATGGCGTGGCGGGCATGCAGCTCCTCGAAGCACTCTTCGACGTCGAGCCCGACGCCCCGGCATCCGCTCCCGAGCCGTGGGATCCCTCGGACGCACCAAACGGTCTCCGAAGGATCGTCGACGCGTGGACCGGGTTCGCCGGCGACCTCGGGAGCTGGGCCGCCGGACTTGCCGGTGACGCCACCCACCCGCTGCGTCTCGCAACGAACCTCGCCGGTCAGGCCAGTGGCGTCGCCCGACTCCTCTCCGCTCTTCGACCGACTCCGCCGTCGTCGATCGAGGGGTCGGTCGGTCCGAGGCGCACGTGGGGACACACCTCGGTCCGCCTCGCCGACATCTCGACGATCCGCCGTCAGTTCGGTGGGACCGCCAACGACGTGCTCCTCGCTGCAACCACCGCCGGCTACCGAGAGCTGCTCGCCGCTCACGGTGACGACCTCGACTGCGTGACGATCCGGTCGGCGATCCCCGTGTCGGTTCGCGCCGGCGAGGAGGGCGGCAACCGGGTCGCAGCCATGGTCCTCGATCTCCCGGTCCACATCGCCGACCCCGTCGAACGACTCGTGGTCGTGACCGAGCAGATGACCGCACTGAAGGCGTCGCACGAGACCGACGCGACAGCAGCACTCACCCACGTCGCCGACCTGATCCCGCCACTCGTCATCAGCACCGCCACGCGGTGGGCGATTCGCATCCAACACGCCGCCACACAGCGATCGATCACGACAATCGTGACGAACGTCCCCGGCCCTCAGTTCCCGCTCTACTCGCTCGGCCGGCAGATGGTCGAGTTCGTCCCTTACCTCGGACTCAGCCAGGGGATCCGCGTCATCACCGCGATCGCGTCGTACGACGGCCGCGTCGCGATCGCCGCGACCGGCGATGCTGCGAGTGTGCCCGACGCCGGAATCGTCGCCACCGTCGCCGCCCGCGAGATCAGCACACTCCGGCAGCTCGCGAGCGAAACAGCGAAACGCTCGCCGTAAGCAACGAAGGACGTTGTTCCCTGGCGCGGCAGGCTGTCTGGGAGTCGAATGGACTCATGAGGCATTTTCGGTCGCCGTATGCGGCCCCTGGTGTTGTGGGCGATGGCACCGCTGACTGACGCCGCGCTGACGCCCTACCACGCGATCAAACGATCGCTGCCCGTACTCGTCCCTGGGTCGACGGAGGCAGCCCGGAACGCAGCCCTCACGATGGGTGCCGCCCATGCTGTGGCTCCCGGCGACGACGCTGTCGCCAGCATCACCGCCCTGACCCGAGGACGGGGTGCCGAGGCGACCATCGATCTCGTCGGCAGCGACGAGACCTCGGCGCTCGGCGCTGCGGTCACGCGGTCGACCGGACACCTCACCATCGTCGGTATCGCCGGGGGCGGCCTACCGGTCAGCTTCTTCTCCCCCGCCTATGAGGTGTCGGTCGCCAGTACCTATTGGGGCACACTCCCCGAGCTCGTCGAGGTCATCGAACTGGCACGATCCGGCCACATCGCCGCCCACATCGAGCGCCGTCCACTCGATGCGGCCGCCGAGGCATATTCGGCGCTTCGAGCCGGCGATGTCGAGGGACGCGTCGTGGTGGTGCCCGGTGGATGAGGCGTCGCTGGTCGTTCCGTTCGCCCACCTCACCAACGCCGACGTCACGACCGCGGGGGGTAAGAACGCATCGCTCGGTGAGCTGATCAGCGCCCTCGGCGATGCCGGTGTCCGCGTACCCGACGGATTCGCCGTCACCGCTGCCGCGTATTGGACGACCGTCGACGCGAATGCGCTGAAGCCCGCGATCGAACAACTCGCCACCACACCGGAAACCGCCGGCGAACTGCGCGCAGCGCTCGACGAGGCGCAGCTCCCCGACCTGCTCGACGGAGCGATCCGAGCTGCGTATGCGCGCCTCTGCTCCGATGCCTCGACCCCGGACGTGGCGGTTGCCGTGAGGTCGTCGGCGACTGCCGAGGACCTTCCGGACGCCAGCTTCGCCGGGCAGCAGGAGAGCTTCCTCAACGTCAGCGGCGCAGACGCCGTCGTCGACGCGTACCGGCGCTGCCTCGCGTCGCTGTTCACCGATCGTGCCGTCGCCTACCGGGAGGAGAAGGGTTTCGACCATCGGTCGGTCGCGCTCTCCGTAGGAGTACAGCGGATGGTGCGCTCCGACGTCGGTGCATCGGGGGTGATGTTCACGATCGACCCGGAAACAGGCTTCGACGGCGTGGTGCTCGTGGACGCTGCATGGGGTCTCGGCGAGGCAGTGGTGAAGGGAGAGGTGGACACAGACCGATTCCTCGTCGCCAAGGCGCTGCTCGACGCGCCCACCGCAATGCCCGTCTTCTCACGGCGACTCGGAAAGAAGCAGGTGAAGGTCGTCCGGACGGGTGGCGACCCGCCGACCGTCCTCCTCGCGACCGACGATGACGAGCGTGCGTCCTGGGCTCTGGAGGAATCCGACGTCGTCGAGCTGGCCCGGGTCGCCGTCGTGATCGAGCGTCACTACGGGCGTCCGATGGACATCGAGTGGGCGAAGGACGGCGTCGACGGCTCGCTGTTCATCGTCCAGGCGCGGCCCGAGACGGTGCGATCCCAGGAGTCAACCAACGGCATTGTTCGGTACTCGATCGCCGGCGCCGGCCCGACCCTCGTCGAGGGTCTCGCCGTCGGCGACGGTGCATCGTCGGGCCGCGTCGTGCGGCTGGAGTCTGCCGCCGACGGACACCGATTCTCCGACGGTGACGTCCTGGTGGCGACGACAACCGACCCCGACTGGGTGCCGGTGATCCGCCGGGCGGCGGCGGTGGTCACCGATCGTGGTGGCCGCACCTCCCACGCCGCGATCGTCTGCCGCGAGCTCGGCGTTCCTGCCGTCGTTGGCGCCGCCACGGCCACGACGACGCTGGAGGACGGCCGACTCGTCACCGTCTCCTGCGTCGGCGGCGGTACCGGCCGCGTCTTCGACGGGGCGGCGACGATCACCCGCGACCGGGTCGACCTCGGCGACCTCCCTCCGACCCGGACGAAGGTGAAGCTGAACCAGGCCGACCCCGATTCGGCGATGAGCTGGTGGCGACTCCCCGCCGACGGCATCGGGCTGGCCCGCATGGAGTTCATCGTCGGCGAGCACATCGGGGTGCACCCGATGGCCCTCGCTCACCCCGAACTGGTCAGCGACCCCTCCGTGCGATCCCGGATCGCGAAACTGACGGCCGACTACGACTCCCCGGCGGACTTCTTCGTCGAACGACTCGCCGAGGGCGTCGCGACGCTCGCCGTCCCGTGGTATCCGCGCACGGTCGTCCTGCGCATGAGCGACTTCAAGACCGACGAGTACGCGGCGCTGCTCGGCGGTAGCGACTTCGAACCCCTCGAGGCCAACCCCATGCTCGGCTGGCGCGGAGCGTCGCGCTACGACGACGACGGCTACCGCGACGGGTTCCGGCTCGAGTGCCGCGCCGTCCGCCGGGTACGCGAGCATTTCGGCCTCACGAACGTCGCCGTGATGATCCCGTTCTGCCGCACTCCCGAGGAGGCGGACCGGGTGCTCGCGGTCATGGCATCGGAAGGCCTCGAGCGTGGTCAACACGGACTCGACGTGCTGGTCATGGCGGAGATCCCATCGAACATCATCCGTGCGGAGGAGTTCGCAGCAAGGTTCGACGGGTTCTCGATCGGATCGAACGACCTGACGCAACTGACACTCGGCGTCGATCGCAACTCCGAGCGGCTGGCACCTCGCTTCGGCGCGGACGATCCGGCGGTTCTGTCGTTGATCCGGGACCTCATCGAGCGAGCTCACGCAGCCGGTCGCCCCGTCGGATTCTGCGGCCAGGCGCCGAGCAACGACCCCGAGTACGCCCAGGTACTGGTCGACGCCGGGATCGACTCGGTCTCGGTGTCACCCGATCGATTCGTGGCCGTCGTCCATCAGATCGCCGCAGCGGAGCAGGAGCAGGAGCAGGAGCGGGCGGCACACGCGGAGAGAAGCGCACCGTGACAGGCCGACCCAAAACCGACCTTCGACACCTCACCGTCCACCACCGGCATCGCGTCGGCAGAGTCGCTCTCGTCATCGCGCTCGCGCTGGGCGCACCGAGTTGTGGAGACGAGTCCTCGAGCAACACGGCGGACACGGATTCATCAATGCCGGCCTCGTCGCGTTCCCCCTCGTCCTCACCGACGACCACCGCCTCGGTCAGGACCGATCCTGACGAGACGACCACCGCCCGGGTGTACTTCCTGCGTGACGAGAAGGTCTCCCCGGTCGGCCGCACGGTCGACGGGCGCACGCCGGCCCGCGGGGCCCTGGAAGCTCTGCTCAAAGGCCCGGGCCACGACACCGACCTCGTCAGCAGCATCCCGTCGGGCACAACCCTGCTCGGGATCTCCGTCGCCGGCGGCGTCGCCACGGTCGACCTCTCGGGCGAGTTCGCCTCCGGCGGAGGGTCGCTGTCCATGCTGACGCGAGTGGCCCAGGTGGTCTTCACGCTGACGCAGTTCCCGACGGTGACCTCGGTCTCGTTTCATCTCGACGGCTCGCCAGTCAACGCCATCGGTGGCGAGGGCGTGCTGGTCGACCCTCCCCGCACCCGCTCCGATTTCGAGGACCAGACACCGGCCATCCTCGTCGAATCCCCATTGCCCGGAACTCGGCTCGAAAGCCCGTTCACAGCGACCGGCACGTCCAACACCTTCGAGGCGACGTACCTGTACTCGCTCACCGACGCGGCAGGCACCGTGCTCGCCGAGGGCTTCGGTACAGCGACGTCGGGCACGGGCACACGCGGCACGTTCTCCCAGGAGATCGCCTACGCCGAGGCTGCCCCGGGAACCGCTGTGCTCAAGCTGTTCGAATCATCGGCGAACGACGGGAGCGACATCAACGTCGTAGAGATCCCCGTCGAGTTGTCGTGACCTTTGGCCCTGGGAAGCACTCGATCGCGTTCGTAGGCTCCCAAATTGACCGGACATCCCGGCCCGAACGAAAGGCGACATCCCATGGCAACTCGAGCGACTCCGACGAAGTCCCCGGCCAAGAAGACACCGGCCAAGAAGCCCGCTGCCAAGAAGTCCGCGCCGGAGGCTGCGATCAAGGAGATCGGCGACGCAGCGCGCAACTTCGAGCAGGACGTCGTGAAGGCCGTTCGTGCCGAGCTTCGTAGTCTGCAGCGACTGCTCCGGACCCTGCAGAAGGACGCCCAGTCGGCGATCGAACGCGTCGAGTCGGCGATCGACGGCAAGAAGCCGGCGGCGAAGAAGGCCCCAGCGAAGAAGCCGGCCGCCCAAAAGGCCCCCGCGAAGAAGGCCCCCGCGAAGAAGGCACCGGCCAAGAAGTAGTCGCACCGTGCCGGTGCTGTTCGCAGATCGCGACGATGCCGGGCGACAGCTTGCGGGCGAG
>JAIBBP010000196.1 GCA_019694615.1 Microthrixaceae bacterium | reverse complement strand
TAGCGATCACCCACGACCGCTACTTCCTCGACAACGTCGCCCAGTGGATCCTCGAAGTCGAGCGCGGGCGCACCTACCCCTACGAGGGCAACTACTCGGGATGGCTCGAGCAGAAGCAGAAGCGCATGGCGATCGAAGGCAAGAAGGACGCCGCCCGCAAGCGCATGCTGGAGAAGGAACTCGAGTGGGTGCGCAGCTCGGCGAAGGCCCGGCAGGCAAAGGGCAAGGCACGCCTCGCTGCGTACGAGCAGCTGCAGGCCGAGGCCGAGGCTGCGAGGGTCGATGAGAACAAACTGGAGATTCTCATCCCGGCCGGCAAGCGCCTCGGCGATGTGGTCATCGAGGCCGACCACGTCAGCAAGGGATTCGGTGATCGATTGCTGATCGACGACCTGAGCTTCAAGCTTCCAAAGGCGGGCATCGTCGGCGTGATCGGTGCCAACGGTGCCGGCAAGTCGACGCTGTTCAAGATGATCACCGGCCAGGAGCAGCCGGACTCCGGCACGCTTCGCATCGGCGAGACCGTTGACCTCGCGTACGTCGACCAGTCCCGCGACGTGCTCGACGATAGCTGGACGGTCTACGAGGCGATCACCGGCGGCCACGACGTGATCCGCCTCGGCAACCGCGAAGTACACGGGCGTTCCTACTGCGCCTCGTTCAACTTCAAGGGTCCCGATCAGCAGAAGACCGTGAACGTGCTCTCCGGTGGCGAGCGCAATCGAGTCCACCTGGCGCGTGTGCTCCGGACCGGCGGCAACGTTCTGCTGCTCGACGAGCCGACCAACGACCTCGATGTCGACACGTTGCGTGCGCTCGAGGACGCGCTCGAGGTCTTCCCGGGCTGTGCGGTGATCATCAGCCATGACCGTTGGTTCATGGATCGTCTGGCAACGCACATGATCGCCTTCGAGGGCGACTCGGTCGTGCGGTGGTTCGAGGGCAACTTCAGCGACTACGAGGCGTTCCGCAAGAAGGAGATGGGTGCCGACGCCAACCAGCCCCATCGCATCAAGTACAAGCCCCTCGCTCGATAGCCCACCCGTTCTGTGATGCGAGACCGCCCCTGGAGGGGCGGCCTCGCATCACAGAACGGGGTGCGCCAGGTCGATGGGTGTGACAGGTGAATTCTCAGGTTGATCGACTGGGGGCCCGATCACTTGCGCATGGCTTCCAAGACCTCTGCACCCTCCAACACCTCCAAGGCCACCCGCTCCACCAAGACGAGCGTTGCAACACGCAAGAGTCGAGCTGTTGTTCGGGACGTGGAGGCCGGCAGCAGCGTCGACTGCGCCCACTGCGGCGAGCGGGTCAAGTTCCAGGCGAAGGTCCGCAACAAGCAGGTCATCTGCAACGTGTACGTGTCGGGCACCTGGAATCGGGTCGAACACTTTCACCTCGCCTGCTACGAGGAGGCGCGGAGCCCCCACGGCGAGGCGGAGGCCGGAACCGACTACCGCCGCCAGGCCGCCAACGCCGCAGCTGCCGAGCGAGCCCGCAAGCTTGCCGCCGAGTCGGCCGAGGCGCAGTCGGCCTGATGTCGATCATCCGGTGCGTGACGTTCTCGTGAACGTCACGCAAGATCGGCCGATCTGGCAGAACCCACCGGTAACGTGAACCGCATCAAAGCGAACCACACCTTCACCGTCGTCCCGCGAGTACCTCAGCAACTGGAGTCACTCGCTTCACTCTCACAGAACCTCGGGTGGCTCTTCGACTCACGCGTCCGAGCGCTCTTCCAACACGTCGACCCTGCGGGGGTACTCGTCAGCGGACTCGACCCGTTGGGCGTCCTCAACCGGTGCAGCGGAACCCGCCTCGCAGAACTGGCCGCCGATTCGGCGTTCGTCGCCCGAGCCGACGACCTGCTCGCGACGATGACCGCCGAGTTGGCCGTGCCCACGTGGGCCGACGCAGCAGGGCGCAGCACGGCGACTGGGACGCTACCCACCGTCGCCTACCTCTCCCCCGAGTTCGGGCTCGCGGCCTCGGTGCCTCAGTACTCCGGTGGCCTCGGCGTGCTCGCCGGTGACCACCTCAAAGCCGCCGCCGATCTCGGTGTGCCGATCATCGGCGTGGGCTTGTTCTATCGATCGGGCTACTTCCGTCAGATGATCGATCGCGAAGGTCGCCAGCACGAACGGTTCCCGTGGCAGCACCCGACCGAGTTGGCGCTCACGAAGGTCGACGACCTCCAGGTGTCGTTGCGGATCGGGACCGACGACGTCACCGCCGCGATCTGGAAGGCGCGCGTTGGCCCCAACGAGCTCTACCTACTCGACACGCACGTACCGGGCGAGGCCGGACCGGACCAACTGGTCAACGACCGCCTCTACGGCGGCGGCTCGGAGGAACGGATCCGTCAGGAGCTTCTGCTCGGCGTCGGCGGGCATCGGGCCCTCCGGTCCCTGGGGTTCAACCCCGACGTGTACCACCTGAACGAAGGGCACGCCGGCTTCCTCACACTCGAGCGCATTCGCGTCGCGATGAACGAGCAGCACATGTCGTTCGCCGAGGCTGTCGAGGCGGTCCGACCCTCGATGCTCTTCACGACGCACACACCGGTGCCGGCCGGCATCGACCGCTTTGCCCACGAACTCGTCGAGCGCTACTTCGGCTGGTGGTGCGACGAGACGGGCGTCCCCATGTCGACGTTGCTGGCACTCGGCAACGAGCCCGGAGGCGATCCGACCGTCTTCAACCTCGCGCACATGAGCCTCCGGTTGTGCGGCGACGCGAACGGCGTATCCATCCTGCACGGCGACGTGAGCCGCCGGATGTTCGCTCCGCTGTGGCCAGGCGTCGAGGTCGACGACGTGCCGATCGGCGCCGTCACCAATGGGGTTCACGCGCCCACGTTCATGGCCGACGACATCGAGCGGATCCTTGTCGACACCGTCGGCGACGACTGGCAGCTCGCGTCCGAGGATCGATTCCGGGCCGTCCACTCGGCGCCCGACGCCGAACTGTGGGCGGCGCGTTGCGCCGGTCGACGACAGCTGATCGAGTTCCTCCGCGCCCGCGCCCGGCGAGCGCTCGGTCGCAATGGATCGGGCGGTTCCAACGGCGGCGAACACGACCTCGCGTGGATCGACTCGATGCTCGATCCCAACGTCCTCACTATCGGATTCGCCCGCCGGTTCGCGACCTACAAGCGGGCCACGCTCCTGCTCACCGACTATGACCGGCTCCGCCGACTTCTGCTCTCGACGGACCGACCAATCCAGTTGGTGTTTGCCGGAAAGGCCCATCCCGCCGACGATCCGGGCAAGGAGTTCCTCCGTTCCGTCGCTCACATGGGCAACGACCCGGAACTCCGGAAGCGGGTCGTGTTCCTGGAGGACTACGACCTCGACGCCGGCCGCATGCTCACTCGCGGCGTAGACGTGTGGTTGAACACCCCGCTCCGCCCGATGGAGGCGTGTGGCACCAGCGGGATGAAGGCGGCGCTCAACGGCGTACTTAACCTGTCGGTGCGCGACGGATGGTGGGACGAGGCGTTCACCCCCGATGTCGGGTGGGCGATCCCCACCGTCGATCACAGTTCGGCCGACGGTTTCGAGCGTGATCGCATCGAGTCGACGTGGCTCTACGAGCTGATCGAGAACGAGGTCGTGCCGCTGTTCTACGACCGCGACGCCAACGGTGTGCCGACAGGTTGGACCTCGCGAATGGCCTCGTGCATCGAGGCACTCGCTCCCCAGTTCCAGGCGGGCCGAATGGTGCGCGACTACACGCTCAAGCACTACGTCCCCGCGGCGGCAAGGGCGGCGGAGCTCACCGAGAACGACGCGAAGGGTGCCCGGGAGCTTGCGGCGTGGAAGACCCACGTGCGCGGGTGTTGGCCCGGAGTCGACGTCGCTGAAGTCGAACCGCCGGTCGACTCACACGTCGACGAGGAGATCACGATCGAAGCGTCGGTCGCGCTCAACGGTCTGTCGCCGGCCGACGTCGCTGTCGGTGTGCTCGTCGGCGAAGTCGACCACGAGGGCGACATCGCCGAGGCTCCGTTCGTCGAGATGGCCCACGTCGGCGAGGATCCAGGCGACGAAAGCCGAGCGCTCTACCGAGGCGTCGTCACGTGCGATCACCCCGGCTCGATGGGCTTCGCGGTGCGCGTCGTGCCGAGCCACCCGAGCCTGACCCGCTGGTCCGACCTCGGCCTGATCGCCACCGCCAACTGAGTCGGCCTCCCCAGGCTCGTTCTGTCCTGCGAGAGCACCAGACGGGTGGTGCTCTCGCAGGACAGAACGGGCTTGGAGGGGGTCAGTCAGGCGTCGCTGGGGGCGGCGGGGGAACCAGGGCCGGCGCCCGTACCGATCGGGGCACCTCCATAGGAGCCGGGCGGTGGCGGGGCCGGCGATTCGCCAGCCGGCGCAGCCGCGGGCGCAACAGCCGGAGCGACAGCCGGAATGACAGGCTCCGGGGCCGCGTCGGACAGACGAGCAAGACTGAGCTGGTCGTTGAACCACGGCATCAGGTCGCGTTCGGTCAGTTGTCCGAGGCGCCGCAACGCTTCACGAGCCTCGGCGAGCGTCTGACGAGTCTCGATGCGATCGGCCGTGTCGAAGAACCAGGCACAGCTCGACCAGGCCTCCAACCGCAGGCGCTCCGCTTCCATCCACTGCCACACCCGCTGTGGGTCGCCGCCGGGTGCCATGTGACGAGCGAGGAACTGCTGTTGCATCGCCTGGCGCCGATCGGGGCGGGATCCGAGCACCATGCCGTAGTCGTAGCGCGCTGCCCACGGATCGACGAGATCGCCGCCGGAATGATCGTTGAGCAGCCTGCCGGCGACGTCGGCAACCGCCACGAGCACGTCGCGAAGCGGGCGACGCCAACGCTGGTCCTGGCCCGACACCTGCTCGAAGCGACAGCCGCAATCCGACCTCCAGCGCTCCACTCCGTGCGCACAACTCCAGGACGTGTTCTCGACGAGACGACCCGCCTGGGTGGCCGGGAACATCTGGAGGTAGCGCTCGGCGGTCACCACCTCGATGTCGCCCATGGCTCTCCACAGTTCCATCGCGTGGGCCAACGCCATCTCACCGAACTGGTGGTGATGACCGAACGTCTCGATGTCGGTCGAGAGCACGACCAGTGGGTTCGGCTCGGTCTGAGCGGCCGATCGCGCTTTGTTGGCGACGGCATCGGCGAACGCCTGGCCGTCGCGGAGCAGTCCGCCGAAGGCGATACCGTGAGAGAGCTCCCCGTCGTAGGGCACGATGGTCATCGACCGGCCAGACGGCAAGGTGAGCATCAAAGGCTGATGCGCCGCCGGCGTCACACCCGTCGCTCCGTGGTCGGCGTAGATCTGGTGGGGCGCGAGCATCGTCCACCGAATGCCCACATCGGCCAGAGCCTCAAGGCTTGCCGTGTCGACCGCCGTCTCGGGCAGCCACATGCCGAGCGGTGCCCGACCGAACCGCGACCGGAACTCGTCGACGCCCCAACGCACGATGGTCGCGCGGTCACCGGCAGGGGTCAGCGGAAGAATGGCGTGAACCCACGGGTGCGCCATGGCACCGCCGCCGGCAGAGTCGCCCATCGTGATCGTGGTGCTGAGGCCGGGGTTGCGGCGGTCGAGCCACACACCGAGGGTGGGGCCGAGATCGAAGCTCACCGACTCGTACAGGTTGGCCGTCGACACGGTGGCACCGGCCTCATTGAGCCGCTTCGCCTTGCTCAGCGGGAAATAGCACTCGGCGGTGATGCGCTCGTTCCAGTCGTGGTACGGCTCCGCAGACTGTTGGCGCTCGACCTCACCGGACTGAGGGTTCTCGCGCGGAGGCTGATAGGCGTGGCCGTGGACGCACACGTACGCGGTCATGGATGTACTCCTGGGGAAGGCGGTTGCGTCGACAGCACGATCAACGCGAGCGGCGGCAACGTTATCGACATCGAATGCTGCCAGGTACCCGTCGATTCCGAAACGGTCTCGTACCGCGACGGGGTGAAGTAGTCGGAGCCGCCCCATCGCTCCTCGTCGCTGTTGGCGATGAGATGCCACGTCCCCGATCGAGGAGCGCCGATGCGGTACCCCTGGTGCGGCGTCGGGGTGAAGTTCGCGACCATCAACCGCTCGCTTCCGGGCTGCTCGGCGCGACGAACCCAAGCGATCACGCTGTTCGAGCGGTCGTTGCAGTCGATCCACTCGAAACGGCCCGGCAAACGCCCGTCGTCTGCCAACGCAACCGACGTGCGCAGGAGCCGATTGAGCTCCGCGACCCACGCCTGCATCCCGCTGTGGGTGCGGTACTGCAACAGGTGCCATGGCAGCGCCGAGATGTGGTCCCACTCCTCGTTCATTGCCAGCTCGCCGCCCATGAACACCAGCGGGACGCCGGGGGACGTGAACTGGTGGCCGTAGAGCAGTCTGAGGTTCGCGCGACGCTGCCAGTCGTCGCCTGCCATCTTCGACACCAACGACGCTTTGCCGTGGACGACCTCGTCATGGGAGAGCGGAAGGACG
>JAIBBP010000071.1 GCA_019694615.1 Microthrixaceae bacterium | reverse complement strand
GCGAGCCCAAGGCAGCGGTGCTTCGACACCTGCACCTCGGCTCCTATGTCGTCACCACCGTGGAGTTGAGCGGCGCCGATCCCGCCGAGGCGGCGCTGGTGAGCGTGCCGCCCTACCACATCGCCGGTATTTCGGCGGCGCTGTCGTCGGTGTACGGCGGCCGCCGAGTTGTGTACCTGGAGGCGTTCGACCCCTCCGAGTGGGTCAGGACCGTGCGGGACGAGGCCATCACTCACGCCATGGTCGTGCCCACCATGCTCAACCGCATTCTCGACGTGATCGAAGCCGACGGACTCGGTCTTCCCAGTCTGCGCGCGCTCTCCTACGGCGGCGGTCCGATGCCATTGCCGGTCATCGAGCGGGCGGTCGCCATGCTCCCGAATGTCGGATTCGTCAACGCCTACGGCCTCACCGAGACGTCGAGCACCATCGCGTTGCTCGGACCCGACGACCATCATGCCGCGATGTCGTCGGCCGATCCGGCGGTGCGGGCTCGGCTCGGATCGGTCGGACGGCCGTTGCCCTCGGTCGAAATCACCGTTCGTGACGACGGCGGTGCCGAAGTGACTCCCGGTCAGGTGGGTGAGCTGTGGGTGCGCGGCGAGCAGGTGTCGGGCGAGTACCGGGGCCGTGACGGCGACGACGGCGGATGGTTCCGCACCCGCGACGCCGTCCACGTTGACGACGAGGGCTTCCTCTTCGTCCACGGTCGTCTCGACGACGTCATCGTTCGGGGCGGCGAGAACCTGTCGCCCGGCGAGATCGAGTCGGTGCTGTTGGAACACGACTCCGTCGAGGAGGCGGCGGTCGTCGGAATCCCCGACACCGAGTGGGGCGAGCGCGTCGTCGCCGCGGTGGTCGCTGAGGCGGGGGCCGAGGTCGACGAGGCGGCGTTGCAGGAGTTCGTGCGTGGGCGGCTCCGCTCCACCAAGACCCCCGAGCGCATCGCCGTCGTCGACGAGCTGCCCTACAACGAGACGGGCAAGCTGCTCCGCCGTGTCCTGCGCGACGAACTCTCGGCGGCGTTCGCATGAAGGCGTTCTCGTGACCGGGATCGTCGAGCTCCTCGATGTCGTCGACCACGGCGACGGCCGCTATCTCGGGCGCCCCGATTCGAGTGCTGGGGAGCGGCGGGTCGTGGAGGGGAGCCAGATACTCGGCCAATCCGTCGTTGCGGCGATGCGCAGGTCGCCGGGTCGGCGGCCGGTGTCGGCGTGGATGGCCTTCGTGCGCACTGCAGATCCGACGGACCCACTTGACTTCGCGATCGAACCGGTGACCGAGGGGCGTACCTTCACTGCGATCCGGGCGATGGTCCGTCAGGCTGACCGGGTGTGCGCCACCGGCAACCTGTTGCTCGATGTCACGGCACCGGACGTCATCCGACATGCGGTCACGGCATCCGACGTTCTCGGGCCCGACGCGTCGCGCCCCTCGGCGTTCGCGTCCGATGAACGGGACGTTCGCATCGTTGGCGACATCGACGTCGGCGACCCCGATGCGCCCACCGGGCCGCCCGAACTCGACGCGTGGGTGCGGTTCGCCGATGTGCCCGCCGACCCGGCGCTGCACACCGGACTCCTGGCGCACTTCACCGGCCAGCTGTCGATCGCCGCGGCGTTGCGTCCTCACGCCGGTATCGGCCAGGACGACGCCCATCGGGCGTTGTCCACCGCGGTCAACACCATCTCGCTCTCGGTGCACGCACCGGTGCGCGCCGACCGTTGGATGCTCTATCGCCACCGGTCGACGTTCGCCGGGGACGGCATGACCCACTCGGAGTGCCGAGTGCACGACGAGGCCGGCGCGCTGCTGGCGTCGTTCACCAACGACTGCATGGTGAGGTCGGCCGTCGTTGCGACGGCGGACGCGACCCGTGGTCTCTAGCCAGTCTCAAGAAATCAAGCAGTTCTCAATCAAGCAGTTCTCAATCAAGCAAAAGGGGAGTACCTCATGGCGAAGTTCGATGCGTTCCGATTCGACGGAAAGCGGGTGTTGGTGGTCGGCGGTGCCACTGGCATGGGCGCAGCGGCGGCGGAGCTGGCGCTCGACGCCGGAGCCGACGTCGTCGTCATGGACTACGCGGAGGTGACCCTCAGCGGCGCGACCGCCCTCCACGTGAACCTTGCCGAGCGCGAGTCCATCGACGCGGCGATCGAGGAGTGCGGCGGACCGGTCCACGCCATCATGGCGTGCGCCGGAGTTGCCGACGGCACCCCCAACATCGAGCGCATCAACTTCGTCGGCCACCGCCACCTGATCGAGCGGATGATCGAACTCGGCCACCTCGGTGCCGGCGGGTCGGTGGCGTTCATCTCCTCCGCCGCGGGCCTGGGTTGGGAGGCGAACATGGAGGTCATCAAGGGAGCGCTCGAGACGACCGACTACGACAGTGGCGTCGCCTGGTTCCAGGAGAACGGCAAGGCCGACTACTACCACTCCAAGCAGGTCGTCTGCGCCTACGTCGCGAGCCAGGCGTTCCCGATGCTTCAGAAGGGCATCCGTATCAACGCCGTCTGCCCCGGCCCCACCGAGACGCCGCTCGCTCTGGCCAACGAGGACACGTGGCTGGCGTTCGGCGCCGACTACCGCGAAGCACTCGGCATCAAGGCGTCGACGCCTCAGGAACAGGCCGGCCCGCTGCTGTTCCTCTGCAGCGACGCTGCGGTCGCGGTCAACGGGATCACGATGATCACCGACGCCGGCTACATGATGTCGGGCATCACCGAGTCGTTCCCCGACGCCACGTTCCTCGCCAAGCTGCTGATGGGCAGGAGCTAAGCCGGGTCTCGGAGCAAGCTGTGGAGGTGAAGCGCCCGCTCCCCGAGATCACACCGTTCAACGAGTGGTTCTGGACGAGCGGGGCCGACGGGCACCTGCGCATCCAAGGGTGTGACGACTGCGGCGCGCTCGTCCATCCGCCCGTGCCGGTGTGTCCGCAGTGTCGAAGTCGCGCCCACGCTCCGGTGGTGGTCTCGGGGCGGGCGACGGTCGCAGCGTTCACCGTCAACGCCCATCACTGGCTGCCCGGGTTCCTGCCGCCCTACGTGATCGCCGTGGTGGCGTTGGAGGAGGACCCGTCGGTCCGGCTCACGACCAACCTCGTCAACGTCGATCCGGAGGCCGTCGAGCGAGGCGACGTCGGCATCGGGGCGGAGGTCTCGGTGAGCTTCGAGCAGCACGACACCGTGTGGGTGCCGGTGTTCGAACCGACGGGTCGGCGGCTTCCCAACCCCGTGCCCGAGCCGTCGCTGCCGACACCGCGGGCGCCGTTGAACGACGACCGGTTCGAGCACCGAGCGGTGCTGTCCGGAATCGGTCGCTCCGACATCGGCCGGCGACTGATGCGCGACGCATTGTCGCTCACGATCGACGCGTCCCTCGCAGCGATCGCGGATGCCGGCCTCGACGTGTCCGACATCGACGGGCTCTCGACCTATCCGGGCATGGCCGGGATGGGCATGAGCGAAGGCGGTGTATCCGCCGTCGAGGAGGCGCTTCGGATTCACCCCACGTGGACCAACGGCGGGGGTGACCTGCCGGGGCCGGGCGGAGCGGTGATCACGGCGATGATGGCGGTCGCCAGTGGCATGTGTCGTCACGTCCTGTGTTTCCGGACGGTGTGGGAGTCCACGTTCTCGACGTTGCGCCTCGCTCCGCCCGGCGGTGGCATCGGTGGGTGGATGCAATGGCGAGCACCCTACGGGGCGATGTCGGCGGCGCACTGGATCGGCATGAACGCCAACCAGTACCTGCACCGCTACGGCGCCGATCGGGAGCTGTTCGGACGCATCGCCGTCAACGCCCGCACCAACGCCGGCCGCAACCCCCACGCCATTTACCGCGAATCGATGACGCTCGACGACTACTTCGATGCCCGGCCGATCACGTCGCCGTTCGGGCTCTACGACTGCGATGTTCCCTGCGACGGGGCGATCGCTGTGATCGTGTCCGACGCGTCGGTGGCCGATGATCTGCCGTCGCCGGCTGTGAGGGTCGAGGCGGTCGGGACCCAGATCCTCGAACGGGTCTCGTGGGATCAGGACACGCTGACCCACGAGCCGCAGGTGCTGGGCCAGGCGCGGCACCTGTGGACCCGCACCGATCTGCGCCCCGACGACGTCGACGTGGCGCTCGTCTACGACGGCTTCACGTTCAACGCCGTGTCGTGGCTCGAAGCGCTCGGCTTCTGCGGGCTCGGCGAGGCGAAGGACTGGATCGACGGAGGCCGGACCATCGCGCTCGACGGCCCGGTGCCGGTGAATCCTCACGGCGGACAGTTGTCGGAGGGTCGCACCCACGGGTTCGGATTCCTCCACGAGGCCGTGCTGCAGTTGCGCGGCGAAGCGGGGGAGCGACAGGTCGCCGACGCCAACACAGCGGTGGTCACCACCGGCGGCGGCACCCCGTCGGGCGTGCTGCTGCTCAGATCCTGAAGTGCCCCATACCGCTATGACCTTCCGAGGTCGTCCTCGAACTTCGGGCTGAAACCGGCCTATGTTCACGTGTGGGCCTGAAGTTCGGCTCGCCGAACTTGCTCAGATCCTGACTCCGGCTCGGAAGGTGGCCCGGACGTCGGAGCGGCAGGGGAGGCCATCCGCACTGAGCGGCCGCGACAGGAGGCAGAGGTCGGCGACCGCGCCGGCCTCGACCCGTCGGAGGCGGCCGAGATCGATCGGGTCGCGGAGGTAGAGGCCGAGCGCCTCCGCAGGGCTGAGGCGCTCGCCGCGGCCGATCACCCGGCACGACTGGGTGCGGCGAACCACCGCAGCAGCGATCCCCTTCCAGGGGTCGGGGTCGGTGTAGGGGGCATCGCTGCTCCCCGCGATTGGTACCCCGAGTTTGAAGAGGGACCCGCACCGATAGAGGGAGGCGATCTCGTCGCGGTCGACGTCGCCGAGGTAGTGGTCGCCACGTTCGGCGACGAACCCGGGCTGGGTCACGACCGCAAGGCCCAGCTCGACGATGCGGGCGACAGCGCCCGGAACGATGATCGATCCGTGCTCGATCCTGTCGCCGGGTCGGACTCCGGCGAGGTCCCACGCGGCGAGCGCGAACGCGAGCGACGCGGCCGTGACGATGTGGATCGCGACGGGCCGGTCGGCACGATGGGCGCGTCGGATGGAGTCGACAAACTCGTCGAGGTCGGGGAGCCGATCGTCGTCGAGCACGAGCTTGACCGGCCCTTGTCGCAGCACCGGGTCGAACCGGTGCTCGGTCAGATTCGCTCCGCCGGTCACGACGACCTCCTGAGAGATCTCATCACGGACGACGGCGGCGGCCAGGTGGTCGGGGCCGCTCGGGTCGTCGTAGGGCGTGCAGTCGGTGACGCCGGTGACCCCACACGCCGTCAGCCGGCGGCTCACCTCGGTCAGGTCGGGGAACTCGGCGCCGATCGCATCGCGGAGCAACTCGTCAGCGCGGTCGAACACGCCTGACTCGAGGTCGGCACCCTCGTCGGCACCGACGCGTGGGCCGATTCGGCGTAAGGCCTCGCTGTTGAGCGTCCACCGCTTGCCGGAGCGATCCTGGACTCGCACCGGGCGACCGGGGACGATCCGGTCGAGCAGGTGGCGGTCGAGGGGGCCGGCGACCGACTCGTGGTACCCGGTCGCACGGATCCACTCACCGGCGGTGAGTTTCCGATCGGCAGAGGTGAGCACGTCGATCAAGTGCTGCGTCGAAGAGACGTGCGGAGGCCCGACGAACACCGAGCCGGCAGCGGCTGCCAACGCCGCGAGATGGATGTGGTGGTCGTGGAGGCCTGGAAGCAAGGCGCCACCGTCGCCCTCGACGATCTCGATGTCGCCGGTGGGTCGCATCGACGGCGCGCCCCGTTCGACCCGTTCGATCCGGCCTCCGATGGCAAGCACGTCAGCGAACGACCCGTCGACCTCCACGCCTCGGAACAGCAACCCGGTCATGTGGCCTGTGCTCCTGTGAAGAGCGAGGCAACCCCCGACATCGCTACGTCGAGAATCCCCGAGCGGGCCTCGGTCACGGCTTCCAGCACCAGCGCCGCGGCCACGATGCCGGTGAGTGGGTCGGCGACGGCGTCGGCGACGAACATCGGGCCGGACTCGTCCCACGCCACGAGGCCGCCGGCGACCGCGGCGTCGTCGCCGAACGCCACTCGGTGAGCGTCGTCGCCCCAGCGGCCGTGACCGGTGATCGACACCCACACCGTCGGCGACTCCGAGACGATCTTCGCGGCGTCGATGCCGAGTTGTGCCAAGGCTCGTGGTCGCGACGCCTCGATGACGACGTCCGCCGAACGCAGCAGCTCCGCCAACTCGACGCGACCTTCTGCCGAGTCGAGGTCGAAGGTCAGCGACGACTTCCCGCCGTTCAGGACTTCGTAGAACCCGCCCGGCGCGAGGCGAGATCCGTCAGGGCGTTGGGATGACTCGACCTTCACGACCTCGGCACCTGCCAGAGCCAGGATCCGTCCACACAACGGGCCAGCCCACATGCTGCTCAGGTCGACGA
>JAIBBP010000266.1 GCA_019694615.1 Microthrixaceae bacterium | reverse complement strand
CGTCGAGCGCGTCACGTCGTGGGCCGACTCGACCGACGCGGTCGGCGTGCTCGGCTGCCGTCAGCACAAGCTGCCCCACCTGCTCTGCCTGCGAATAGCCGGTATCGAACCGCAGCCGGTGCTGATCGGTCTGGATCGTGCCGGGATCGCGGTGCACTCCGGCAACTCGTGCTCGTCGGAGGCGCTGGAACCGTCGCCTGTGCTGGAGGCGATGGGAGTCGACGCCCACCACTCGCTGCGGATCTCGATGGGATGGTCGACGACCGGCCACGATGTCGACCGCCTCCTGGCCGAACTGCCGCGGGTGCTCGACGAGCTCAACGAACTGCGCCTATGAGCAGAACCGGCAGCGCCGGTGTCAACGTCGAAGCGACCGCCGCTGGTGCCCCTCGTTGTCGAAGTTCGACGGATCGAGCCACTCGACCAACGCCGCGCGACGCTCCGGCCACTCGGTGTCGAGAATCGACAGCCAGTTCGTGTTGCGGCTGCGGCCCTTGTATACGAGCGCGTTGCGAAACATCCCCTCAAATCGGAACCCAAGCCGGAGTGCCGCCGCGTTCGATGCCTCGTTGAGCGAGTCACACTTCCACTCGTATCGTCGATAGCCGAGGGTGAACGCGTGATCGGCCATCAGGAACATGGCCTCGGTCGCGGCCGTGGTGCGCGCCAGCGCCGGCGAGAAGCAGATTCCGCCGACCTCGACCGAACCCGACGTCGTGTCGATCCGGAGGAAACTCGCCATTCCGAGGGGCCGGTCGTCCACCAGGATCGCGCAAACCGACTGGTTGGACGGGGCGTTCATCGCTCCGATCACCGCTGCGAGCTCCGCCGGCGACGCCGGTTGTTCGAACGGCAGGTAGGTGAAGCTGCTGCCGTCATCGACGGAGTACGCCTCGAAGAGCGGCTCGGTGTGCGCTTCGACATCGAAATCGACGACGTGGCACGTCCGTCCTCGCGCATCGATCGGAGTCGGAGGTTCGGGCGAGGTCCATTCCGACAGAGACGGACCGACCGGCTGGCCGAACCGGTTCACGGCTGTGCCGGCGCCGCCGTAACGGGAATCACCAGCTGTCATCGGTGTAGCGCTCGCCCTCGCCCAGGGCGATCGTGGCGCAGAGACGGTTGAGCTCCTCGTCGAAATCGGGGTTCGGAGCGAAGACCGACGACACCGGTGCCGACAACATGATCTCCTCGCCGGTCCGGAGCTTCACGGCAACACCGCTCCGCCGCCGATACCGCACCCTTCTCACAAGCTCGATGTCCTCGATCGGAACGTGCTCGACCCACCCCCAGTGCCGGCTCACGAGCTCACCGTCGGACACCACCACCCGAAACATCCACCAGTGGAATGCCGCTTGGCACAGCCCGATCCACGCGCCGAACACAACGGCCTTCCAACTGTCGAGAAAGTCGACGAGCCCGAGTCCCAGGGCCAGCGCGGTGCACAGCACCGCGTATCCGGCCACCCATGCCGCCGAGGCGCCGGGATGGGTGCGAAACGACTTGCTCCGGCTGTGAGACACCACGCCGGAACGGTAGCCCCGCGACAACGGCGTCGCTGACCGATGCCTAGCCGTCGTACTTCGCCGAAATTGTTTGTCAGGTCGGAGACCCGATGTGTCGACCATCGTAGTGATGAAGCCGTGCCCGAGCTGCCAGTTCCTCCTGCCTGGCGATGCAGCGCAGTGTCAGTTCTGTCGTTGCCCTCTGCCGACGGAGGCCACCGGTTCGTTGGCGGCGATGACAACTCCCTGGGACCGCACCGCACCGGTCGCAGGGCGCACACCGATCGCTCGCCGCCGGCTCGCCGCCGTCGGCACAGCCATCCTGGCCATCGTCGCCGCCGCCGGAGCGCTCGCCGTCAGTTCACGGAACTCGGACAGTCCGTGGACCAGGTACGCGTCACCAGACCGAACCTTCAGCGTGCAGGCCCCCAGCACCCCCGATGTGACCACGGAGCCGCTGCAGCTTGCGACCGGGGAGCGGCTCCAACGAACTGCGTCGAGCTTCGACGTCGGGGCCGAATCGAGAGTGGTGGTCGCGGTGTCGAGCCTCGACGCCATCGCGCCCGATAATCCTGACCTCGTCGCCGCACCCATCGCTGCCCTCCAATCGAAGGGCGTCCGAATCTCGGATCAGCGCTCCGAGGACACCCCCGACGGCCCCGCGACGATCGTCGACGGGACCACGACCGTCGACGGTGTGGACGTCGCGGTCCACGGGCGGATCACCGTGAGCGACGGCCGTCTGATCGAGATGCTTCGATTTACCGCTCCCACCGAAGTCGACGAAGTTCGGTTCGCGTTCGAGAGAATGCGCACCACCTTCAGCTCCACCAACTGAGCACCGATCACGCTGACCGGCTTCGGGTGGCACGTTGGTCAACCCGATCGGTCGAGCGGAGCTCGGCGGCCGTTGCGCACCGACGCGGCGGCGATGCTGGCGGGGACCTCGATCTCGAGGCGGAGCAATGCGCCGCCGAGCGTCTTGCCGAGATTGTCGGCTCGAAGCGAACGCGGCCCTCCGCCGCCAAGAGCATCGGTCAGAACGAACTTGAGCGCCCAGACGTTGGGGACCTCATAGCGCGTGACCGTTCCGGCGACGAGGTCGCCGAAATGCGCGGCAACGCGCTCGGCGGTCACCTCAGCGCGGATCACCTCGTAGGCCGCATCGTCGTCGGCGAAGAGCGAGAGGTCGCTGATGTCGCCCTTGTCGCCCGACCGGACGCCACAGAGTTCGCGGAGTGCGAGAGTCACCATCGGGCCGAGTCTGACAGACCGCTATCGTCTGCGCCGTGCTGCTCCACATCGTTCGCCACGGCTCTGCTGGCGTACGCAACGACGACGACCCAGCCGACACCGAACGTCACCTCGACGCCACCGGCGTTCGACAGGCGGTTCACCTGGCCAAACGACTCACCGTCGCCTCCCCCGACGACGTTGAGGGACACGATCCGCTGGGCGTGGTCCTTGCCAGCCCAGCGGCGCGGTGCATCGAAACCGTCGAACCGCTCGCCGCGTCCGCCGGGGTCGACCTCGGGATCGATGATCGCCTGTTCGAAGGCACCGACATCGAACGGAGTTGGGGTCTGGTCGAGGAGCTCGCGCGAGCCGGCGAGAACGCCGTGCTGTGCAGTCACGGCGACGTCATCCCCGATCTGATCCGTCGAGCGAAAGGGCGCGGGATGGAGATCTGGGGAAAGTCCGGCTGTTCAAAGGGTTCGATGTGGACCCTGACGTGGGACGGTGAGCGTTTCATCACCGGGACCTACGAACCCAACCCGGGCTGACCGGCGACGAGGCCATTCAACGGCGCCGTTCAGACGTTGGTGATCAGACCTCGGTGACCTCGACGCGAACCTGGGAGTCCACCAACTCGCGCGGGACGGCGAGCGACTCCAGCGCCAGGAGCTGGGTCGGTTTGCCGTCCCGGGAGCGTCCGGTTCCAGCGATCATCGGTGGCCCCGACAGACCCAGGAGTCCCGCCTCGCGCCCCAACCGCCCGGCCTCCTCGGGAGAATCACAACGCCACGCCAGACGGGCGGTCACCTCCGGTGGCTCCCACCCTCCAGGCGAGGGCGGAACCGTCGGACCACCGAATGCGTTGACGCCGAAGTACTCCTCGCACCACTCGTTCACATTCATACCGATCGCCTCGGCGCGGCCTCTCAGGTACCGGACAGCAGCGCGGGCCTTCGCCTCCGCGTCTGGCCAGCCGTAGGTCGCCTTCAGCTCAGCGGACCACCCGGCCGGACGGCAGACGAGGCCCTTGTAGGTGGCCGGTGCGGGGGCGCCGCACACACCGCTCACGCGCACGCGGTCCTGGCCCAGGTCGTCGAGTCGTGCCGACGCCAGATCGACGGTGACGTCGGGGTTCAGATAGGCCGAGGGATCGTGTACCTCGTAGAGGAGTTGCTCGCGCACGGTGTCGAACGTGACTCGGCCCCCCGTTCCCTCCGCTTTCGTGACGACGAACGTTCCGTCCGCCTCGAACTCGCCGATCGGGAATCCGACCAGATCCGGGCTCGGGTCGACCCACCAGTCACCCGAGTAGTTGCCTCCACTCACCTGGCCCGAGCATTCGAGAAGGTGCCCACCGGCAACGCCCCGGGCAAGAAGATCCCAATCGTCGGTCGCCCACGCGAACTCGTGGATCAGCGGAGCCAGGAACAGCGAAGCGTCGGCGATTCGGCCACCGATCACGATGTGAGCGCCGGCTTCGAGCGCGTCCACGACCGGTCGGGCGCCGAGATACGCGTTCGCGAACAGGATCTCGCCGTCGAGGCCCAGCTCCCCCGAGCGAGGCCGGATGTCGTCACCGACGATGGTCGCCACCTTCAGCCCTGTCACCCCGTGCGATCGCAACGCGGCCACCACCGCACGGCCGGCGCCGATGGGATTGATGCCGCCGGCATTGGTGATGAGTTTCGTTCGACCGTCCAAAAGGTCATCGAGCGCTGCGGCGACATACAGCGGCAGGTCCCGCGTGTACCCCAACGTCTCATCTCGCTGGCGATCCTTCTGGAGGATGGCGAGCGTCAACTCGGCGAGCGCCTCGCACACCAGGTAATCGACTCCGTCAGCGAGCAGCGCCCTCAGCGGAAGGTGGCCGTCACCGTAGAACCCTTGTCCCCCACCGACACGAACGGTCATCGCGCTTCCTCAATCAAGTCGTGCGGAATGCCGAAAGCATGACGATCACATCACCATGTTCACCGGCTCACAACTTCCTAACAGGTCGGGGCGATAACTGAGTCGTCCCATCACCCAACACCCCAAGGACCTCCCATGAAAACCACCTCACTCCGCATCGCGGCAGCCACCACAGTCGCCGGCCTCGTTTTCGCCGCTGGGGTCGTTCCCGCCGGTGCGTCCACGTCCGCGCCCGTGGCGAGCTACACGAAGGCCAAATGCAACCAGGCGATCAACGAGCGGTTGTTCATCCTCGACATCTCCGAGCAGCGCATCAACAACGTCCGACGCCTGACAGCGGAGCAGAAGGCCGCCCAGATCGCCGGCATCGATGCCGTGCAGGCCCACCTCATCAACGTCAACCGGCCGGCCCTCGATGCGGCGACCACCCGCTCGGCGATTCGGGCCGCGTGCCAGGCCATCTACACCGACAACCGTGTCTACGCCGTGGTGATCCCGCAGCTCTTCGCGTCGGTACGCATCGACGAGTTCGGCAACGCGTTCGAGAAGTTCGACCCGATGGTCGCCGAGAAGAAGGCTGCGGGCGCCGACACGGCGGCGATCGAGGCCCTCGTGACGAGCGCCAAGGGTCACGTCGACACCGCTGCAGCCCTCGTCAGCGGTATCACGCCGGACTCGTTCAACGCCGACCCCACCGGCACCAGGGCGAAGTTCCAGCAGGCTACCGACGAGCTGAACGCCGCCCTCGGCGACATGCTCCGGGCCATCGTCGCCTACCGCGACCTCACGGTTCCCACCGCCTGACCAACCGAGTCCCCCGTCCCCCGGACCCCCGACTCCCCCCAGCCCGTTCTGTCCTGCGAGAGCACCACCCGTGTGGTTGATTTGCAGGACAGAACGGGCTCGGCTCGTTTTGGCATCCAGTTCGCAGCCAAACTCGATTGGAAGGAGTCCGCCGTGACCCAGATCGCCATCGCTCTCTACCCCGAAATGACGATGCTCGACGCCGTCGGCCCGTACCAGGTGCTGACCTGGCTTCCCGACGCGGATGTGGTCCTGGTCGGTGCCGACCGTGGCCCCCTCGTCGATGACAAGGGACTGCTGCGCGTCGAGATCGAGCACACCTTCGATGAGGTCTCGGCGCCCGACGTGATCGTCGTCCCCGGCGGGTTCATCACCCGGTCGATGGCGGTTCCCGGCGACCCGCTCGTCGAGTGGGTGCGAGCGGTCCACCCCGGTACCACGTGGACGACGTCGGTTTGCACGGGAGCGCTCATCCTTGGCGCCGCCGGCGTTCTCGACGGACTCGACGCCACGACACATTGGATCGCCTACGACGAGCTCTCCAGGTTCGGGGCGCACCCGACTGAGGAACGCGTTGTGGTGCGCGGCAAGGTCATCACCGGAGCGGGCGTCTCGGCCGGCATCGACATGGCGCTACGGCTGGTGATCGAGTTGGCCGGTGTGGAGGTCGCACAGGCGATTCAACTCGGCCTCGAGTACGACCCACAGCCGCCCGTCGACGCAGGGGCACCATCGAAAGCGCCCCCCGAGATCAAGGCTCTGGTCGAGGCAATCAACTCCTGAAGCCCCCTCGCCACCCCCCCCCAAAGCTCGTTCTGTCCTGCGAGAGCACCACACGGGTGGTGACCTCGCAGGACAGAACGAGCTTGGGGTGGATGGTTCGCCGACAGAGGGGGTATCCAAACATCAGACCGGCCACCACCAGATCGGAGGTTGCCATGAAGCGCTGCCTGGTCGTCGCCCACCAAACGATTGACTCCCCCGAGCTTCTCGATGCCATCCGCGAGCGCTATTCAGCGGGTCCCACCACCTTCCACCTCCTGGTCCCCC
>JAIBBP010000179.1 GCA_019694615.1 Microthrixaceae bacterium | reverse complement strand
GACCGGGGTCATCTGCGGTTCGGCCGTCGAGCAGATGTCCTGCGCCATCGGGCACCGGGTGCGGAACCGGCACCCCGACGGCGGGCTGAGCGGCGATGGAAGGTCGCCTTCGAGCCGCCACGTGTGGTCGGCGGGGATGTCGGGATCGGGGTGGGGGATCGCCGAGATGAGCGCTCGGGTGTAGGGGTGCGCCGGCTGGGCGAACAGCGCGTCGGGAGAGCCGATCTCGCACATCTTGCCGAGGTACATCACGGCGATTCGGTCCGAGATGTTCTTCACCACCGCGAGGTCGTGGGCGATGAACACCATCGTCAGGCCGTATCGGGCCTTCATGTCCTCGAGCAGGTTCAGGACCTGTGCCTGAACCGACACGTCGAGGGCGGACACGGGCTCGTCGCAGATGATCAGCTTGGGGTCGGTGACCACCGCACGGGCGATCGAGATGCGCTGGCACTGTCCACCGGAGAACTCGTGGGGGCGGCGCACGGCTGCGGCGGACGCGTCGACGCCGACGGCACCGAGAACCTCATCGACCTTGGTCGCCTGCTCCGACGAGTTGCCGCGGCCCCAGATCTTGAGCGGCTCGGAGACGATCTGGGTGATCGTGCGTCGTGGGTTCAACGACGAAATCGGGTCCTGGAAGATCATCTGCAACTTCGGGCGGGTGGCGCGCAGCTTCTCGCCCTTCAGCGTGGTGAGATCGACACCGTCGAAGGTGATTCGCCCCGACGTCGGCGCCGGCAGCTGCATGACCGCTTTGCCCGCGGTTGACTTACCGCACCCGGATTCGCCGACCAGGCCGAGCGTCTCGCCGTCGGCGACGTCGAAGCTGATGTTGGAGACGGCCTGCACCTTCTGGCGAGTGCCTTTGACCGGGAACTCCTGCACGAGGTTCTCGACGCGGAGCAGCGCCGAGTCGCGAAGGTGGGCGGTGCCGCTGCCGGCCATCAGTTGGTGCCTCCGTGCATGGTGGACGGGTCGAACGGGGGAGGAGTCTGTGGAAACGCTTCCAGACCGGGGTGGGCGTTGACGAGTTCGCCGTGCGCGGCCGCCTCGGCCCTCACACCGGCAGCGTGAGCCGAATCGACGGGGTAGAAGCACGCGTAGAGGTGGCTGGGGTCGGCCGGGTCGGCGACGAGCGGCGGACGCTCCTCGACACACCGGGGTTGTGCATATGCACAACGCGCGGCAAAGGCACAGCCGGCCGGTGGGTCGATGAGGTTCGGCGGCGAACCCCCGATTGCGTCGAGACGGGTGTGGCTGGCGCTCGACAGCTTGGGGATCGACTTCAGGAGCGCCTCGGTGTAAGGGTGCTTCATGCGGCCGAACAACGACCGTGTCGACGCCCGCTCCACGATGCGGCCGGCGTACATCACTGCGATCTCATCAGCGCGCCCGGCCACCACACCGAGGTCGTGGGTGACGAGCACCATCGCCATGAAGCGGTCCCGCTGCTGCTCGGCGAGGAGGTCGAGGATCTGCGCCTGCACAGTGACATCGAGTGCCGTCGTGGGCTCATCGGCGAACAGCAACTTGGGGCCGCACGCGAGCGCAACGGCGATCACGACGCGCTGGCGCATGCCGCCGGACAGCTGGCCGGGGTACTCGTTGAACCGCTTCTCCGGTGCCGGGATCTTCACCGCCGAGAGCAGGCCGATGGCGGAGTCCTTCGCCGTCTGACGGTCCATTCCCAAGTTGAGCTGGAGCGACTCGGTGATCTGCCGACCGATCTTCATGACCGGGTTGAGCGAGGTCATCGGGTCCTGGAACACCATCGCCATGTCGGTGCCCCACAGACTGCGGTACTCGGCATCACGGTAGGACGTCAGCTCCTTGCCGTCATAGACGATGCTGCCCTCGATCCGGCGGCCGCTACGAGGCAGGAGGCCCATGATCGCCTTGGACGTCACGGACTTGCCGGAGCCCGACTCGCCGACCACACCGAGTGTGCGGCCACGCGAGAGCGTGAAAGAGATGTCGTCGACGCTGCGCACAGCACCGCGGGGTGTGTCGAAGTAGACGGAGAGCCCGTTGACCTCGAGCAGCGGAGCCTGCTGGACGGCAGCGTGAGCTCCGCCTGGGGTGCCATCCATCGTGGTTGCGTTGCTCACAGGGCACTCTCCCGGACGTCGAACTTGCGGCGAAGTGCGTCGCCGAGGAAGTTGAGGGCGCAGATCGTCAGGATTACCGCGATCGACGGTACGAACACCTGGTGTGGATATCGGCGGAGGTCGGCGGCGCCGCTGGCGATGACAGTACCCCAGCTGGTGTCGCCGTCCGGAACCCCGAGGCCGATGAGCGACAGGCTCGACTCGGTGACAACGACGACACCGACCGCGAGCAGCGCGATCGACATCAGGGCCGGAACGACGTTGGGCAGCACCTCACGAAGCATGATGCGCAGTGGGCGGGCGCCGAGCGCCTTCGCTGCCATGACGAACTCCCGGCCGGCCCACGTCAGCGTCGACGCTCGGGTGATTCGGCCGAGGATCGGCGTGGCCACGACGACGAGCGCCAGGATGATTCCCGGCACGCGGCGGTTGATCGCCTCCTCGGCGAGCTTGGGGTCCTCGGGGATCGCCGCGTAGGTGTTGACGATCAACAACGCCAGGATCAACGGCGGGAACGCGATCATCACGTCGAACAATCCCGAGAAGATCATGTCGATCTTGCCTCCGAGATAGCCGCTCACCAGGCCCATCGCACCGCCCAGGAGCGCGGCGAGCGCTATCGAGCTGAACGCGATGATCAGCGTGGTCCGTGTTCCGATCACGGTGGCGCTGAACACGTCGCCGCCGGACTTGTCGACGCCGGTCAGGTGCTTGAACTCGCCGACGGCCTGCCCCGTCCTGCGCTGCTCCCGAGTGGCGTCGAGGTCGGAGCACTTGAGTGGGTCGTAGAGCGGCAGCCCCTCGCCTGTTCCGCATCCTTCGACGACACGACCGTTCTCGGTCACCGGTTCGGCGGTGAGCATGGGAGCGACCAGGGAGACGAGGACGAGAAATCCGATCCAGGCGGCACAGATCCATCCGCCGATCCCCAGCTTTCGCCGCGCTGCGGACGACGCGGGCTCAGGCATGACGGATCCTCGGGTCGAGAACGGCATACAGGAAGTCGACCAGGTAGTTGATGAGCACGAACAGGATGCCGACGATCGCGATGAAGCTCTGCGTGGCGGGATACTCCCGGCTGAACACACCCTCGACGAGCAGGAACCCCATGCCGGGCACCTTGAAGATCTGCTCCACGAGCACCGCGGCCGAGATCAGTGTCCCCACGTTCAGGCCGGCGACGGTCAACAGTGTGAGCGAGGACGGGCGAAGCGCGTGTCGGAAGAGGATGCGTCGGGGGCGGAGGCCCTTGGCTCGCGCCATCGTGATGAAGTCCTCCTGAAGCGTGGCGATCATGTCGCTACGGAGCAGGCGGAAATACACAGCGACCTGACTCAACGTCAGCGCCGCAACCGGCAGCACCGCGTGCTTGAAGTGCTCACCGACGTTCTCGGTCAGCGGAACCCACCCGCTCTCAGGGAGGACGTTGTTGTCCAGCGCGAAGTACTTCTTCAACAGGTAGGCCACCACGAATCCGGGAACCGAGAGCGCAAGGAACGCCGCGATGTTGGCACCCTTGTCGAACAGCGAGTCCGCCCGGTAGGCGGTGAGAACGCCGAGCGGGATGGCGACTGCGAGCGCCGCGATCTGGGTGTAGAGCATGAGGAGCAGCGATGTCGGCAGAGCCGTCTTCACCCCCTCGATCGGTGTGCCGCCCTTGTTGCGGTAGTAGTCGCCGAGGTCGCCGGTAACGAAATCGGTCAGCCAGCTGAGATAGCGGACGGGGACGGGCCGGTCGAGTTCGAGTTCCGTACGGATCTCGCCGATCTTCTCGGGGTCCGCGCCGAAACCGATCAGCTCCGCCGGGTCGCCGGGCAGCAGACTCTGCGCCAGGAACGACACCATCGTCAGCAGCAGGATGACGACGACGAGCCGGGCCGCCTTGGTCGCCAGCGTTCTCACAACTCAGCCTCCACTGGTTCGTTCCGGGGGTTCAGAAGCGGAACGTCGCTGGTGGGGCCCGGTGTCACCGGACCCCACCAGCGACATCGCTACTGCTCGATCCACGCCTCGGTGAGGAAGTGGATGCCCCACTGGAGGCCCATGCCCTTGGAGCCGTCGGGGTTGGTCGTGCCGGCGATGTTGTGAACGTCGGCCGACGTGCCGATGCCCCACTCCGTGTACCAGTTCCAGAGGTAGTACGCGCCCTCTGCGAAGGCCCGGTTGAGGTCCTCGTAGTACTCACGACGCTTCTCGGGATCCTGCTCGATGCGGCCTTTCTCAAGGTCCTCGTCGATGCGAGGATCGTTGAGTTTGCCGAAGTTGGTCGGGAAGCCCGAATGCCACCAGTGGTACTGGTAGTCGGGGTCGGTGCCGGCGTGGAGGCGGAACAGGATCACGTTGTAGTTGCCGCCGATGGCGGTGTTCACCAGCGTGGCCTGGTCCATCTCGTTGATCGTGACGTTGACGCCGACCTCGCCGAGCTGGCGCTTGACGTCCTCGGCGACCGCCTCGGTGGCCGGGTCGGTGGAGATCGAGATGGTGAACGCGATGTCCTTGCCCCTGAAGAACTCGGCGGCCTTGGCCGGGTCGTAGGGGGGGATGCCCGGATCCTCGAGGTAGCCCATCACGTCGGTGTCGAAGGGGCCGTTCGCCACGTCGAACTCGCCACCGCTGTTGATGTCGTTGAGGCGATCCCGGTCGATAGCCATAGCGACGTGCAGACGGACGTCCTTGTCGTTGAGCGGTGCCTTCTCGAGCTGCACGAGGCCGTAGCCGACCTCGCGGTGGCCGGGAGGCTCGTGGACGAACCCGAACCGATCGGGCTCGTCCTGGATCGAGTCGAAGACCTCCTGGGACGACGTGTGCAGCGCGTTGGCGGTTCCGCCATCGAGGGCGTCGAAGCGCTGGGGGCCACCCTCGATCGGGATGAAGTTGAGCTTGTCGAGGTAGGGGAGCTGTACGCCGTTCTTGTCCTTGCGCCAGTAGTTGGGGTTGCGCTCCAGTTCCATCTTCTGGTTGCGGGTCCACTTGACGAGCTTGAACGGGCCGGTGCCGATCAGGTTCTCGGCGCATTCCTGGGGGGTGCCGTTCATCTGTGCCTCGGCCATGATGCCGAGGCGGCCGTGGGCCAGGTAGTCGGGGAAGGCCGGCCATGGGGTGTTCGCAGTCACCTTGACGGTGAGCGGATCGAGGACCTCGACCGACTTGATATTCTGAAGTACGAAGCGGAACAGCAGCGGAGCGCGGCCCGACTTGGCCAGGGTGTCGGCGTCGCCACGCCAGTTGTTGATGTTCTGGGCGACGACGTCGGCAGTGAGATCCGTGCCGTCGTGGAACTTCACGCCCGAGCGCAGCTTGAACGTGTACTCCGACTTGTCGGCGTTGGTCTCGACGGTCTCGGCCAGGTACGGCCGTGCGACGAGTTTGTCGTCATAGGCCATGAGCGGGTCGAACACGGCGTTGGACACCATCATCCCGCCGGCCGCGAGCTGACCTTCGGCCAGGCAGTAGCCGCTGGACGACTCCGCCTCGAGGGCGTAGGTCAGCGTGCCGCCCGGCGTCGGGGTGCCCGCGTCCTCGGTGGTCTCAGTCGTCCCGCCGTCACCTCCGCCGGTGGACTTCTCGTCGCTGCCGCCACAGCCCGTGGCCAGCACGGCGAAAGCCAGCGCCAGCGCTCCGAATGTCGTCGATCGCCGTGAGCGATGTTGCACGTTGTACGTCTCCATGGTTCGAGCCGCAGCGATGCGGCGGGAGGGTTGGATCAGTGGCGCCGATTCGACACCACTGTGACCCCCGGCACACTAGGTGGCGAGCACTGTAGTTCGTCGCCGCGGCGAGGTGGGCACGGCCGGGGTCCGATCGACGTCCCCCGACGGCCCTACGATCGGAGTCGTGAACGAGGCCGTCGTGGTGATCATCGCCCTGTGCGCGATGTTCCTCGTCGTGAAGGTCGCTCGGGTTCGCGACCGGAGCCGGAAGGGCCGCGCCGCGACTGTCGACCTGCTCGTCGACGACGTTGCGGTCCAGCGCCGGCTGGCGGACGGCCGTGAGGAACGGGCCGTCTGGAGCGAGGTGATCAGCGTCGAGATCGTGTGCACGCCGGTGAGGACCGTTGACGGTGCCCGGGCCTTTGCGCTGATCGCGTGCGGCGGGGAGTCGGGGTGCCTCGTGCCGCTCGGGGTTGGCTACGACGACGATCTGGTCGTGCAGCTCGCCCGGCTGCCGCGCTTTCGAGTCGATGAGATGGTGGCGGCGACAGAGCACCGCCCTCCACGACGAACGATGGTCTGGGAGCGGATCAGCGCTCAGTCGCGGTGACCGGGGCTTCCGGAGCGGGGCCGGGATCGGGTTCGGGTTCGGGTTCTCCGGATGGAATCGGCAGCGCCTCGTAGCTGTGGGCCAACGCCAGCACCTTCTCGACGTAGTCCTCGCTGGGGTTGGAGTCGAAGTACGCCTTGCGGAGGCCGTCATCGGTGTCGAGGCCTGAGGCTGCGCTG
>JAIBBP010000020.1 GCA_019694615.1 Microthrixaceae bacterium | reverse complement strand
CCCGGCCGCGGTCCAGGACCAGGTCGATCGCCGCGCCGCGACGGACGCACGACCGGACCGGCACCCGCTCCAGCACCTCGACGGAGTCGTCCCAGTCCGGCGAGGGGTGGCAGTACACCTTGGCGGTGCGGGGCCACGTGTCGCGCACCTTCAGCACCACACCGTTGGCGCCAACCGGCAACCGAACCAGGTACGGCAGTGTCGAGTTCCCGTCCGGATTGCGGGCGATGATGAAGTCCTCCACCTCACCATCCTCGCGTCAGCGAACGGTTCCGCGCCCTGCCGCCCGTTTCGAGCGCTTGCAATAGTTAGCACAATGGGCAATCATGTTCGCATGCTGTCCTGGTGGTGGCTCCCCGTCTGGATGTTCGCGTTGGCCGCCCCAGTAGCCCTCGGCGTGTCCCTGATGTACCACCGTGTCCTCACCCATCGGTCCGCTGTCATCTCGCCGCTGGTCGCGTATCCCCTGGTGGCCATCGCTGCACCGGCCGGAACACCCGTCGGGTGGATCGGCAACCACCGTCACCACCACCGGGTCACGGACACCCCCGACGATCCCCACTCACCCGGCGAACACGGCTTCTGGTACGCCCATGCCGGCTGGTACCTCGGTGCTCGCTCGGTCCCCGTGTGCATCCTCTACTCGGTCGCCGGACCGATCCGAATGCTCTTCGACGCATGGTGGCGGCCACGCACCGGCATGGAGTTCGCCCACCTCGCGCGAGATGTCGCCCGCGACCCCTTCTACCGATGGTTGTCGCGGCCCGGGCCGTACGCCGCAGTCGTGGTCTCCCACGTTCTCATCACCTGGTCGCTCACCTGGCTGCTCTTCGGGCCGTGGGCGCTGGTCGTGCTGTACGCCCTGCAGGTCGGGTATTTCGTCCTCGGTGACGCGGTCAACTCATGGACCCACCTTCACGGCGACCGACCATTCCGAAGCGACGATCACAGCGGCAACGTCGCGTGGCTGGCGCTCCTCACCGCCGGGGACGGGTGGCACCACAACCATCACGTCTTTCCGACCTCGATCCGCCACGGGCTGCTACCCGGCCAGGTCGACCCGTCCTACGGGTTCTGCCGTGGCCTGCAACGGCTCGGCCTCGCCAGCGACCTTCGCGAACCGTCACCGGAGATGCTGCGAGCGCGGCTCGTCAACCCTCGACCGCTTCGGAGTGACGTCAGGCCGCTGTCGCCGAGATCGCAACGATCCCGGTGACGAAGTAACGGCCGGCCGCCGCAAGCGACACGAAGTGCATCTCGGCGCGGTCGGACCGCAGCCGCAGCCGATGCGACTCGGTGTGCGGAAACCGCAAGGACGTCAGCCAGACAGCTTCGACAGCTCGCAGTGCACGCCGAAGGTCCGTCTCGGGCGTCGCACGACATGCCACCCACATCAGTCGTTCGGGAGCGTCGGTGCTGCCGACAACGACGGAGGCTCCATCGATCTCCGGCAGCTTGGAAAGGTGGGTCTCGAACTCTCCCACCATCCGAGCGAGAACGTGGCCGGACGCGGGAATGCCCGAGCGCATCATCTCGACGGTCGCAGCTGCGAACGGCTCGGACATCGTTCGACCCTCTCCTTTGGTCTGGAGCATTCCCGGAGCTGGATCCCCCGATCGCTCCGGACATTCGCGTGTGTCGACGCCGGCAACCCGCTCAACCCCGAGGTCACCATGTCCGTGTAAAGAATACGTCAACATCGGAGTGCCGACTACCCACCGATCGCACGATTCAACCCTCGCGATCCCCATCGCGATCCCCGTCGCGAGCGCCGCCCCTCAACTACTGTGACGGCCGCCCGGGGGGACAAGCGGTCACCACGGCGCGGAAAGGTCTGAACGTGCCGTTGCTGGAGGTCACCGACGTAGGTGTTCGCTTCGGGGGTGTCGTCGCGCTGGCAGGATTGTCCTTCACGATCGACGAGGGGCAGGTCTGCGCACTGATCGGGCCTAACGGCGCCGGAAAGACGACGTTGTTCAACGTCGTCAGCCGGCTCTACCACCCGACCGAGGGAAGCGTCCGCTTCGCCGACATCGACCTGTTGGGATTACCCCCACACCGGATCGCACCGCTCGGCATCGCCCGCACGTTCCAGAATCTCGCCCTCGTTCCGGGCCTGTCGGTGCTCGACAACGTCGTCGTGGGCTCCCACTCCCGAACATCTGGCGGCTTCTGGGCAGCGGCGTTGTGGTTTCCCCAGATCAAACAGGAACGCGCCGTGCGGGCCCGGGCGATGGAGATCCTCTCCAGCCTCCATCTGGACCACCTCGCGTTGCGTCCGTGTGCCGGCCTTCCTTACGGCACGCTCAAGCGCATCGAGATCGCTCGGGCGCTCATGGCCGAACCGCGTCTCCTGCTGATGGACGAGCCGGCGAGCGGCCTGACCCACGGCGAGGTCGACGAACTGGGCGAGGTCATCCGCCGCCTCCGCAACGAGCACTCCCTCACCGTGCTACTCGTCGAACACCACATGGGGATGGTGATGGGAATCTCCGACAAGGTCGTCGTGATGGAGCTCGGCCGAAAGATCGCCGAGGGCGCCCCAGCCGAGGTGCAGACCAACCCCCGCGTGATCGCTGCCTACCTCGGCGAGCCGGTGGCGGACGCCCCATGAGCCTCCTCGAAGTCTCCGGACTCACCGCGGGATACGGCATCGTCCAGGTGCTCTTCGGCCTCGACTTCACCGTCGATGCCGGCGAAGCAGTCGTCATCTTGGGCGCAAACGGTTCTGGGAAGACCACGACTCTCCGCGCCGTCTCCGGCATGATCGCCTCCTCCGGTGACGTCGTCCTGGACGGCCAGCGCGTCACCAACAGTCGCCCGGACGAGTTGTTGCGGCGGGGCGTCGCCCACGTCCCGCAGGGGCGCGGAACCATCGTCGACCTCACGGTCGAGGACAACCTCCGCGTCGGTGCCTACTCCCGACCCGCCGGCGACGTCGACGCCGAGATCGCCAGGTGGTACGAGGTGTTCCCGCGGCTGGGCGAACGCCGCAGCCAGGCAGCCGGGTCCATGAGCGGCGGGGAGCAGCAGATGCTCGCTATCGCCAGAGCGTTCATGAGCCGTCCGCGGCTCGTGCTTCTCGACGAACCGTCGCTGGGCCTCGCCCCTCTCGTCACCCGGGAAGTGTTCGATCGAGTCGGTGAACTCGTGCGTGACACCGGCACGGCCGTGCTTCTCGTCGAGCAGAACGCGAACCTCGCCCTGGCCTTCGCCTCGCGTGCCTACGTCCTGGAGGCCGGACGCATCGTGAACGCCGGAACGGCAGCCCAGCTGCAAGGCGACGAGTCCATCCGCAAGGCATACCTCGGGAGCTGACGTGGAAGAGTTCATCAGCTACCTCTTCATCGGGCTCGGCAACGGCGCCGTGTACGCGATGTTGGGCTTGGGCCTTGTAGTGATCTACCGCTCGACGGGCCTCCTCAACTTCGCTCAGGGTGAGATGGCGATGTTCGCCACGTTCATCGTGTGGACACTCGCCGACTCCGGACTCCCGTTGTGGCTGGCGATGTTCGGCGGGATGTTCGGTGGCTTCGTCATCGGCGTCGTCGTCCATCAAGTCGTCGTGCGGCCCGTCGGTGATCCGCACCAGAAGCCCCTGGCGGTCGTCATCGTCACGATCGGCATGTTCCTGGGCTTCAACGCCTTGGCGAAGCTCATCTGGGGCGCTGACGACAAGACCCTGTTGAACCTGTTCGGCCGAAGCGGGATCGACATCTTCGGCACCGAGGTCGCGTGGCAAAAGCTCGGAGCCCTCGCCGTGCTCGCCATCGAGGCCGTGATCTTCTGGATGCTGTTCCAGCGCACGAAGATCGGCCTGGCGATGCGAGCGGTCGCATCGAACCCCGAGTCGTCGGCGCTGTGCGGCATCCCCGTCACCCGCGTCCTCATGTTCGGCTGGGGCCTTGCCACAGCGATCGGAGCCGTCGCCGGCACTTTCACAGCCCCCATCACCGCCGTCAGCTCGAACCTGATGCAACTCACGCTCATCTACGCGTTCGCGGCGATCACACTCGGGGGGTTCGATTCGTTCGTCGGCGCGATTGTCGGCGGACTGCTCGTCGGGGTGCTCAGCGATGTCCTCCCCCGCTATGTCGACTTCTTCGAGAAGATGCCGCTCGCACCCGCGTTCATCCTGATCCTGGTGGTGCTCCTCGTCCGGCCCGAGGGAATCTTCGGACAGCGGAAGGTCAGCCGCGTATGACCAGCAGCTCACCCGCGAAGTCACTCGGCGCAAGGCGTTGGGTCCCGTTGATCGCCCTCGCGGCCGTCGCGGTGGTGTGCCTGGCGCTCCCCCAGGTGCTGTCGTCGTACTGGACCGACACCATCACCACCTGGATCCCCTTGGCTGTCGCTGCGCTCGGCCTCAACCTGCTCACCGGCTACAACGGCCAGATCTCGGTGGGTCACGGCGCGCTGTTCGGCGTCGGTGCCTACACCACCGCCCTCATCCTGAACGAGTGGCACTGGCCGTTCCTCGTCACCGTCGTCGCATCGGCGGTGGTGTGTTTCGTCGCCGGGGTCGTGATCGGGCTGCCGGCGCTTCGAATCAAGGGCCTCTACCTGGCGCTCGTCACTCTCGCCGTCGCCACGCTGTTCCCGCAGATCCTCGAGCAGTTCTCCGACACCACCGGCGGCAGCGCCGGCCTCGGCATCACCAACCGGGAACTCAACCGGCGTGGCGTTATGACCGACCGGTCGATTCGGTTCGAACCACCCGACCTGGCTCTCCTCTCCGCCGACGACGCCAAAGCGTCGTCGCAGTGGCGCTACTACATCTTCCTGCTCGTCGCAGCGATCTGCTTCCTTCTGGTCCGCAACCTGGTTAACAGCCGGGCCGGTCGTTCGATCATCGCCATTCGCGACAACGAAACCGCAGCAGAGGTGTCCGGAGTGAACGTCGCCGCCGCCAAGGTGTTCACGTTCGGTATCAGCGCCGCGCTCGCCGGCATCGGCGGATCGCTCAGCGCTCTGGAGTTGGCACGCGTGTCGTCCGGCACCTTCACGCTCGTGTTGTCGCTCAACCTCCTGGTCGCCGTCGTCGTGGGGGGAACCCCCAGCATCGCCGGCCCGGCGATCGGCGCCGTCTTCCTCGGCTTCTTCACCAACGTGATCACGCCGGAGTTCCCCGAGGACGTCAAACCACTGACTCCACTCATCCTCGGCGTACTCCTCGTAGTGCTGATGCTGGCTGCCCCTGGAGGAATCGTCGGCATGTACCGCCAGTTGCAGGCTCGCCTCGCCGCCCGCCGAGCGATCTCACAGACAGCGATCTCACAGGTACCGTGACGCGGTGCCACCACCCCTCACCAGGAGGAACCACATGACAGCCCAACGACCCCTGCGCCTCGCCGCCGTCGCCGCGGCCTTGGCCCTGCTGCTCTCCGCCTGCGGCCGCGACGACGACAACGCCGACGACACCGGTGGCAGCGACAACACCACAGAAACGACCGCAGCGAGCGACGAAGACGGCGGTGGCGACGGCGGCGATGCCGCGGCGTTCATCGTCCCCGAGGAGGACTGCGCCAACTACGAAGGCACCAAGGGCATCGAGGGCGACACGATCAAGATCGGCACCGTCCGCCCCGAGTCCGGCGCCTACTCGATCTACGACACCATCACCAAGGGCCTCGAGGCGTACGTCACCGCGGTCAACACCGACGGTGGAGTGACCGCTGGCGACGGCAAGACCTACAAGCTCGAACTGGTGAAGGCCGACGACGCCTACGACCCGGCAAAGACGCCTGCGGAGGTGCGACGCCTCGTCGAGCAGGAGGGGATCTTCGCCATGGTCGGCGAGATCGGAACCTCCAACAACCTGGCGGTCCGCCAGTACATGAACGACAACTGCGTGCCGTCGATCGGGCTCGCCACCGGCTCGCCCGAGTGGGGTAAGGCTGCCGAGTACCCGTGGTTCATCGGCGGCCTGCCGTCCTACGCGACCGAGGCCCACGCCTTCATGGAGTACCTGAAGACCGAGAAGCCGGCGGCCAAGATCGCCCTGCTGTACCAGGACGACGACTTCGGCAAGGCCTACCAGGCGACCATCAAGAAGGACATCGAGGGCACCGACATCACGATCGTCGATGAGCAGAGCTTCAACCCGCTCACCGAAACCAGCCCCGAGTCCAAGGTCGCCCAGCTTGCGACAAGCGGCGCCGACGTGTTCTTCGTCGGCATCGGCGGCGCACCATGCCCCGCCGCTCTCCGCGCTCAGCCCAGCGACTGGACGCCGATGACCTACATCTCGATCACCTGCAGCGGAAAGACGGCGATGGCGCTCGCGCAGGGTCGCGACGAGGGCATCTACTCGACCCAGGCGACCTACGACGTGGGCACCGCTGCCGACCAGGCCAACCCCAAGGTGCAGGAGTTCTTCACCAAGGGCGCTGCTGCCGGACTCCAGGAGGCCGAACTCCAGGGTGGCATCGCCGCTGCCGGTTGGGGATTCGGCGCACTTTTCGTCCGCGGGCTCGAACTGACTCCGACCGTCGACCGGGCAACGTTGATGAACACGCTCTACTCGCTTGACGGTGAGAACTTCGGCCTGGCTCTCGACGATGCCGCCGCTCACACCAACGGCGCGGACGACCCGTGGATCATCGAAGACCTCCGGGTCATCAAGCGCACCGCCGGTTCCTGGGAGGGCGTCACCGAGCTGATCAGCTACGACGGAAAGTCCAACGACTTCGTCGGCTGAACCGACACTCGCTGATCAACAGGGGCCGGGCAAATCGCCCGGCCCCTGTCGCGTCCGGAGCGACCTGGTCAGGCTCGACCTGGTCAGGCTCGACCGAAGATGTCGCCCTTGGGCGGCGGTTGCCGGTCACGGGCACGCCGACCGGCGACAACACACACAACGCCCAACGCGACAGGAGCGAGCACCAGAAACCGTCGCTCGAGGAGAAGTTGGTCGCAGTTGGTGATGACCGACTCCTGTTCGAACTCGTCAGCAGCGATGTCACCCGATTCGATCACCAACTGGGTGACGTCGCTCCGGAAGACAGCGGTGCCGCAGTTGCGATCCCTGTAGTGAACGTCCGCCGTCGCCAGGTAGAAAGCTGCGACTCCACTGAGGGTCGCCAGCACTCCGAGCGCGAGTCGTTGCGGCGTCATCGACGGCGCACGCTACACGGGGTCCGCCCGATGCTCAGCCGCCGCGCGGGGGCAGCGGGAGCGCCGGGCCTCGAGGGCGTTTCGCAGCCTCTGCGATGACGCCCTGATCCACCGGATAGTCGTACGTTCGCTTCACCGGAGTGCGTGAGTCGACCATTGTCAACCGCAACCGCGCTCCGGTGCACGCCACCAACGGGTACTCGGGGCTCTTCCCCTTCTGCGGGAATCCGATGATGACCTCACCCTGGGAGACAGCGTTGACCGGCAGGGCAACGTTCGGTTCCCACGTCGAACCGAGAAACCAGTCACCCGTGTTGGTCGTTTCGTCGCAGAGCAACCGAAGGTCAGGGTTTCGCTGAACCCAACCCGAGGTGTTCTCGACGCGCACCACAACCTTGATGCGTGGCACACCATTGGGCGATTGGTCGAAGGGGACCACCGAGACGACGGTGGCCAACACGCCTTCGTATTGGACATCGGCGCCGAACGTGCCCGGCTCGGTCGGCACCGTCGTTGTCGTGGGCGTCGCGTTCTCCGATCCACCGACTTCGTTGGTCGACACACATCCGACGATCGAGCACGCGCCCACGACCAACGCCGCCACGACGCGACCTGAAGACAGGGGACTCACACCCCGCCCCGCCCCGAGACGTCGGCACGGCTCCGAACGACCTCGTAGATAGCGAGCGCTGCCGCCGTCGCCACGTTGAGCGATGACAGACTCCCCAGGAGCGGGATGCCGACGATCTCGTCGCACCGTTGTCTGACCAACCGGGACAATCCCTCCCCCTCGGCACCGAGCACGAGGCACACCGGCTGGTCGGCAACGCCCATCTGGTGCAACGACCGATCGCCGCCCGCGTCGAGGCCCACAACCCACACGCCGCGGGCATTGAGATCGGCGATCGCCGTCGGCAGACCACCGACCAGCGCCATCGGGACGTGCTCAACGGCACCAGCAGCCGCCTTCGTGACCGTGGGCGTGATGTGCACTGCACGATGACGAGGCAGCAACAGGCCGGTCACACCGGCGCACTCCGCCGTGCGGATGATCGCGCCGAGGTTGCCAGGGTCGGTCACCCCGTCGACCGCGACCAGAAACGGCGCAGGACCCCCCGGCGCACCCGTCGCAAGGTCGTCGAGACCGTGATCGCGAAGCGGGGCGGCGTGAGCGACGACCCCTTGGGACGCCTCGGTGCGGCTCTCGGCATCGAGACGCCGTTTGGAGATCTCCCTGACCGGCACCTTGAGATCGTGCGCGAGGTCGATGATGTCGTCGAGGATCTCCGCTGGGTCCATCTGTTCGGCCAGCAGCACCTCTTTGACCTTGCGGGTGCCGGCAAGGAGCAGCTCGCGCACCGCGTGACGGCCTTCGACCTGGGTGCCGTCGAGGCCGCGCTCGGTGCGTTGCGCCGGAGGCCCGGGCCGACGGCCCGGAGCGCCACCCTTTCCGCGACCGGGCGCCGGAGCACGGCCTCGACTCCCGGGACCCTTCGAGCGATCCGCTCGGGGACCGCCTGCGCGCGACGTCGGTGACTTTGCCGGCCGGCTCGGCGACTTGGCGGGAGCCTTGCCCCCTCGCTTCTTCGGACCACTCATTCTTGCCTCACCACCTCGTCATCGTGATCAACGGGAGCCGACGTCAACAGCGCCGTCGCGATGGCCGCAATACCTTCGCGTCGCCCCAACCCGCCGATTCCTTCGGCGCGGCGGCCCTTCACCGTGACCGGCGCTCCGACGATTGCCGACAGCTTGGCCTGCATCTCCTCGCGCCGGGGCGCGAGCTTCGGGGTCTCGGCGATGATTGAACAGTCGATGTTCACGGCGGCCATGCCGTCCTCCGCGACCATTCGCACCACCTCGCCCAGCAGCTGCAAGCTGTCCGCGCCGCGCCATCGCTCATCGGTGTCGGGGAAGTGCGAGCCGAGATCGCCTCGCCCGACGGCACCGAGCAACGCCTCGGCGCAGGCGTGGGCAACGACGTCGGCGTCGCTGTGACCGACCAATCCGCGCTCGCCCTCGAAGCGCACGCCGCCCAGCACCAGCACCCGGTCGGGATCGTCGCTGAAGCGATGGATGTCGAAACCGTTGCCGATCCGAAGTGTCATCTCGCCACCTGCGTTCTTCAGCCCGAGCGCCTCGGACACGAGTCTGAGATCGTAGGGCTCAGTGATCTTCACATTGGCGCGATCGCCGTCAACGAGCACCACCGACGCTCCCGTCGCTTCCACCAACGCCGCGTCGTCGGTCGCTTCCGCCGCTCCCTCGTGCGCCGAGCGGAGCCGATCAGCCCGAAACGCCTGCGGCGTCTGAACAGCGGCCAGGTCGTCGCGGTTCACCACACCTCCGACCTTTCGACGCAAAGTATCGGAGACAGCAATCGCCGGCACGGCGGCAACCGCTCCGCCCTGAACGGCGCCAATAACTCGCTCGTAAACGGCGTCGGATGCCGCCGGACGCGCCGCGTCGTGCACCAGGACGATCGTGGCATCATCGGGCACCGCGGCCAGGCCGCAGCGAACGGACTCGCTTCGCGTTGCACCGCCGTCGACAACACGGTCGGCGGTGAGGCCGCCGGGTCGCTCGCCGGGGGGTACGACAACGACCACACCGTCGGAGTGACGCGCCGCCGTGGCGAGAGACAGGTCGACGACTCGGTCGGTGCCGATTCGTTCGAACTGCTTCGCTCCTCCGTAGCGTCGGCCCGAACCCGCCGCCACGACGATGGTCCAGATGCGCTCGGCCATGACCGACGCAGCCTACCGGGACGATCAGTGCGTCCCGAAGGGTGGTGATCCGGCTACCTGATCTGAGGGGTTGCCACTAGCTTGGCGACGTGATCGACGCCCAGATCTTGCGCTCCATCGAGCTGTTCACCGACCTCGACGACGAGGTGCTCGCCGTCCTTCTCGACCAGTCCCGGTCGCTCGACCTCGTTCGAGGCGACGTGATCTTCGCCGAGGGCAGCGATGCCGACGCCCTCTACGTGGTCGATTCGGGTCGGATCGCGATCGGCAACAAGTCATTCGACGGCCGCGAGTCGATGGTCGCCTTGATGACGAGCGGAGACCTGTTCGGTGAGATGAGCCTGTTCGACAAGCTCGGACGCTCGGCCGAAGCACGGGCGCTGGAGCCATCGGTGGTCGTCGAGATCCCCTACCAGCCGTTGGTCGAGCTCTGGGAGCGCCAGCCGGAGCTCCTCTGGAAGGTGATCGGGCTCCTCACCAAGCGCCTCCGCAACATGGACGAGGCACTGGCTGACTCGTTCTTCCTCGACGTGACCGGCCGCACCGCGAAGCACCTGCTCGAGCTTGCGGGCGATCGCGACGAGTTCGAGATCCCGATCACGCAGGAGGAACTGGCCGGCCTGGTCGGAGCGTCACGCGAGCGGGTCAACAAGGCCATCTCCAGCTTCGTGAAGCTCGAGTGGATCGATCAAAACGAGCGGTCCTACCGGATCCTCAAGCGACGGGAGCTCGAGATCCGCGCGATGTAGGCGAGAGGCCGGGGCCTACTGCGTCAGAAACGCCTCGGCTCGGCGCCAGGCGTCGGCCGCGTCGTCAGGTCGGTACCAATCCACCGAGGGGTCTTGTGCCCAACCGTGCTCGGCGCCCTCGTAACGGATCACCGTTGCGCCGGCTTCCTCGACCTCGTCGATCTGGTCGAGGGGACACCACGGGTCGTTGGTTCCGAAGATGCACAGCAGGTTCAGTCCGCCGCGAGCCCCACGCTCCCGGACGACGTCGATCGCGTCCCGCTGGGTTCCGCCCGCCCACTGTTCGGGGACGCGCACCATGCCGTAGAACGCGACGGCCCGGTCGAACCGATCCGAGGCCAGCGACTTCATCGCGTACATCCCGCCCATGCAGAAGCCGAGAACGCCGACATGATCGAACCCGGTCGCATCAGCTGCGGCGAGAGCGTCGCTGAGTTTGTCGTCATCGGAGAACGTGGCGGCGCGAGCATGGCGGGCGTCGAGGGCAAGGTCCTCCTCGCCCGGGTACATCTCCGGAGCGACGACCACCAGGCTGTGGTCGTCGGCGAGACGCTGAACATGGGCGTCGAAGACCGGGCGCAAGCCGCGAATGTCCGGCCAGAGCACCAGTCCACCAGTCGCCTCTCCCACGGTGGGACGGGCGAGTTCGGCCGGGGTGCCCGTGGGCAGCTTGATACGCACGACGAAGCCGTCAGGAGTAGCGATCGAGGATCGACGACTCGGCGATGTGTCCCAACGACTCCTTGATCGTCCGAGCCCACGGGTCGCCGACGCCGTCGACCGCCGCGAGCTCGTCGATGGTCGCCCGCATGAGCTTGTCGAGCGTCTGGAACTCGTCGACCAACCGTTCGGCGATCCCGTCGGGAAGGCGAGGCACCTTGGACAGCATGCGGTAGCCGCGGGGCGACAGGCCCCCATCGGCGTCCTTCGCGCTCCCCGACAGGTGGAGCGACTCGGCGACCGCCTCCGGCTCGAGAAGGTCCTCCATCTCAAGGCCGGAGAGTGTTTCCATGGCCTGTTCGAGGTTCCAGGACGCATCGGGCTGGAAGTAGTCGAGGAGCACCATCTTGCGGTCGTCCTCCACTCCCGCCATCAGCTCACGAAGCTGCAGACGGACGAGGCGACCGTCGGAGCCGAGCTCCACGAGATAGCGCTCGATCTCCTCGGCGATTCTCACGACGATCTCGGTGCGCTGAAGGAGGGTGACGACGTCGCGAACGGTGACGAGGTCCTCGACCTCAACGGTCGCCAGGTTCGACGTCACCTCGTTGAGCCTCTGCTTGTAGCGCTCGAGAGTCTGCAGCGCCTGGTTGCAGCGGCTGAGCACCGACGGGATCGGTTCGAGCTGGTGCTTGTCGTCGTGCATGTAGACGGTGAGCACCGCCATGTCCTCTGACACGGAGATGACCGGCACCCCGATACTGCGGGCGACGCGCTCGGCGGTGCGATGTCGCGTGCCCGTCTCCGTGGTGGGTGTGTTCGGGTTGGGCACGAGGTGAACATTCGCCCGAGCGATCCGGCTCGCGTCCGGCGCCAGGATGATCGCACCGTCGGTCTTGGCCAACTCCGACAGCCGCTGCGGTGAGAACGCTGCGTCGAGGAGAAACCCACCCGAGCAGATGTTCAGGACCTCCGGACCGTCTCCGACCACGATCAGCGCACCCATCGAGGCCTTCACCACGCGGTCGAGACCTTCTCGGAGCGGCTGGCCAGGCGCAACGATCGCCAAGGCCTCGAGCAGGGCTTTGCTCCGACGGGCTGCCATCGCGGCAGTCTAGTTGGCCGCTCGCTCGATCCGACCACGAACGTGACTCCGGAGGGCGTCCCTCCACCTGGCTGCTGCAGGTGATCCCGTAATCGATGTCTACACCGGGTCGTACTGCTGGCCCCGACCACCGAAAATGGCACCGCCGCTCCCCGTTCACGACGATCGTCGCACTGGGTGCGCCAGGACACAGCCCGGGCGGTCGACGCTGTTCGGGTCGTTTCCGACCTCGACGCGATCGGCTATCTCAACGGGGTCATTGTGTTCGGCTTCGTTCATCAGCTCGGCTACTTCTACCGTGACAAGTCGGTCGACCGACGGGGTCGCCGTGGACACCTCGCCATCGCGGCGGCGGGGCTCGCAGCCTTGGTGACGCTCACGACGATTGGGCCATATCCAACGTCGATGGTGGCAACCGACAGCACCGCAATCAGCAACCTCAACCCGCCCACCGCGGCGATCGCCGCATTGCCAATGTTCCAGCACGGGCTTCTGCTGCTCGCTCGGCCAGTGATCACTCGATGGTTGGAACGGCGGGGTCCGTGGAAGGCTGGTGATCGCCGTCAACGAGACTGCAAGAAGTCCAGTATCGGCAAGCTTCCCGAGCGCGTCGAAGCGACCCTCAGATGACCCTTCTGAATCGATCCGGCCGGTTGTTGGCACCGGCGACCACCGGCGAGCCCGCGTGTCAAGCGGGCACCCCAGAGGTGGGGCGCGACAGACTGGTCCAGAGCCGGCGTCCGGGGCAATCGCGGCCGCCCGCGTGAGGGGGCGGTGCGCTGTTAGGAAGCCGCACGAAGACCAATCCTCTCGCGCCACGTTCCGGCGTGCATCTCGTATGGAACCAGCAGTTCGCGCAGCCGTCGTCCGGGGCTGCTGCTCGAGTACTTGCCGTTCTCCCAGGATGGCGTCGCAGTCCAGCCCATCTCTGCCGCGACGACGAGCGCCTCATTGTACGTGAGACACATGGTGACTGCGTTGGTGGGGTCAACCACGTTCCACACGTACGCGAGGAGCAACTCCGTGACGCGTGCGTACTTCTGGTCAATCGAGAAGGCCTGCGCGCTCGCAGCCTTGAGCTGGATCGGCTTGGCGACGAACGTGCCGTCTCCCTCCCGGTCCGAGTACACGATCAGGTCGACGCCGCGATCACGTGTGGGAACAGCCACCTCCAAGCCGTCGGCGACAATCTGCGCGATCAGCAGGTTCCGCCCGATTAGTTCAACCTGCTGGGAGTCAAGTGCCATGGGATCGGTGGGGCGTTCTCGTCACTTGATTACGGTCGGCAGCAGCGTGGACAAACTGAGATTCTCCCTGCTGACCCTCCGTTCTGTGGTCTATGGGCGAGCGAGTCCTTCGTGCCTCCGACTCGGGTCCCTCACCAGGGTGCGAGGTACGAGAACCCGCCCCCGCTTCGGTGCTGTTCTCGTCTAGCCGAGCGAGTCGCTGCGGGGTTGCGGTAGCACTCCGCACCATCGACGAACCGATCGACGACGACGCCGTCGAGTTCGATTCCACCGCCCGCTGAGGCGTGCAGGGAGCACGCTCAACCGGGCAATGGAAGACGCAGTCAGTGGCCAAGATCATCGCCGGGTTCCTCAGCACCGACGGCGGCACCCTGCTCATCGGCATCGGCCCCGACCGCGACGTGGCAATGCTCGTGCTCGACCACATCGGAGTCGAACTGGGAGCGACTCCCGACGCCGGATGGTGGGCATCACGGCCGATCTGGCTCATCGGCCCGCTGGCGTTGCTCGTCCCGCTGGTCGCTCTGTTCAAGCGGTTCGAGTAGAGCGACGGGGCGGCGTCACTCGCGAAGACCGAGGAGTTCGATCGCGGCGTCTACGGTCGGAACGCGAAGGACGTCGAGCGGGGCGTTTCCCGCCGGCGCGGATCGTGGGACGACCGCTCGGGCGAACCCGAGACGAGCCGCCTCGGCGAGGCGTCGCTCGACGCCGCCGACCGATCGCAACTCGCCGCCGAGCCCAACTTCACCGAAAACCACAACGTCGGCCGGCACCGGGACCCCGCTCAGCGACGACACGACAGCGAGTGCGAGGCCGAGATCCGCCGCCGGCTCGGTGACCCGAGCGCCACCGACCGCCATTGCGTACACGTCCAAGTTGAGGACCTGGAGGCCTACCCGGCGTTCGATCACCGCGAGCAGCAGCCCCACTCGGCCGGGATCAACCCCGCTCACCGAGCGGCGCGGATGGGGGCCTCCCGGTGCAACGAGGGCCTGAAGCTCGATGACCAAGGGCCGATGGCCTTCGAGAGTCGGCACGACGATCGAGCCGGCGATGCCGGGGCGGCGGTCCGCAAGGAACATCTCCGACGGGTCGGCGACCGCCTCCAATCCCGACTCGCCCATGGCGAACAGCCCGAGTTCCTGGGTGGACCCGAACCGGTGCTTCACCGCCCGAACGAGCCGCAGCGCGTGGTGGCGGTCGCCTTCGAACGACAGCACCGTGTCGACGACGTGTTCGAGGACGCGGGGACCGGCGAGGGAGCCCTCCTTGGTGACATGGCCGACGAGCAACACCGCGATGCCTCGCTGTTTCGCCATCGTGACGAGGCGGTGCGCGCACTGTCGGACCTGGCCGACCGATCCGGGGGCCGAGGCGAGATCCGGATCGAACACGGTCTGGACCGAGTCGACCACCACGATGGACGGCGAGAGCTCATCGATGTGGCCCAGAACGTTTCCGAGGTTGGTCTCCGCCGCCAGGAACAGGTTGTCGTGAAGCGCTCCGAGACGCTCGGCACGGCGGCGTACCTGTTGTGCGGACTCTTCTGCCGACAGGTAGAGCACCGTTGCACCACGACGCGCGGGCTCGGCGAGCACCTGCAACAGCAGGGTGGATTTTCCGACACCGGGCTCACCGCCGACCAGGGTGACCGACCCGGGCACGAGGCCTCCACCGAGCACCCGATCGAGTTCGGAGATGCCCGTGGGGAGCGGTGTCGCATCGAGCCCCGAGACCTCGGTGATCGGTTGAGCCGGGGAGACGGGGGACGTGACGACGACGGGGTCGGCACTCACGGGCTCCTCGACGATCGTGTTCCACTCGCCACAACCGTCACAACGCCCGCTCCATTTGGGCGCAGGGGTTCCGCACTCGAGACAGGCGTAACGAGTCTTGCGGCGGGTGGCTGCGGTCATAGCGAGCAACCTACCGAGCAGGGGTGACAGTCAGCGCGGATGGTACGAACAACTGTTCGTTAAGGAGCCTCAGCTCGCCGGAGTTCGGCGAGGCCGCCGGCCGCGTGTCGCCTGACGTCGACCGGCGACGGCGAGCGCAACCGCGGCGACGATCAGACCTCCACCCACCAGGATCCACAGCACGGAGGTCCGGTCCGAAGCGCTGGACCGCACGTCGATCACCGTGTCTACGGCGATGCCGTCGCCGAGCCGGTAGTGCTTTGCAGCGACGTTCGGATCGGGATCGGTCGGATCGAGCCCGGTCGCGTTCTCCAACTCTCCGGGAAGGTCCACCGCCACCCCGAGCTGCAACGCATCGGGATGGTCCTTCAGCGCCGCGGCGATCTCGTCGGGGGTGCGCCCCGTGGCGAAACCGTCGAGGGCAGCTGCGACTTCGCTGTCGCTGAACTGGTCGAGCGACCCGGTCAGGTTCACCTTGCCGGCCAACTCGTAGGACGAAACGGTGAACGAACTCGACGAGGTGAGCTTCCAGTCCCGGAACGGCCCTGCTGCTCCGCCAACCTCCGTCATGATCGGGCCGAGTCGGGACGCCTCCGCGAACTCTTTGGTCACAGCCAGCACCGTGTCGTCGCCGCGTTTCGTCGGGCCGTCGACGGACCATCCGGTCGCCTCGAGGTCCTCGACCCGCAACGCCGAGTCCAGGTCGCCGATCTGCTCGACCGCGTCGGCGTCGAGTGTCGCGGTGACCGTTACCGATCCCGATCCGTCGGGCTCGACGTTCACGACCACGTCAGCGCGAGCCCGACACCCGGCACCCGCCATCGCGAGGACCGCCACCGAGGTGGCGAGGAGACGGAGGGACCGTTTCTGCACCCCCGTACGCTATCCGGACGCGGAACGGCGCCCCGAAGGGCGCCGAACCAGTTCTCGTTTGAGAAACGTCCACCCCTCGGAAGGTTCTCGAACGAGAACCTGGGCGGGGAGGGAGGGACGCTGGGAGGCTGGGAGGATCAGGACGTCGGTGCGTCGGCCACCGGCTCGCCGCCACCGGCGGCAGCCAGTTCGGCTTCGATCACATCACCGACGGTCGGCGGAACGAAGCCCTCCAGACCTTCGAAGGTGAAGATCTGCTTGGTGGCGTCCTCGGGATCGGGAGCAACGTCGACCCGAATGATCTGGCCGGCGCGGAACTCCTTCCACAACAGCTTCTCCGACAGCGGGTCCTCGACGAGTCGCTGGATGGCCCGGCGCAGCGGACGAGCGCCCATCGTCGGGTCGTATCCACGGTCGGCGAGGAGCAGCTTCGCCGCGTCGGTGATCTCGAGGCCCATGCCCTGACCCGAAAGCTGAACTGCCACTCGGGCGATCATGAAGTCGACGATCTGGATGACCTCGGGCTTGGAGAGCTCGCCGAACACGATGGTCTCGTCGATGCGGTTCAGGAACTCGGGCCGGAAGTGCGCCTTGAGCGCCTCGTTGACCTTCTCCTTCATCTTCTCGTAGGAGACGGCCTCGTCACGCTTGGAGAAGCCGACGACCGCCTTGCGGAGGTCGGCGGTGCCCAGGTTGGACGTCATGATCAGCACCGTGTTGCGGAAGTCGACGGAGCGCCCCTGCGAATCGGTGAGCCGGCCCTCTTCCAGAATCTGGAGCAGGGTGTTGAAGACGTCGGGGTGTGCCTTCTCGATCTCGTCGAACAGCACGACGGAGAACGGCTTGCGTCGGACCGCCTCGGTGAGCTGGCCGCCCTCCTCGTAGCCGACATATCCGGGGGGTGAACCGACGAGACGGCTCACCGTGTGCTTCTCCATGTACTCGGACATGTCGAGCGTGATCATGGACGTCTCGTCGCCGAACAGGAACTCGGCGAGCGTCTTGGCGAGCTCGGTCTTCCCGACGCCGGACGGACCGAGGAAGATGAACGAACCTGAAGGACGCTTCGGATCCTTGAGGCCGGCGCGGGTGCGGCGGATCGCCTGACTGACGGCCTTGATGGCCTCCTCCTGCCCGATGACCCGACGGTGCAGCTCGTCCTCCATGCGAAGCAGCTTGGCCGTCTCCTCCTCGGTGAGCTTGTAGACGGGGATACCCGTCCACAACGAGAGCACCTCGGCGATGGCCTCCTCGTCGACCTCGTCGAACAGGTCGACACCGGATGCCTTCATCTCGGCGTCGCGGGCCTCCTTCTTGCCGAGCAGCTCCTTCTCCTTGTCGCGGAGACGACCTGCCTCCTCGAAGTCCTGCTTCTCGACCGCTTCCTTCTTGGCGCGGGTGACCTCGGCGATCTCGCTTTCGAGCTCGCGATAGTCCGGCGGGCTCTGGAGGCGTCGAATGCGCAACCGGGCGCCCGCCTCATCGATCAGATCGATGGCCTTGTCAGGAAGCTGGCGGTCCGAGATGTAGCGGTCGGCCATGTTGGCCGCAGCCACCAACGCCTGGTCGGTGATGGTGACCCGGTGATGGTTCTCGTAGCGCTCGCGCAGACCCTTGAGAATCTCGATGGTGTGGGCCACCGAAGGCTCCTCGACGACGACCCGCTGGAACCGGCGCTCGAGCGCGGCGTCCTTCTCAAAGTGCTTGCGGTATTCGTCGAGGGTCGTGGCTCCAATGGTCTGCAACTCGCCGCGAGCCAGCATCGGCTTCAGGATCGACGCCGCGTCGATCGCGCCTTCGGCGGCACCGGCGCCGACGAGGGTATGGATCTCGTCGATGAACAGGATGATGTCGCCGCGCGTCTTGATCTCCTTGAGCACCTTCTTGAGGCGCTCCTCGAAGTCGCCGCGGTAGCGCGAGCCGGCGACCAGCGCGCCGAGGTCGAGGGTGTAGAGCTGCTTGTTCATCAGCGTTTCCGGCACGTTGCCGGCGGCGATCTCCTATGCCAACCCCTCGACGATGGCGGTCTTGCCGACACCGGGCTCGCCCACGAGCACCGGGTTGTTCTTGGTGCGCCGGCTGAGGACCTGCATCATCCGCTCGGTCTCCTTTTCGCGACCGATGACGGGATCGAGCTTCTTCTCACGTGCCAGCTGGGTGAAGTTGCGACCGAACTGATCGAGGACAAGCGAGCCCGACGCGCTGTCGCCCGAGCCTCCGCCCGTGCTGGCCTTCTCGCCGGAGCTCGACTGTGCCTGGCTGCCCGAGCCGGTGGGGCCCGGATAGCCGGACAGGAGTTGGATGACCTGCTGGCGCACCCGCGACAGGTCGGCGCCGAGCTTGACCAGCACCTGCGCGGCGACACCCTCGCCCTCGCGGATCAGCCCGAGCAGGATGTGCTCGGTACCGATGTAGTTGTGGCCCAACTGGAGCGCTTCACGCAGCGACAGTTCGAGCACCTTCTTGGCGCGAGGGGTGAACGGGATGTGACCCGACGGCGAGCTGCCACCCTGACCGATGATCTCCTCGACCTGCTGGCGTACGGCCTCCAGGGAGATCCCGAGCGATTCGAGCGCCTTCGCGGCCACACCCTCACCCTCGTGGATCAGCCCGAGCAGGATGTGCTCGGTACCGATGTAGTTGTGGTTGAGCAGTCGCGCCTCTTCCTGGGCGAGGACGACCACCCGACGGGCTCGATCTGTGAAGCGTTCAAACACGGAGTGCCTCCTGGACTCGTGGCCAGTCTAACCGTGCCCTCCGACAATCGGCGTAGCAGGTTTCGGGCCTTGAACGGCTCAACACCCGCAACCAAAGGATCCTTCCCCGACGGCGCCTCCCGCGGCCGGACAGAGGTCACACCCGCTCCCCCCGGCGCCGGATGGCGGTTCGGACGGGCCTGACCGCTAAGTTCCTGCCGTGGCCACCGCCAACCCCCTCGACGTGATGCCGACCATGAGCGCCGACCTCGAACGGGTCGAGGCCGAGTTGCTCAACTCGGTCACCTCAGAGGACGCCTACCTCACTGAGATCGCCGCGCACCTCATCAAGGCCGGGGGCAAACGGGTTCGCCCCGGCTTCAGCATCGCCGCCGCAGCCACCGCGGACGGCTTTCTCGGGGCGGCTACACACGACGTCGTGATGGCGGCGGTTGCGGTAGAACTCGTTCACCTCGGGTCGCTGTACCACGACGACGTGATGGACGACGCGATCACACGGCGCACCGTGGAGAGCGTCAATGCCAAGTGGGGCAACCTCAAGGCCATCCTTGCCGGGGATTTCCTGCTGGCGCGTGCATCCGAGATCGCCTCCTCGCTCGGCGTCGAGGTCGCCGGATTGCTCGCGGCCACCATCGCCCGTCTCTGCGAGGGCCAGGTCCTCGAACTCCGCTTCACCTACGACACCGCTCGAACCGAGGAGGCGTACCTCCGCTCGATCGACGGCAAGACGGCTGCGCTCCTCGCCACCGCCTGTCGCACCGGCGGGATCGTCGCCGGCCTCCCGCAGCGGCAGATCGACGCGTTGACCACGTTCGGAAACGCTTACGGCATGGCGTTCCAGATCGTCGACGACGTGCTCGACCTCGTGGCGACCGACGCCGAGCTCGGCAAGCCGGCCGGCCACGACATGGAGGAGGGCGTCTACACGCTCCCAGTGATCCGGGCGCTCGCCGATGACGCCGACGGCGAGTTGCGGTCGCTTCTCACCGACCACATGACCGCCGACGACCGCTCCCGCGCCGTCGAGATCGTCGCTGCGGGCGGCTGGATCGACGGTGCGATCGGCCTGGCCCGCGACCACGCCTCGCGAGCGATCTCGGCGCTCGACGGCCTGCCGTCGAGCGCGGGGGTCGACGGCCTGTCCGCGGCCGCCGCCCATCTGGTCGACTCGGTCGAGGCCGCTGCGGCGCGCTGACCACCCGGCAAATCAGTCCCGCTGCCTCTGGCGACGTGCGACGAACACACGGTCGCCGGTTGCTGCGGGCACATCGCCCCCGGCGACACGAACGGTGACCGAAGCACCACTGTCGAGACGCACCTCAAGGAACGCATCGGCGCCGGCAAACTCCGCTCGCGTCACGGTTCCTCCGACTCGGTCCTCGCCGCACTCATCGGCAACGGTTGACACGGCGAGGTCCTCCGGACGCAACAGCGGTCCATCCGGTGTGAGTCGGCCACCGACCTCCCCGACGAACGCCGCAACGTCATCGTCAACCGGGTGCACGTAGAGGTCCCGCGGGGTGCCGACCTGCACGATCCTGCCGTCACGAACGACCGCCACACGATCCGACAACGCGAACGCCTCCTGGCGATCGTGGGTCACCAGGACGGTCGTCACGCCCGCGGCCCGGACTGCTTCATCGACCTCACGACGCAGACGGGAACGCAACACTGCGTCTAGATTGGAAAACGGTTCATCCATCAACAGGACGGCAGGACCCGGCGCCAGTGCCCGCGCCAAAGCGACCCGCTGAGCCTGACCTCCCGAGAGCGTGTCGGGCATTCGGTCGCCGAGACCTGCCAGACCCACCAGTTCGAGCATCTCGTCGATCCGACGACTCTGCTTGCGCTCTCCGCGTGGAAGCCCGTAACCGACGTTGTGGGCGACCGACAGGTGGGGAAACAACGCTCCGTTCTGGAACACCATGCCGACTCTGCGGCGCTCGGTCGGCACGTGAACCCCCGGGCCGGCAACGGTGACGCCACCCACCTCGACGCTTCCCCGATCCGCGGTTTCGAGCCCGGCGACGATGCGCAGCAACGTCGTCTTGCCGCAGCCCGAGGGCCCGAGCAGCGTCATGATCGCCGCCGACTCGGCATCGAGGTCGATTCCCGACAACACCTCATCGGGACCGAACGACTTGGCGACGCCTCGCACCGCGAGCGCGACCGCCACGGCGTCAGTCCGAACCGGCGGCTTGCTCGGGCCGCAACGTCGGGAACAGCACGACATCGCGGATGTTCGCCGAGTCGGTCAGCAACATCACCAGACGATCGATACCGATTCCCAATCCGACCGTGGGAGGCAGCCCATAGTCGAGGGCACGGAGGTAGTCGTCGTCGACCACCATCGCCTCGTCGTCGCCGCCGGCGTTCTGGCGCGCCTGGTCCTCGAAACGCTCGCGCTGATCGTCGGGATCGCAGAGCTCGGAGAATCCGTTGCACAACTCACGTCCCGCGACGATCCCCTCGAAGCGCTCGGTGAGCAGCTCGTCCTCGCGGTGCACCCGCGAAAGGGGCGACACCTCCTTGGGGTAGTCGGTGACAAACGTCGGCTCCCACAACGTGGGCTCGACGATCTTCTCGTACAGCTCCAACAGAAGCTTGCCGGACCCGTAGTGGTCCTTCCACGGCGTGTCGTGCTGGTCGCAGAGCCTGCGCAACTCGGCGACGGGTGTCCGCACGTCGACCTCGACGCCGATCTGCTCGCTCAGCAGCTCGGCGAGAGGGGCGCGCCGCCAGGGCGCCGCGAGACTCAGCGGCCGACCGCCGTATGACACCTCGGTGGTGCCGAGCAACGAGGTGGCGAGGTGCGCGACGAGCTGCTCGGTCAACTCGATATGGACCCGGTAGTCGCCGTAGGCCTCGTAGCACTCGAGCATCGTGAACTCGGGGTTGTGACGAACCGACATGCCCTCGTTGCGGAACACCCGGCCGATCTCGAACACCTTCGGGAACCCGCCGACGACGAGCCGCTTGAGGTAGAGCTCGGGCGCGATTCGCAGGAAGAGCTCCTGATCGAGCGCATTGTGGTGCGTTGCGAACGGACGGGCGAGGGCACCGCCGGGGATTGGATGCAACACCGGGGTCTCGACCTCGAGGTACCCGCGGTCCTCCATCCAACGGCGAATCGCCGACACGATCTGCGAGCGGAGGGTGAAGGCGCGGCGAGCTTCCTCGGTGACCCACAGGTCGACGTACCGCTGCCGATAGCGGGTGTCGGGGTCGGTGATGCCGTGCCACTTGTCGGGGAACGAGCGACGTGACTGTGCCAGCAGAGTCCAACCGTCGACTCGCACCGACAGCTCTCCCCGCTTCGTCTTCATGACGATGCCCGAAACCTGCACCCAGTCACCCAGGCTCAACGCGCAGAACGCCTCGAACTCGGGGGTCGATTGCGCTGGGGCAAACAACTGGATCCGGCCCGTGTGATCCGCCAGCGTGCCGAAGGCGAGCTTTCCTTGCACCCTCCGAAGCATCAGCCGGCCCGCGACCGACACCACGACACCGGTCTCCTCGCCCGCGTCGAGTTGCTCGGCGAACCGATCGACGATTTCGTGAGCGGTGTTCTCAACGTGAGCGGTGTACGGGAACTCGCTCCGCTCGCTGCCCTGCTGCAGCTCGCTCCGCTCGCCGTCCTGCCCAGTCATCGGTTCTTCTCCCAGATAAGGCGAAGCCCGTGCAGGGTGACCCACGGCTCCACGTGTTCGATCGACTCGGTGTACGGCGAGATCAGGTCACCGAGGCCGCCGGTCGCGATGACGGTCGCCTCGCCGATCACCTCCTCGATGCGATCACACATCCCGTCGATCATCGCGGAGTACCCGTAGATGACCCCCGACTGAATCGACTCGACGGTGGTCTTGCCGATGACGCTCCGCGGCTCGACGAGCTCGACGCGACGAAGTGCCGCGGCCCGACCGAACAGGGCGTCGAGGCTGATTTCGATGCCGGGGATGATGGCACCCCCGAGGTATTCGCCGGCGCCGGATATGACGTCGAACGTCGTGGCGGTGCCGAAGTCCACGACGATGGTCGGACCGCCGTAGAGGTCGAAGGCGCCGACGGCGTTTGCGATGCGGTCGGCACCGACCTCCTTGGGGTTGTCGTAGAGGACCGGCATGCCGGTCTTCACGCCGGTGCCGAGGACGACCGGTTCGATATCGAGGTAGCGCTCGCACATGCGCCGCAGCTCGAAGGTCACGCTGGGGACTCCGGAGCTGATCGCGACGCCGGAGAGGTCAGCGCGCCAGTCGTGCCCGGCGGTGAGGAGGAACTCGCTGAACATCAACGCTAATTCGTCGGAGGTACGCACGGCGTTGGTGGCGATGCGCCAGTGGTCGAGCAGCTGATGGCTCTCGTCTCCGCTCTTGTAGAGCCCGATCACGGTCTGGGTGTTTCCGACGTCGATCGCCAGCAGCACGGGTTGTTTCTCCCTTGGTTCGGTCTCGAACAGTCAAGCAGCCGCGCCCCGCGCCCGGGCAAATGTGTTGCGAGATGTGCGGTTTCGCGATTGCCACGCGACACATTTGTCAGGTGGCCTCGGCCATCAGGGGCACCGAGGCATCAGTCCGCTCCGATATCGAGGCCGATGTCGAGGGCCGGTGCCGACTGGGTGATGCGAGAGACCGAGATCTGGTCGACGCCGGTGGCGGAGTAGGCGGCGATCGTGTCGAGCGTGATCCCCCCCGACGCCTCGAGCAGCGCCGGTCGGCCTTCGGCCGCGAGTTCCTTCGCCCGGGCCACGCAGGCCTGCACCTCGGCTGGGCTCATGTTGTCGAGGAGCACGGCTGCGGCCCCCGCCCGGATCGCCTCGACCATCTGCTCGATACGGTCACACTCGACATGGACCGTTCGCGCCGGCCACAGGTCGCGGCACCGGGTAACCGCCTCGGTGATGCCGATACCGGTGATGTGGTTGTCCTTGAGCAGCATCCAGTCGCTGAGGTTGCCGCGATGGTTGCGACCGCCGCCGGCACGGACCGCCGCCTTCTGCAGCGCCCGCAAGCCCGGGGTCGTCTTGCGTGTGTCCCACACCTTCGCGCCACCACCCCGCGCCGCCTCGACCACGTAGCGATTGGTCAGCGTGGCGACGCCGGACAGGTGGCACAGGAAGTTCAGCGCTGTCCGTTCTGCCGTGAGGACCGGGGCGAGGCGTCCGCGGATGTAGGCGATGTCGTCGCCGGGAGCGAGTGCGTCGCCGTCGCGGAACCGCCATTCGACCTCGAT
>JAIBBP010000231.1 GCA_019694615.1 Microthrixaceae bacterium | reverse complement strand
TGCGCATGCAGACCGACCCGGTCGACCCCTCGATGGTCGGTGGCTACTGGGCGGACCGGCTGCAGCGGATGCTGGGCCGTGCCGTTGCCGAGCGGGATCTGTTGCCCGCCGACCGAAGCATCGACGTGCGGTTTGACGAGTTCATGGCCGACGACCTCGCGACGGTCGCGCGGATCTACGACCTCGCCGGCCAACCGCTCGATGACCGCGCCCGCGCTGCTCACGAGTCGTACCTCGCATCGCATCAACGTGAGCGCCACGGCGGGCTGGTGTACGACCTCGCCGACTTCGGCCTCGACGCAGATGACCTCCAGTCGGGTTTCGCCACCTACAGCGCTCGCTTCCTCGGCTGACCCGTCGCAGCTTTCCACTGGACACCCTCAGCAGCCGTGACCTAGCGTGCTGCTGATGTCACTGACAGTGGTGATCGACGTGATGATCGGGGCAGTGACGCTCGCCGCCCTGTCGTGGGCTCGCTCGGTGCTCGATGACGAGGACCGCTACGTCCGGGCCGTCGATCCGCTGGCGCGATCGCCGCGGATCGCCCGGATCGCCGGTCGGACTGTCGCACTCGCGGTGCGCGCTCGGGTCGGGACGCCGTTGGCTGCTTGCTTGGCCCGCATCGTCGCTCGATGGTCGATGGGCACCCGAGCCTTCGGGCGATCATGGCCGATCGCTCATCGAGCGTTGCACCGGGCACGGCGCGTCAGCGTGGGTCGAGGGTCCGGCCTTCGCTTGTCGGCGGCGATGCTGACATTGGCGTCGCTCGGCGAGATCGTCGGAGCAGCGAGCCGTGTTCAGGCGGCAGCGCGCGTCCTGCGGAGCAGCGGGTCGGCGACACCGAGCAGCTTGTCGGCGGCCCGCATCGTGAGCCCGCCGGCGCCAGGTGTCGACGAGTCCACAAGGTTGCCCATGACCTGCAGCGTGACGTTGGCGATGCCTTCGGTGCCGACGGCGAAGCGAAGGCCGGTCCGCAGGATGAGCGGGTGGCCGATGAGGAACGAGAACCGACGTCCTGTTCGAAGGAACGCATCGAACCGCTCGCCGATCTGCACGTCGTAGCGGTAGGCGGCGGTCGCCGGGTCGGCGAGGAAGAGGTCGGCGGCGAGCATGCCCGACTCGAGGCCGTAGTCGATCCCCTCGCCGTTCATCGGGTTCACGAGACCGGCTGCATCACCCACCACCACCCACCCCGGACCGTGGCGGCGCGTCACACTCATCGGAAGCCTCCAGGCGCGCGGACGCTCGAGGTCGGGGCCAAGGTCCCAGTCGTCGCGCACCAGCGCCCGGTAGCTGTCCTGGAGCTTGTTGAGGTTGAGTTTCTTGAAGCCCTTCATCGTGGACAGCGCGCCCACGCCGATGTTCACGGTGCCGTCGCCGGCAGGGAACATCCAGCCGTAGCCCGGAACCGGAGTCCCGTTCTCATCACGCAGCGTGAGGCACGCTTCGAGGAAGCGCTCGGCGTGGCGAGGCGTCTCGGCGTAGGTGCGAATGGCCAGACCGAACGGTTCGTTGGGGTCGCGTTCCGCTCCGAGCGCCCGGGTCACGGGCCCCGGCGCTCCGGTGGCGACGACTGTGAACGGCGCCGTCCAGCGCCGGCCGCCCGCCTCTACGCCGACAACCCGGTCGTCGTCGAGCAGTGGCATCGCCTCGTGCTCCCACAGGATCTCAGCGCCCGCTGCCGCGGCGAGCTCGACCAGCGCCGTGTCGAGTCGGCGGCGCGGCCACACGGCGCCGTGCGCGGGGAACGGCGCGATGCCGGGCCAGTTCAGCTGGCGAACGGTGCGATTCGCGATCATCCGCAAGCCGTCGATGCGGTGGGCATCGGCGAGGTCGACCCCCAGCTCGTTCAGCGCCTTGATCGCCCGGGGCGTGAGGCCGTCGCCGCAGATCTTGTCGCGGCCCGGCGCTCCCTTCTCGAACACCGTCACCCGCGCCCCGCCGCGGGCGGCTCGGATTGCAGCGGCCGCCCCGGCCGGGCCGCCGCCGATGACGAGCAGGTCGCGTGGTTCGGCGGCGGATGTCGCGGCGGTCACGACGGCCACCCTTGCAGTCGGGGTGCCTGATTCGCCAGATGACCGTGCTCCGCCTTTGCTGAACTGGTCCCGGTCTGGTTTTTCCTCAGCGCCAGACCACCTCGGCCTCTGGCGTGCCGATCGTCGGGAGGTTCGCGAACAGCATTCCTTCGAGCGCCGGATCGAGCTCGACGAACTCGACGCCGTAGCAGGCGAGCGGCTGTTGGCTCATCGGGACGATGCGGCGGACCCGGACCCTACCGATCGACCCGCCGGCCGCGATAGTCAGCTCGGTCCCGACGGCAATGCCGGACGTGATGGGAGCGAGCAGCTGAGCGCCTGACACCGACACGTCGATGACGTCCGCCTCGACGAAGGGCCGGTGGCGCCAACGGGGGATGCGACGGTCGCGGGTGTTCCACCCGACGACGAGCCCTTGAACCCCGAGGCGTTCGCCGATCCGTCGCTGACGGTTGAGAATGCTCATGCCGACCTATCGGCAGGTCCCCGCCGGAATCGAGAAGCGAGCGTGCTGCGGCTCGGTGACCGATCGGTCAAGCCGTCACGCGGTCGGTCTCGGCAGTGAGGTCGACTGTCGCCGCACGACGCGCTGCGGGTACGTTGCCTTCGGTGGCGAGCACCTCGTCGGTCGCCTTGCGGATCGCGTTCTGGACCAGATTAAGACCCGACAGCCCGGGGAGCGCGTCGATGCGCGATTCGACTCGCTCGATCAATGCGTTGCCCTCGTCGTCGCCGAAGAGGTAGGCGCCGGCGAACGCCGTCTCGCTGCGCGGCACGTCTCCGTTGCCGACGATGTCCCACTGACGAACCAGGAATTGCCTGGTGACCCATCGCGATCGTGCGTCGTTCTCCAGCAGATCACGCGCCCATGCCGCATAGAACGCGGCGTGCCGACCTTCCTGCCGCATGATGCGGCCGAGGAGTTCGCTGAGCGTCGGATGACCGGCGATCTGCTGGAGACGGTTGTAGGCGGCGTTGGCGGTCCACTCGTTGATCGCGCCCCACGTCATATGTACCGCGGGGAAGCGGCGGATGCCGTGGCCGAGCATCCAGAAAATGGCCGGGCTCCAGAACAGGTAGCGCTTGCCGAACTCGCGCATCGCGATGAGTCGCTCGTCGTGCGCTGGGCGATCGTGCATCTCGAGTACTTTGCCGATGGCTTGGCCGTGCCAGTACTCCTCGCAGTTCCACAGTGTGATGAACGCCGTGAACTGCGGGTCCTTCCACGCAGGGGTCATCAGCAGTTCGCGGGTGTAGAGGACCGTCTGGTACTCGATGTCGTGCATGTAGCCGAGACAGCGCAGAACGTGCTCATCGAGCGGCTGCTCTCGGAACGTTTCGAAGTCGAGGTCGTCGGTCCTGCTCCGACCGCCTTGCTCCTGGAACTTGGAGATGGGGATCTGCATGTCGCCTCGGTTCGGAGCCTACCTGAGGGTCGGATTGTGGTTTCGTCGGCCGACATGCCGCGAGCGCGGTAGCGTCCGCTGAGAGCCAGAGCGGGGGGCGGTATGAGACTCAGCCGACGAGGCAGGAACCTGCTGTGGGCGGTGATCGCAACGGTCCTCGGTGTGCCGCTGTGGGCGCACGAGTTCGGCGAGTCCGGCGAGTCCGGCGAGGAGTTCCCGGCCCCGCTGCATGTTGCCGCGAACGGCCTCCCCGTGGGGTTTGTCGACGAGGAGGTGCTCGGTGGTCTGATGATCTCCACCTCCGTATCGTTCGCCGCCGACGGGTCGGTGTTCGTCGCTGAGAAGTCCGGTTTGATCAACCGTTTCGACACAGTCGACGACACGACACCTACGGTCGTCGGGGACCTTCGACCGAACGTGTCTGACTGGGGCGACCGCGGTCTGATGGGCTTCCAGTTGGCCCCCGGCTTCCCCGCCGACCCCCGGGCGTACGTGTTGTACGCGGCGCTGGGACGCGTCGACCAGACGATCCCCACCGGACCCGAGTGCTCGACCGACCCGTGCATCCAGTCCGGCATGCTGTCTCGCCTCGACTGGAACGGATCCTCGTTTTCCGAGACGCAGCTGGTGCACGACTGGTGCCAGATCTACTTCTCCCACGGCCTCGACGACGTCCTCGCGCTGCCCGATGGCACCGTGATGGCATCGGCGGGCGACTCGGCGGTGACCGGCTTCTACGACACGCGCTGTCCCGACGAGCCCGTTGGAGAGAGCGGCTCGCTGCGGGCGCAGGACATTCGGACGTCGGGCGACCCGATCGGGTACACAGGCTCGGTCATCCAAGTCGATGCCAACGGTGCGCCGGTACGAGGGCCCGCCGCCGAGGACCGCCTGGTCGCCGCCGGAATGCGAAATCCGTTTCGGATGACCTACTCCAGTCAGACCGGCCTGGTGTTCGTCGCGGACGTGGGGGAGGACGCGACCGAGTCCATCGACGTCGTCGTGCCGTCGACCTTCGCGAACCACGGCTGGCCGTGCTACGAGGGCAATGCCGCCGGTCCGGGCACGTTCACGCCGATCTGCGACGGTCTCCCGCTCGCCGAGACGAAGTCGGCGCTCTTCACCTACGCACACACCGCGACCGACGTGGCGCCCGACGATGCCGGCCGGTGCCCGGTGACGGCCGGCGGCAACTCGGTGTCAGGCCTCGCTCACTACCGCGGGGTCGGCTCGTCCTCGTTCCCGGCGTCGTACCGCAACGCCTTGTTCTTTTCCGACTATGCCCGCGGTTGCATCTGGTATTTGTCACCCGGTGCCGGGGGCATGCCCGACCCATCGCAGGTTCATCATTTCGCCTCCGACGTCGGCGGGATCATCGAGATGGAGGAGGGGCCCGACGGCGCGATCTACTACATCGACATCATGAGCAACTCGGTGCGGCGGATCCGCTACTCCGAGCCGACCGGCGGCAACCAACCTCCGACGATCTCCGCGGCGACGGCAACGCCGGCTTCGGGGCCGGCCCCGTTGATGACGACGTTCGCGGCGGCTGCGACGGACCCCGAAGGCGGCACGGTCACCTACGAGTGGGACACCAACGGTGACGGCTTGTTCGAGACCTCGGGAGCGTCACCCGTGATCACTTACACGAACCCCGGGACGTACAACGCGGTCGTGAAAGCGTCCGATCCCGACGGTGGGTCGAGCACACGCTCGGTGACGGTGGTCGCCACCGGGCCGAATGTCGTCTCGATCGGCGCGCCGTCGCAGTGGTCCGTCGGCGATCAGATCACGGTGACTGCGTCGATGTCGCCACCACCGCCGGTGGGTGTGACGTGGACGTATGAGTGGACGGTGACGCTTCGGCACTGCACCTCGGGCTGTCACGCCCATCAACTGACGTCGGGGTCGGGGCCGTCGCTGACCTTCGTCGCCCCCGACCACGAGTACCCCACGACCATCGAGGTAGCGGTCGCCGCAACGTCGTCGAAGGGGGAGGTTGTCGCAACGACCCGTCGACTCGAACCCTCCACAGTTGTCGTCAACGTCGACACGTCGCCCAGCGGTGGCGTCGTCGTCGATCACCTCGGCGAGCACGCGACCCCCTATTCGTTCACCATGATCCGCAACGGGACCGAGACGTTGACGGTGCCGGCAACGCAGGAGTTCGCCGCAGGCACCGGGACGTTCTCGTCGTGGAGTCCGGGCGGATCCGCCACCCGATCGGTGTCGATCGCGCCGAGTGGGAACGCGTCGATGGTGGCGCACTACGCGATCCCCGGGGTCTGCGCCACGCAGCGTCTCGAAGCGGAGACGGCGACCCTCGAAGGGGTTCTGGTGGACACGAACTGGCCGCCACATTCGGGCTCGGGCGTGATCGGCTGGTTCGATTCGGTCGGCGATTCGGTGACGTGGAACGTGACGGTGCCGACGACTGGTACCTACCCGTTGGTCTGGCGGTACGCGACGACACAACAGGACTGGGTCCGATCCGTCGAGGTCGACGGCCTGCACGTGTCGTCGGTGACGGCAGGAGCGACTGGGGGGTGGAGTAACTATGCGGACACCACTGCCGTACCCGTCACGTTGACGGCGGGGACCCACCAGATCTCGATGGCCTACCGAGCCGGTGACCGCGAGTACATCAACGTCGACTACCTCGATGTCGGCTGTTCCCAGTCCCCGCCGACCACCACGTCCACGTCGACGACGTCGACGACCACGACCACGACGACGACAACGCTGCCGCCGACGACAACGCTGCCGCCGACGACCACGACCACGACGTCTACGACGACCACGTTGCCGCCGACCACGACGACGACGTTTGCGACGACGTCTACGACGACGACGACGCTGCCGCCGACCACGACGACGACGTTGCCACCAACCTCGACAACCTCAACCTCGACGACATCGACCACGTCAACAACATCAACGAGCACGCTGCCGCCGACCACGACGACGTCGACGACGACGTCGACGACAACGTCGACGTCGACGGTGCCGTCTGTGTGTGTGGCGCAGCGGTTGGAGGCGGAGTCGGCAGTGTTGTATCGGGTGCAGGTGGATCGGAACTGGGCGCCGTATTCGGGGACGGGGGTGATCGGGTGGTTTGACGCGGTGGGTGATTCGGTGA
>JAIBBP010000117.1 GCA_019694615.1 Microthrixaceae bacterium | reverse complement strand
GGTTCATCGCGCTGAGCGGTCGTATCTGGCCGTTCGTCAATGGGACCAGCAGTTGCTGGACCCTGGAGCTGTCGGCGCACGGATAGGTTCGGAGGTTCGGTTGGTTGCTCGCGTCGGCGAGCTGATCAGGCTCCAGGCAGCTGTCGGAGCTTGAGACGCGCAGGTGAACGACGGCGTTCGGCTTCGGCGATGATCCGGCCGCTTCCTTCACGAGTTGCTGTGAGGGGTCGGACGTGCACGCTGCCATGGTGACCTTGCTTCACTCACCGCCACCCTGAGCGCACCATCCTGGCGAGGTGCCGGTGTTGCGGAGTCGTCCGCTTCCGTCGAACGTCCACTTCTGGTTCACGTTCGCTGGGTCACAGGCGTAGACGATCAGGTCCCTCGCACCGTTGGAGCCGACCCCAGCCGCCTGTGAATCGAGACACATCGTCGGATTGGTCCGCAGACGCACCAGGGCACCGTCACCGGAGAATGCGAACGCCTGGTTGTGGCGACTCGCGCCAAGGCACGGGATCGCCTGCACGGCGTCCACGGCGGATCCGCCCACGGCGTCCAGGCACCACCCGGCGGAGTTGCGGAACTGCAGCGGAGGTGCCGCATCGTTCACGCTCACCGGCTCCACGTACCAGGTCTGAAGGTCCTTGTTCGGGTTTGATGCCGCGCAGGTGCGTTGCCTCACGCTATTCGACGCTGGGATCAACTCCTCGCACTTGTCGCCTGAGGTCTTGAGCACATCGCCCGTGGTCGTGAACTGCTGGTCGGCGGCGGGTCGGTCGCACCCCCACATTGCCAGCGGCTCCTCAAAGTTGGTGGCGGAGTAGCGATCCAAACACAATCCGAGATCGACCGTCGACGCGAACCTCCCACTGTTCAGCCTGAGGAACGATTGGGTCGGGCGTTCGGCACCGAGGCATGGGAAGTCGGTCATCCTCGTGTTCTGAGCCATCGCTCCTCTGACATCGAGGCAACCGCCGGTCGCCTTGTTCCTGATCTGGACGATCGTGCGGCTATCCGTCGGTGTCTCGATCACCCAGCGCTTGTCGGCCACGGAGTCGTCGCACGTTTGGACAGTGGCCAACGACCGGTCCCCGAAACCTGTGATGCACCGGTTCGCCACCGCGACGCTCTCGATCCGAACCTGACCGGAGGTCGACGTCGGACCGATCTTCCAGCGCTGGTAGCTGGAACCGCTGCAACCCTTCCATTCCGACCGAGCGCCCACCGAGCCCGAGCTCTGTAGGTCGAGGCACGTATTGATGTTGTCGACCTTGCGCAATTCGACCGTCTGCACACCAGCGGCCTCACTCATCACAACGACCGCGATCTCCTGCGACTTGCGGCTCTCGCCCGAGCACGGCCACATCGCCGCTCCGTTGTCGGAGTTGTTGACCCCCTCGAGGCAGCTGGAACGCCCGACGTTGCGCAACTGGCGGGCCATGCTCGAGTTCCCGAACGTGCCGAACTCCCACTTCTGCGACGCGAGACCCGCATCGCAAGACTTCGTCTCCGGAGTGGTGCCGAAGCCAAGGCTTTGCACGCAGTAGGAGTTCTTGCGGTTGCGCATCAACTTCTCTGGCGTCGTGAGGTCGTACTTCTGGTGGTTGTTGGCCGCGATGTTGTTGTCCGGCATCTGGTCGCAGCTGTAGTGATCGAGGTCCTTGTCGAGCGAGCCCCCTTCGGTGTGGAGGCACTGTGAGAGTCTCGACGTCGGCCGGAACTCGCCGTTGCCGAGCCGGATGTACGTCTGCGCGGTCCGCGACAGATCGCACGGAACCTCGACCGTGTCGACGCCGTTGCCCGGGGTGGCGAGTGGCTCTACGCACCCGCCCGAACCGACGTTGCGCAACTGGCCTACGTCTGCGAGCGAGGGACTGGTCGCCGGCTCGACGACCCACTGCTGAACCGCTTTCGACGCGTCGCAGGCTCGCAACCGGAACCACTGCACATCGGATCCACCTTCGAGACAAAGGTTGTTCTTGAGGTTACGGATAAGTCCGCCAGTGACCTGGATCCACTGCTGGTTGGCACCCTGGTGGCAGTTGTCCAACGTCACCTGCGCTCCCACGGCTCCGCTCGTGCCGTCGAGGCAGAAGCTTGGGTTGGCGAGGTTGACCAGCCGGCCATCGGCCATGGGCACGAATGTCTGCACCACGCGGTCTGGCCCGAGGCATGGAAATCCCTGCATCCAGTTCTGAGGGATCGGCCCGTTGTCCGTCGCCCGGATGTCCTGGTCGGCGCAGTTGCCACCACCCACGTTGCGCAGGCGGACCGGCGGGCTCGGAGGCGGAGCAGGTATGAGCGGCTCGACGGCCCACTGCTGTTCAGGGCTACCGTCACACGTATCGATCGTCAGTCCAGTACCGATCGCCTGGTTGCCGTCTCTGATCTCGAGGCACTTCGAGGGATCCTTCGTGTACCTGATCGCCGCACCGTCGACGGTCCACATCTGCCAGTCGTCGTAGACACCTCCGTCAGGACCATCACAGTCCCACATGATGACGTTGGGCTTGCCGGCGGACGAGTTGCCGGTTTCCATGCAGTTGTCAACCGTGTTGAGACCTGCGAACCGGCTCTGTGCGTCCAGGGTCCACGCCTGCCATCCCTTGCCCGCACACGTCTGAGCGACAACCAACGCACCGTTGTGGTCATCGTTGTCGAACACCGATGCACAGGTACCAAACGCGACGTTGCGAATCTGTTTCTGCGTCGTCAGCGACGGACCGAATACGACCGACAGCTGCGGCCGCTGAGCGGCGATGCCCCACTCCCTGGTCCGCATTCGGAACGCTGCATTGGGTGTGTCGCAAGTGCGGCCAGGGAAGTCCGGCGGACACGCCTGGTCGATCGCCCACCCCTGGTTGGCACTGGGCAGAGCGTAGAAGCTCGCGACGTCGGCCGCGATGTTGGGCCCGGAGACCATCTGGAATCGGGGGCCTGTTTCGCCAGTTCCCGTGCCGTGTTGAAACATCTCATAGCCCGCCGCGAGGACCGGGGGCTTGGTAGCCCAGGTCACAGAGTTCTCCGTCCAGCTGCTGGCGACGCGCTTGAGAACGTGCCAGCACGACGTCGCGCAATCGACGTTGCCGCTCACCTGCCACGTGTAGAGGCGCAGTGTCGCGGAGCGCACCTGCATGTTGACCGGAACGGTGCCACCCTCCGCGCACGGGGTGGAGCCGGGCACCAGCGGGATCTTGACGAGCGAGCTGTACCGGGTCGTGGCCGAACCACTCACATTCATGCTCTCCGAGGTGCCGTCTGCCACGGTCGGAGCGGACTCGCTCAGCGAAGCGTCCTGGCCGGCGGTGATGGTGCAGCGAACGCCGCCGGCTGGAACGGGCCCGAAGCTCTTATCGACGGTGCCGTCGTACGGCTTCAGCGTGCTTCCGGAGCGAACCACCTCTCGGCTCGATCCGTTGACGAAGACGACCTTGTACCAGATCCGTTGAAGGCCACGATCCGGCAGGCCGGTGTCCGCCACGGGGGCACAGTCGGCACCGAAGGAGGGCGGATCGGTCCCGGGCACGAGGAACTCGACAGCCGGCTTGGAGGTGTCGGTCTGCCCGATCTCGATCTCGTACCTCGAGATCGCACTGAAGCTGGGCGGGCTGGCGTAGTCGCCAGCCGTGGCGCAAGGGACGTAGGGAGCGCTGGTCAGCGCGTCGGTGAAGTTGCGAGCGACCACCTCCGCGTTCGCCAGTCGACGGTGCAGTCCGCTGGAACTGATCGACGTGAACAGGGCCGACAGGAGCGCCACGCCCATCACACTCAGCAACAGCGTTGCGACGAGCGACTCCATCAGGGCGAATCCGTGCTGCGTCCGACCACCTCGATCACGTCCGACGCCATCACAATCAGGTGTCCTCGTGAGAACCGAGCGACACCGCACGACGTCGAACTCGGATCGGTTGCGGCCGACAGCCACCAATATCACCTCCGTACCGCGCCGAACTCCGCCGCCCTCATCATGCGAGGGAGGCATGGCACGCGTACCTAGCCAGATTCCAGTGAGCGCAGCGCGCCGATCAGCCCAATCGACCCGCCACTTGCCGCCTCGTCACCTCGGCAGTTGGCATCACACTACACTGACTGCACTCTGATTGACAACACAGGTGAAGTCTCGCTATCGAGCTGGCGGTCAGTCGTCGGGCACCTTGTGCACCACCTGCGAGCCCGCGACCTTGTCGTGCCATCCCTGACTGTTGGGATCCCAGAGCATGCTGATGTAGCCGAAACTACAGAACAGCCCGGCCGCCATCCGGCCGATCGTCTCCCGCAGGGCAGCGCGCCCGAACCCGAGCGGAGTGCTGTCGGAGTAGCGGATCGTGCGAAGTCCGAACAGCCGCTTGCCGACCGTTCCACCCGTCGCCTCCATGGCGATCCGATAGATGAGGTGCACGCTCCATACCGCGACAGCCGCACCGAGTAGGCCGGTGCCGGGGAAGGACAGTGGCGACGTCCCCCGGTAGTAGGTGCGCGGCGCGATGTCGGTGAACGGTTCCAGCACTCGCATCCACACCACCTGGAGCGGGAACTCGACGAGCAGATCGACGACGAACGCAGCGAAGCGAACCATGACGTTGCCGGGTCGGTCGAAGTCGATCTGCGTCTTGCCCCTGGCCCGGGCCGATGCAGCGCCCTCGCCTCGAAGCTCCGATCGAAGCTGGCTCGCGGCCATGACCCGCTCGGTCTCCCGCGACTGGTCCACGAGCACCGGCGTCGCTGGCGGCTGCGGCGCGAGTGGCTGTTGCGGTTGGGTTTGAGGCGGAGGTTGCCCCCAGGGCGACGGCGAGGACTGGGGAGGCAGAACCGGCGCACCGAACCCGGCTGGACCGGCGGTGGCCAGAGGCGTTGGTGGCGTCGGCGGCGCGAGCGCGGGGCCCGGCGGATCGTATGGAGGCGGTGGGGCAGTTGGCGGCACGTACGGCGGCGGAACGTGATCGGCCGGGGCTCGTGGCACGTAGGGCGGCGGTGTCATTCCCTGCGGCGGAGCGACCGGAATCGGGGGTCCGCTCGGCGGCGGCAGGTCGTTCAGATCCTCACCGACGCCGTCCCAACTCACAGTCCCTCATCATGGCAGGATTCCTTTCGGGAGGTTCCTGGTGAGCGACTGGCAACAACCACAGCACGTTGCGCCAGCACACGTGACCGTCGCTCCGGTGCGCCCCTGGTATCGCCGAGCCGTGACCCTGCGCGTCATCACGGTCGTCGGCATAGTCGCCGCGAACTCAGCGGCCGGGTGGTACCTCTTCAGCGGCGACGAGCCGGTATCCGACGATCTCTCCTCCGACGGCTCGGCTCCTGGTGAATCGTTGCTCGACGCCGAGCTCCCCGACGTTGCCCCAGCGCCCGCGCCGACGGGCGTCGCGTATGCCGACTCCTCCGGCGATTTCTCGCTGACCGTCGCACCCGAGTGGCGGATCGAGGAGGACCTCCTCGGGGCTTCGTGGATCACCAACCCGACCAACGAGTGGCACGGGCTATCGGTCTACGCGTTTCGCGTGCCGACCGACGACGATCTCGCTCTCGACGAGTCGATGCCGATCAGCTCCGAGGTGACCAACGCCGGCCGGATCCGACACCCCGACGGCCGAGAACTCATCGTCTTCGACGACCCGCCCGATGTGCTGGTCAACGAGGACGGATCTGAGATTCCCATCCAGTCCCGCACCTGGATCGCGGTCCACACGACCGAAGTCGAAACCACCATCGCTTTCGCGAGCTTCACCGCTCCAGCGGACGCGTTCGCGACGGCGGTTGTGGCCGTCACCCCCTTCGCCGAGACGCTCCGGACTGGCTGATTGGTCACCGTCCGAAACGACTCCTCGAACGCGACAAGGAGCTGCTCGAGCGATTGGCAAAGTGACCCGATACCTCGACCTCGTGGGGTACCTCTGGCTCGCATAACAGGCCACCGGGGTCGACGCTGCAATCCCTCGCGAGTGCATCGCGCATCGAGCTCGCCGACAGCGCTCTCCACACCCCCTCCGCCGGATTCGGCGACGAGGACTTCTACCCTGACGTGATCGACAAGGCAGCGGTGCTCTGTTGTCGCCTCGCGTGGAACCACCCTCTCCCCGATGGCAACAAGCGCGCCGCCTGGGCCGCACTCGTCCTTCATCGACAGCAACGACGGGCGGTGGGACCCGGACCCACCCGATGTCGACGACGCCGAGGCCGCGATGATCGCTGTGGCCGCTGGCGCCGTCGACGAGGCTTGGATGTCCGAGTGGCTACGTCGGCGCGTTGTCTTCTGAGCAATCAGGCGATCGGGCAACGGGCGATCAGGCGATGCCGTCGATGATCGCGTTGAGGGTCGCGCTGGGACGCATCGCGGCGTCGGCCATGGCCGGAACCGGCTGGTAGTAGCCACCGACGTCGGCGGGTGAGCCCTGCGGCGCGAGCAGCTCGGCCTCGATCGTCGCCTGCTGGCTTTCGAGCGCGTCGGCCACCGGTCCGAACTTGGCGGCGAGATCGGCGTCGGAATCCTGCTCGGCCAGCGCCCGCGCCCAGTACTGGGCGAGGAAGTAGTGGCTGCCCCGGTTGTCGATCTCGCCGGCTCGCCGCGACGGCGACTTGTTCTCGTCCAGGAACCGTGCCGTGGCAGCGTCGAGCGTGTCGGCCAGAACCTGGGCCTTGGCGTTGCCCGTCACCTGGGCCAGAT
>JAIBBP010000241.1 GCA_019694615.1 Microthrixaceae bacterium | reverse complement strand
TCCGGTTGGTTGGGTTGGAGCACTCGTGATCTGATCACGGGCAACTCCCCAACCGGTGGACCACCAGCGATCCTGGGCGAGGGCCACCACATCGGCGCGTGCCTACCCATCAATCCGCGCGGCCTCTAAGCACTCTTTGGTGCGGGAGGGGGGACTTGAACCCCCACATCCTTTCGGACACAGGAACCTGAATCCTGCGCGTCTGCCAATTCCGCCACTCCCGCAAGAAGTGAGCGTCCCGACGATAGCCGACCGGCGTCGGGGTCGAACAAGCGGGTTCTGCACCGATGGCCGGGGGTCGGACCGGTAGCGTACGCGGCGTGGGTCTGTCGGACTTCGAACGGAAGCTGGAGAAGGGCGTCGAGGGCGTCCTCGGTCGCGTGTTCCGCAGCGGAGTTCGTCCCGTCGAGTTGGGGCGCAAGCTCGTGAGGGAAATGGACGTCCATCGGACCGTTGCCGTGAGCGGTGCCACGATGGCCCCAAACTCGTTCACGATCGTCCTGGCGGGCGACGATTTCGAGCCGCTGGCCGACATGGAGGAGACGCTGGCCGGCGAGCTGACCCAACTCGCGAAGCGTCACGCCTCCGAGGAGCGATACCGCTTCGCCGGCCCCGTCGAGGTGTACTTCGAGATCGACGACACCCACCGTCCCGGGGTGGTCACCATCGACGCGCGGTTTCGTCAGCCACCTCCGGGCACGGCGGTCGCGGCGCTGGTGCTTCCCGGAGGCGACCGGGTTCCGTTGGCGGACGACGTGGTGTCGATCGGCCGGGCTTCGGACTGCACCGTTGTGCTGGGCGACACCAACGCGTCTCGTCGTCACGCGGAGGTGCGCCCCGTCGACGGAGGGTTCTCCCTGGTCGACCTCGCGTCGACCAATGGCACCAAGGTGAACGGTCGCAACATCACCGACCACCCCCTCGCCGATGGTGACGAGATCCTTCTCGGTGCAACGACCCTCCGGTACGAGAAGGACTGAGCCCCACCTGTGCCTGACGCGCTGCTCTCGATATTCAACGTCTGCTTCCTCGTGCTGCTCTATCTCTTCTTCTTCCGCGTCCTGCGAGCAGTCTGGAGCGAGGTGAGCTCCACCGACGGCTCGTCGGTTGACACCGATGCGTCCCCATCGAGACGTGAGCGCCGCCGAGCGGCCAGAGCCGAACGATCTGACCACTCGACACCGCCCGAAGCCGAACCGGTGGGACCCAGCGTTCTCGTAGCGCTCGAGCCACCGCAACTTGCCGGCATCGAGTACCCATTGCACGACGGATTGTCGATGGGGCGAGCGGCTGACGCCGGGATCAGCATCGAGGACTCGTTCCTCTCCCAACACCACGCGGAGCTCCGGTGGCACGACGGGGGCTGGGTCATTGCCGATCTCGGGAGCACGAACGGCACGTATCTGAACAACGTGAAGGTCGACCAGATGGCTCGTATCGAGCCGGGTGACCGTTTGCAGGTGGGCAACGTGATCCTGGAGCTTCGCTGATGCGACTCGAGGTCGGTTCGGGCACCGACGTGGGTCAGGTGCGGGCACTCAACGAGGATGGCCTTCTCGTGACGGCCAGCCTGTTCGCTGTCGCCGACGGCATGGGTGGCCATCGCGGCGGCGAGGTTGCGTCGGCTCGAGCGCTCGCAGCATTCGAGACGGCGGCGACGGAGCCGCGGTTGGAGACGCTCATGCGCGCGGTTCAGGCGGCGAACACCGACGTGTACGAGCACGCTCGGTCGACACCCGAGCTCGCCGGCATGGGGACGACGCTGTGCGCGCTGGCCCCCCTCGACGCTCACCGGGTCGCGATCGTCAACGTCGGTGATTCGAGGGTGTACCTGCACCGCGATCGCGAGCTGCACCAGATCTCCGAGGACCACAGCTTCGTCGAGACGTTGGTCCGCGAGGGCAGGCTCACCCGGGCTCAAGCGGACGTGCACCCCCAGCGCAACGTCATCACCCGAGCGCTCGGTATCGAGTCGCACCTCGACGTCGACGGTTGGGAAGTGGTGGTCGCAGCGGGGGACCGTTTTCTGCTTTGCAGCGACGGACTGTTCAACGAGGTGGACGACCTCTCACTCGAGCGGATCCTCACTGAGGTCGGTGACCCGATCGCAGCCGCCGGTCGCTTGGTCGAGGCAGCCAACACGGCGGGTGGTCGTGACAACATCACCTGCGTGATCGTCGACGTCGTCGACGTCGAGCCGGGTGGTCCGTCCCCCACTCCGGTGGGGCGACCGGTGGGGGAGAGCGCGGTTCGACGCTCATCGGCGGCCGATCTCGACGAGACGACCGTCGACGAGCCGACGGTTCGAGCAACCACGGAATCGACACCGGGCGGCTCGCCCGCCGACGGTACCGGCCAGACGGCCAGGCGCCGGCGTCGGCCGACGTGGCGCACCATCGTGTTCCTCTCGGCGGTAGTCGCGGTGTTCGCCGTCGCCGGTGTGGCCTGGTTCCTGGTGTCCTCCAACCAGTACACCGTCGCTGAGTCCAACGGGAACGTCGCCATCTTCAAGGGACCTCGGGACGGCCTGGTGGGCAGGGAGGTCGTGGACGAGTACGACCTGCCGATCGCTTCGCTCGACGACGCCACCAGACGCCGGGTGAGGAGCGGTCAGGAGTTCCCGACCCGGGCACTGGCCCGGCAGTATGCCGACCGGCTCGAGGATCGGTTCGCGACCACGACCACCACCTCGACGACTCCGGCCACCACCACCACCGTCGAGACAACCCCGGCGCCGACCGAGACGACGCCCCAAGGTCCGTGATCGCTGTCACCCCGCCGCGCTCCTCACGTCGCGCGACTGAAGCCGGACTCCTCGCGCTCGCCGGACTGATCATCGGCGCAGCGTTTGCCCTCGTCAGCCTCGGCAGGAACCAGACGCTGCCGGCCAACCTCGTGCCGTTCTCTGTCGGCGTCTTCGCGTTGTTCCTTGGTGCCCACGTTGGCGTGCGCAAGCTCGCCCCTCGAGCCGATCCGCTGATCCTGCCGGTCGTCGTTGTGCTGAACGGCCTCGGTTACGTGTTCATCGCCCGGCTCAACGACAAGCTGGCCGCCCAGCAGGCGGGCTGGACGGCGCTCGGCGTCGTGGGGTTCATTGCCACCCTGTTCGTGATCAAGCGCGTCCGGATGCTCGATCGAGTGCGCTACACGGTCGGTCTGGCGGGCGTGATCCTCCTGATCCTTCCGCTCCTGCCCGGAATCGGCGCGCGTATCAACGGCGCTCGCATCTGGGTTCGGCTCGGCGTCGTGAGCTTCCAACCGGGGGAGTTCGCAAAGATCGCGCTCGCGGTCTTCTTCGCTGCGTACCTCGTGGAGCGGCGCGAGCTCCTTGGTACGGCGACGTTCAAGGTCGGACCGTTCATGACGCCCGACCCCAAACACCTCATGCCCGTGCTCGTGGCCTGGGGGTTCTCGCTGGTCGTGATGATGTTCCAGCGGGATCTCGGCTCCGCCCTGCTCTTCTTCGTGCTGTTCCTGACGGTGCTGTGGATCGCGACGGAGCGGGCGTCATACCTGGTGGTCGGCACCACGCTGTTCGGCGCCGGCGCGTACCTGAGCTGGACGCTGTTCAGCCACGTCCAGGATCGGGTGTCGATGTGGCTCGACCCGTGGCAGGACAGCCAGGACAAGGGCTACCAGATCATTCAGGCCACCTACGCGTTCGCGTGGGGAGGAATCTGGGGGACCGGCCTCGGTGTCGGGTTGGGCCGTCGAGTCCCGATCGCCGAGAGCGACTTCATCTTCGCGATCATCGGTGAAGAGCTCGGCCTCGTCGGAGCGACAGCCATTCTGGTGCTGTTCCTGGTGCTCGTCGGCAGTGGCCTCCGCGTCGCGATGCGTTCGCGCGACCCGTTCGCCAAGCTGCTGGCCGCCGGGCTCACGACCCTCGTAGGCGTGCAGTCGTTCATCATCATGGCCGGTGTCACCAGGCTCCTTCCCCTGACCGGGCTGACACTGCCGTTCGTGTCCTACGGGGGCTCGTCGCTCATCTCCAACTGGGTGCTCGCTGCCCTGCTGGTACGACTGTCCGACGAGGTCGCCGAACGCGAGGAGCCATCACCTCACGATGACCACACCACGGTGATCGCGGTGACGGCGTGAACGGGCAGCTCCGGAAGCTCGCGGTCGCACTGATGGCGTGCTACCTGGCGCTCTTCGTGAAGCTCAACTTCCTGCAGGTCATCGACGCGAAGGAACTGAACGAGGAGCCCGGCAACGGTCGGTCCATCGCCCGCGACTTCAATCGTCCGCGCGGCGACATCGAGTCCGCCGACGGTGAGCTCGTCGCCCATTCCGTCGAGACCGACGGCCGATTCAAGTACCAGCGTCAATACCCAACCGACGACCTGTTCGCCCACACGGTGGGCTCCTATTCGCTGTTGTTCGGCTCCGATGGAGTGGAGCGTCGCTACAACGAGGAGTTGTCCGGCAACACCGCCGACTTTCGGTTGCGAGGTTTCCTCGACCCGCTGGTCGAGGAACCCAACGTCGGGACCGTCCGCCTGACGCTTCGCGCGGACGTGCAGCGTGTTGCACGAGAGGCGCTGGGCACGCGACCCGGTTCGGTTGTGGCGCTCGACCCCCGAAGCGGGGGCGTGTTGGCGATGTGGTCCTACCCGTCGTACAACCCCAACTTCACCTCGCTCAACGACGCGACTTCGGCGCGGACGTTCAAAGAGGCGTACGACAAGGCCAAGGACAAACCTCTGCTGGCCAAGGCGTTCCGGGAGCGGTACTTCCCCGGATCGACGTTCAAGGTCGTGACCGCCGCGGCCGGGCTCGAATCGGGCGCGGTCACCGAGACGACCCCGGTGTTCCCCGCGGTCAACGGCTACCAGCCGCCACTCACGAACCGCCCGATCCGGAACTTCGACGGTGCAACCTGCGGCGGAACCCTGTTCGACCTGCTCAGGGTGTCGTGCAACGCCGGTTTCGCCGAGATGGGCGCGGAGCTCGTCGGGCCGGAGGGCATGATCGGGCAGGCCGAGAAGTTCGGGTTCAACGAACGCCCGCCCCTCGACCTGGGCGGCGTCGCCGCGTCGGTTTTCCCCACCGAATTCGGTAAGCGGCTGAGTAACGGCGACGACCCCGATGACGCGCCGGTGTTCGAGGACACCCCGCGCCTGGCGCAGTCGTCGATCGGTCAGGGGGATGTCTCGGCGACACCGTTGCAGATGGCGATGGTCGCTGCCGCGGTGGGCAACGGCGGTTCGATCATGACGCCGCATGTGATGAGCGAGATCCGCGATCGCAATGGTGAGGTCGTTGAGCCGTATCAGCCGTCGGTCTGGAAAGCTCCCCTGTCGGAGGCGAACGCCGACATCCTTCGTCGCGGCATGATCGAGGTCGCGACGAGCGGAACCGCCAGAGCCATGGGGATCGCCGGCGTCGAGGTGGGCGGCAAGACGGGGACGGCGCAACTCGGAACAGATCCACCACGCTCGCACGCGTGGGTGATCGGGTTCGCTGGTCCACCCGGCGAGCAAGCGCAGGTCGCGGTCGCGGTACTCGTGCAGGGCCAGCCGGGAGCGAGCGAGCAGACCGGTGGAAAGGTCGCCGCCCCGATCGCCAAACGGGTGCTGGAGGCAGCGCTCGCGCCCTCACGGTGACCCGAGTGCCACGGGTTCACGAAGTCCGATCACTAGTGTGAATCTCCCATGACTTCCTCTGAATCCACGGGTAACGCAGCCCCAGTCGTGTTGGGCGGGCGCTACGAGGTGCACCGTCGCCTGGCCCGAGGGGGCATGGCCGAAGTGTTTCTGGCACGCGACCAGGCGCTCGACCGGCCGGTTGCCGTCAAGATCCTGTTCCCCGAGTTCGCCACCGACCCAGCGTTCGTCGAGCGGTTCCGTCGCGAGGCGCAGGCCGCTGCGAACCTGTCTCATCCCAACATCGTCGGAGTGTACGACTGGGGATCGGAGAGCGGCACCTACTACATCGTGATGGAGTACGTCGAGGGCCAGTCGCTCGCCGAGGTCGTTCGTGACGCCGGGCCGCTCCACCCGCGTCGCGCTTCGGAGATCATCTTCGAGGTCGCGGGTGCCCTCGGGTTCGCGCACCAACGTGGTGTCGTGCACCGCGACGTGAAGCCCGGCAACGTGCTGATCTCCACGTCGGGCCACGCGAAGGTCACCGATTTCGGCATCGCCCGCGCGCTTTCCTCACCCGCCGAGGACCTCACGCAGGCGGGGTCGGTGATGGGCACAGCCACCTACTTCTCGCCGGAGCAGGCGCAGGGATTCCAGGTGGACGCGCGGAGCGACCTCTACTCGCTCGGAGTAGTTCTCTACGAGGTGTTGTGCGGACGCCCGCCGTTTGTCGGCGACTCCCCGGTTTCGATCGCCTACAAGCACGTGCAGGAGTGGCCGCCGCGGCCGTCGCAGTTCGTCACCGGCGTCCCGTCCGGACTCGAGTCGGTGATCCTCAAGTTGCTCGCCAAGAAGCCGGAGCAGCGGTACCGCTCTGCCGACGATCTCCGCGCCGACCTGCGTCGATTCCTCGACGGCCAGACCACTCTGGCCGAGGAGGAATTCGGACGCCCCGCAACGCCGGCCCCGGCGACACCCGACGCCGCCGCCACCGTCGTGAACCCTCAGGTGACGGCGTCCTCACCGCCCACCACGACCATGCCGGCCGCGACAACGCCCGCGGAGTCGACCGAACCCGACAT
>JAIBBP010000007.1 GCA_019694615.1 Microthrixaceae bacterium | reverse complement strand
CCGCCTTCACACATCGTCTGCAGGCCGTAGCGCCCACCCGTGCGCTCCAACTCGTTGAGCATCGTCGTCATGAGCCGAACGCCAGTCGCGCCGAGTGGGTGGCCGAGCGCGATGGCGCCACCGTTGACGTTGACCTTCGACATGTCGGCGTCGAGCTCCTTCTGCCAGGCCAGCACGACCGATGCGAACGCCTCGTTGATCTCGACGAGGTCGATGTCGTCGAGCGTCATGTCCGCCTTGTCCAGCGCGTAGCGAGTGGCCGGGATCGGGGCGCTGAGCATGAAGATCGGGTCGTCGGCGCGAACCGACAGGTGGTGGATGCGAGCCCGTGGCGTGAGGCCGTGGTCCTTCACCGCCTGCTCCGAAGCGAGCAGCATCGCGGCGGACGCGTCGGAGATCTGCGACGCGAGCGCGGCGGTGATCCGGCCTCCCTCTACGAGGGTGTTGAGCGACTTGATCTTCTCGACGTTCGGTTCACGCGGGCCCTCGTCGAAGGTGAGACCGTTCAACTCGACGATCTCGTTGTCGAAGCGGCCTTCTTCGCGGGCCCGGATAGCCCGGTTGTGGCTCTCGATTGCGAACTCTTCCATGTCCTCGCGGGAGATGTCCCACTTCTCGGCGATCAGCTCTGCGCCGCGGAACTGGCTCACCTCCTGCGTGCCATAGCGCTCCACCCAACCCGCAGAACCGGTGAACGGGTCGCTGAAACCCATCGGCTCAGCAACGGTCATCGCCGAACTGATCGGGATCATCGACATGTTCTGGAGGCCGGCGGCGATCACGAGGTCCTGGGTGCCGGACATGACGCCCTGCGCCGCGAAGTGCACGGCCTGCTGCGAGCTACCGCATTGGCGGTCGATGGTGACACCGGGGACGTGCTCGGGAAGGCCGGCGGCGAGCCACGCAGAACGGCCGACGTCGCCGGCCTGTGGGCCGATCGTGTCCAGGCACCCCATCACGACGTCATCGACCGCACCCGGGTCGATACCGGTGCGCTCGACAAGCGCCTTGAGCGTGTGTGCCCCGAGATCGGCGGGGTGGATGCCCGATAGCGTGCCGCCGCGCCGACCGACCGGTGTGCGCAGCGTGTCGATGATGTATGCCTCGGCCATGTCGGCTCCTTCGATGTCGGGTCGAGTCGCGCTCGACCGGACGCATTTAGAACGCGTTCTTGTTCGAGCGTCAGGCTACGTGACCGGCCGGGGCAGGTCGAAGCGAGCCGCGGATCGGGCCCGAGTCTGGCAAGCTCCGACCATGGCAGGATTTCCGGACAACAACGCAGAAATGATCGCTTACTGGGACGGCGAGCGTGGTGAGGCTTGGGCGGAACGCTCCGACCAGTATGACTCACAGCTCGAGATCTACTGCCTTCACGTCGTTTCGGCCGCCGCCCCCCAACCGGGCGAGACGGTCCTCGACATCGGGTGTGGCGCGGGGGCGACGACGTTCGCAGCGTCACAAGCGGTCGGAAGCGCGGGCAAGGTCGTCGGCGTCGACATCTCCGGTCCCCTTCTCGCGCTAGCCACCCAACGGGCGCAACACGACTCCTACACCCACGTCCAGTTCGTCAATGCCGATGCCCAGACCATGGCGCCACTCGACCCACCCGCCGATGTTGCGATTAGCCGGTTCGGGGTGATGTTCTTCGACGACCCCGTCGCAGCGTTCACAAACATCGCCCGATCGGTTCGGGCCGACGGGCGCCTGTCGTTCGCGTGCTGGGCGGGAGTCGAACTCAACGAATGGATGTTGGGACCCATCCTCGCCGTAGCGGACATCATCGATCTCCCGGCGCCCCCCGGCCCCGAAGCCCCCGGACCGTTCTCCTTTGCCGATCAAGCTCGCGTGGAATCGATCCTCGAGCAGGCGGGATGGGAGAACGTCACGTTCGAGGAGATCACCGATTCTGTGTATGTCGGAGGCCCCGGCACTCTCGACGAAGCCGTTGAGTTCGTGTTGTCCTCGTCCGCGTTGGCAGACGGCCTCAAGGAGCAGGTCGACGCGAAGCGCGAGGAAGCCCGGGCTCGAATCCTGGATCTGTTCGCCAACCAGCACGACGGTGTCGGTGTCCGCTACCCGGCGCACGCCCGAATCGTCCACGCCGTCAAGGCCGACTGACCGATGGCGGCGAGGCTGAACGCTCGCCGGCTCGATGTCGAGTGCATCGTCAGTACAGCGGGAAAGCTTTCGGAGCGAGTGGGAGCCCGATTCCCCGGGCGCGGTATCCATCAGCTGTCCCGGGAGTTGGTCGGGCTCGGTCGTGAGACCGAGCGTCGCCTCGACGAATCGCGCAAGCCGAACTGGATCGTGCGCGTTTCGATCGCGACATTGATCGTCGTCGGGCTTGCCCTCCTCGGCATCTCGGCGTCGCGCGTCAAGCTCGGCTCCGACATCGAGGGCATCGACGAGTGGCTATCGGTTATCCAGGACGCGATTCAGGATGTGATCTTCTTCGGCGTCGCCATCGTCTTCCTCGTGACGATCGAAGCCCGCTTGAGGCGGCGCGGAATCCTCGTCGCTTTACACGAGATGCGTAGCGTCGTGCATGTCATCGACATGCACCAACTCACGAAAGATCCCGACTCCCTGCTCTACCCCGACCGACGCACGCCGAGTTCCGAACCGTTGCGGCTCACACCCTTTGAGCTAAGTCGCTACCTCGACTAGTGCTCGGAGATGCTGTCACTCACCAGCAAGCTGGCAGCACTCTATGCCCAGGAGACGACCGACGCCGCCGTTCTGGCAGCGGTACGCGAGATCGAGGAGATCGAGGAGATCGCCGCCGCGGTGTCGAGCAAGATCTGGCAAAAGGTCATGGTACTCAACGCCCTCAGCTCGCAGGTACGGGATTGACTCAGCCGAGAACGCGGTCGGCGACCCTGCGGCGATGCGAGGCCGCCGAGCCGTCCTGGGAAATGAGTGACCACGCGCGTTTGAGGTAGAGGTGGAGGTCGTACTCGACCGTGTACCCGATCCCACCGTGGCACTGCATCGCGATGCGACCAACCACATCGGCGGCGTCAGATGCAGCGGCTTTGGCCATCGAGGCATGCAACGAGGCGTCGGGGTCCCGCTGCGTCAGCGAGTACGCAGCGCGCCACACCAGGGGTTTGGCGAACTCGACGGCCAGCATGGCGTTGGCGCAGTGGTGCTTGATGGCCTGGAACGATCCGATCGGAACACCGAACTGCTTGCGCTCGGCGACGTATCCGGTCGTCAGCGTGAGCATCGTGTCGGCGAGGCCGCACAGCTCGGCCGCCGTAAAGGTTGCGGCGCGATCGAGCGCCTCGGCAGCGCCGGAGGGGCCACACATCAGCGTGGCGGATGACGGGTTCCAGTTGACCCGCGACACCCGGCGCGAGCCGTCGACCGATTGTTCGGGCGTGATCTCGACGACATCGGGGTCCACGAGGTGAAGGCCGTCGTCTGCTTCGAGGACGAACATCGCGGCTCCGGCGGCTCCGACCACCAGCGGGTTGGCGGCGAGGCCGAGCGCGATCGTCGACGTGCCGGCACACACGTCGGAGAGGAAGCGCTCGGCGTCCGCGGTGTTGGCGTGATCCCTCACGGCGGGGACGACCACTCCGGCGATCGTCGAGAGTGGCTCGGGAAGCGCTGCACGGCCGGCCTCATAGACGATGCGAACCAGGTCGATCTCGCCCATACCGAGACCCCCGACACCCTCGGGTGCCAGCAGGCCGACGACGCCCATCTCGACGAGGCGACTCCAGAGCCCGGGCACCCGGCCCGTGTCGTTCTCCCAGGCGACGCGCACTGCCGCCGGGTCGCACTCCTTGGCAAGCAGGTCGCTGACGGCCTCGGCGAAATCGAGCTGATCCTGCGTGAAGGCGAATCTCATTGTTCGTTCTCTCCTGAACCGCTACTTGCGCGGCAACCCGAGCACACGCTCGGCGACGATGTTGCGCTGAATCTCGTTGGTGCCGGCGTAGATCGGACCCGACAGCGAGAACTGATAGCCCTTGAGCCACGGGTTCTCGACACGCTGACCGTCTGGACCCCACTCGACCAGTTCCGATTCTCCGCCCAGCAACCGCAGTGCCGCCTCGTGCAACCGTACGTCGAGCTCGGACCAGAAGATCTTGTTGAGGCTCGAACGGGCGCCGGGCGAGCGGCCTTCGACGATGCCGGTCACGTCGGAAAGCGTGTAGAGGGCATACGCCTCGGCGTCGATCCACGCCTGAGCGACGGCATCGCGAACACCGGGGTCGTCGACCGACCCGCCGCGCTCGCGGTAGAGCTGCACCAGTCGCGCCGTCGCCGCTGTGAACCGGCCCGGCGAGCGCAGCGTGAGGCCGCGCTCCGAGGACGTCGTCGCCATTGCGACGCCCCAACCACCGTTGACCTCGCCGAGGACTCCGCCGGCTGCGGGGTCGCCGTCGCCGTCGGGGACGAACGCCCCGTCGAAGAACACCTCGGCGAACCCTTCGTCGCCGTCGAGTCGGCCGAACCCACGAACCGTGACGCCATCGATGTCGAGAGGCACGAGCAAGTAGGTCAGACCGTGATGGCGCGTCGAGTCCGGGTCGGTGCGGAACAGGCCGAACAGATGGGTACAGAACGCTCCCCTGGTCGTCCACGTCTTCTGGCCGTGCAGGCGCCAGCCACCGGCCTCGTCGTCACGGACAGCCTTGGACGTGAGGCCAGCGAGGTCGGAGCCGGCGTTGGGCTCGCTCCAGCCCTGGCACCACAGATCCTCGCCCGCCGCCATGCGGGGGAGGTAGTAGTCCTGCTGCGCCTGGGTGCCGAACTCGTAGATCGACGGGGCCAACAGGAAGATGCCGTTCTGCGTGACCCGCTGCGGAGCTCCGGCCCGGTAGTACTCCTCCTCGAAGATCAGCCACTCCCAGAGTGACGCTCCACGACCACCATGCTCGGTCGGCCAGGACACCACCGCCCACCGGTCGGCGTACAGCTTGCGTTCCCACTCCATGTGAAGGGCGAAACCCTCCGCCGTGTCACCGCTCGGCAGCGGCGGGTTCGGGGCATGCTCGGCGAGCCATGCGCGGCACTCCGCACGGAACGCGTCCTCATCGGCTGACCAGGTGAGATCCACGGTTCCAGTCTGCCAGCGGATCTGACGGAGTGTCAGATTCCCAGGCTGATGGCGCGGGTTCAATTCCCGTCACCGCTCTGGTGAGAAGCCCGGGTCAGCCGGTGTTGCCGGGGACCTGCGCCTTCGGAGCCGCCGAGATCGGCGTCGTGACCGGAACGCATCCAAACCGGCCCTGGTCGCGGACACGAACCGGCGCGATACCGCCGAACGGGACGTCGAGGACCCGCCGGTGCCGACTGGTTCCAACACGCCCGCGTAGGTCCGTGTCGACAACCCCGCCAGCATCGCCGCGACCGTGTGCGCGTCCAACGCATCGCTCGACGCCAACGTCGACCACGACACCAACTCGACCTCACCGGACCCGTCGGTGGCCCGGGCCCGATACCGCTTCGCTGTCACCCGCCGCCCACCCAGCGGCAACGTCGAGTCCTCGGTCCCGTGACGCACCGCGCTGCGCCCCAAGATGGGCGAGTTCAACCGGTCATCGCGACAGCGGCAGTGTAGACCTGCTCGGCGGTGTTCCAGCGGAGACTGCGGCGAGGCATCGTGTTGAGCCTCGTCTCGATCGCACGGAGGTCGTTGACGGTGTGGACGCTGAGGTCGGTGCCTTTGCCGACGTAGCGGCGCAGCAGCCCGTTGCCGTTCTCGTTGGTCGGCCGCTGCCACGGTGAGTGCTGCTCGGCGAAGAACACGTCGATGCCGACCATCTCGGCCAAGTCCCGGTGGGCGGCCATCGCCCGGCCCTGGTCCCAGGTGAGCGTGCGACGCAGATGCTCGGGCACCCGTCGAACAGCTCGACCAACGCCGCGAGCGTGGCCTGGGCGTTGTGGCCTTCGGGCAGGTCGGCCAACAGGTTGAACCTCGAGGCGCGGTCGAACACGGTCACGATCGCGGAGCGGTTGAACGACCCCACACTCAGATCGCCCTCGAAGTGGCCGACCTCTTCGCGACTGTCGCTTCGCAGGGTCGGAGCCCGATCAGGTTGAACAGGCCGAGCGGGTTCGATTTGGGCGCTTTGGGTCCGAACACCCGGTATTGCGGCAACGACGCCGCCGGTGTAACCCGGTGTGTAACCCGGTGTGCAGGCCGGCGGGGAGACCGCGTCGGCCGTGCGCGTAGACGACCTGGTAGATGGTCTCGTGAGACACCGCGGCACAGATGCCGTGGACACCGCGGGCGAGTTCGATCGAGATCGTCATCGGCGAGTCCTTGGCGCGTAGCCGTGCCTCGACATGCTCGGCGAGGGCGGTGTCGGCGACGAGCAGCGGGGTTTTCGGGCGGACACGCTCGGAGTCGGCGCGGGCTTGGGCGGCGGTGGCCGCACGAGCTCGGACACTTCTTAGGTTTGTCACACTTTCCGAACAACGGCGATCCCTTTCCGCCGCCATACGACACGCTACATCCGATTACCAACCCGGCGACCCAGTGCACGTACATTCCGCTCATGTGGCCTGACGGCAACGACCTTGCTGCCTGCAATCGTGTTGCTCCCGTCGGCGTTGATCTGATTCGCATCCCGCGCATCTATAACTAGCCCCGATCGTTCACGGGGTGAGATGACGCGAGAGACCTGAGACGCGACAAGTGCCCTGCCTGTGGGCTTTTCTGGGAGTTCTGACACATCCAGAAGGCTCACGAGGAGGGCACCTGACAGG
>JAIBBP010000033.1 GCA_019694615.1 Microthrixaceae bacterium | reverse complement strand
CCCGCCCCCGGCGGTGGTTTCCCGCCCGCTCCGGCACCGGCCCCGCCGGCGCCGCCCGCCCCCGGCGGTGGTTTCCCGCCCCCGCCGGCGCCGCCCGCCCCCGGCGGTGGTTTCCCGCCCCCACCGGCGCCGCAGCAGGACATTCCCGCCCCGCCCCCGCCAGGGCAGTGGGGGGAGACCCCTCCGCAAGCTCCTCCGTTCCAGTAGGGACGCACTAACGACCCGTTCTGTCCTGCGAGAGCACCACCCGGGTGGCGTCCTCGCAGGACAGAACACGTTTTCGGCCACAGATCGATTCGGAGTTCCGACGTGTCCTCGACCCATTCCTCGTCGACCCCTTCCTCGCCCACCTCGTTCGCGACCAAAGATGATGTCCTCGCCCACATCGGCGCGCTCACCGCGTCGCCGGAGTGGTCCGCTCCGGCGGCGTTCGCCGTGGGGCTCGCCACGATCTCGAACGTCGGCGATGGCACCAAGGTCCTCGACACGTACTTCCCGTTCGTGAACCGTGACGAGAATGTCGGGTTCGCCGCCCTCGTGCTCGATGCCGCAGGCGCTCCCGCAGCCTCCGGAACCACGGTGCTCGACCGTGCGGTGCTCGAGCGCTGCGCAGCGATGCTCGAACCTGTGGTCGCCGACGGCGGCGACCACCCCAACGCCCGCCTTCTTCCGACGCTGCTAGCAGCGCTCGACAGCGCTGCTCCGCTCGGGCCCGCGCGGCGGGTTCCCGTCATCACGGTGATCGCCGATCTCGACGCGCCGATCGTCGACACCCACGACGCCTTCTTGCGGCTCCACCTGCTGTCGTCACGGAAGATCCGCCCGCACGGCTGCAGCCTCGACGGCCTGTTCGGGGCGCTCAACAACGTCGTGTGGACCGACGCCGGCCCGTTCGACCCCGATGGGTTCGAAGCGGTCCGTGCCGACCTGCGGGTTCAGGGCCGAACGCTGGTGGTTCGCAGCCTCGACAAGTTCCCGCCCCTGCTCGACTACGTGGTGCCTTCGGGGGTTCGTGTGGCCGACGCCAGTCGGGTTCGCCTCGGCGCGTACCTCGGCGACGGCACCACGGTGATGCACGAAGGATTCGTGAACTTCAACGCCGGAACCGAAGGGCCGGCGATGGTCGAGGGTCGCATCTCCGCCGGCGTGTTCGTCGGTGCCAGCTCCGACATCGGTGGCGGCGCGTCGATCATGGGCACGCTTTCGGGCGGCGGCAAGGAGGTCGTGTCAATCGGCTCGGGATGCCTTCTAGGGGCCAATGCCGGCATCGGCATCTCCCTCGGCGACAACTGCGTCGTCGAGGCGGGTCTGTACGTCACCGCCGGCACGATCGTCACGCTCCCGGACGGCGCGACGTGCAAAGCCGGCGCGCTGAGCGGGCGCAGCGACATGTTGTTTCGGCGCAACTCCCGCAGTGGTGCGGTCGAGATGCTTCCCCAGGTCGCCGACTGGGGCGGGCTCAACACGTCGCTGCACAGCAACGACTGATGCCGCTACTCCTCTCGGAGCGCGGCTGCGACTGCGATGCGTCGAACCCGACGTGCCGGGACGAACGAAACCACCCCCGCGAGCGCGATCAGGATCACGCTTCCGCTGGCGAGCTCCCACACGGGCACGGCTGGATCTGAGAGCGCTCCGGTGCGGTCGACGAACGCTCGTGCGATCAGACGGCCGGACACCACGCCGATGGGTACGGCTGCGGAGACGACCGCGGATGCCCACAGGACCGTCTGCCATCGCACCACCGTCGCAACCCACCGTCGATCGGCGCCGAGTGATCGGATGACGCCGAAGTCGCGGTGTCGGTGTCGAATCGACGTCATGAGGTGGTGACCGATCCCGAGAAGCGCGAGTGCCGCCAGCACGGCGGCGATGGCGTGTGGAAGCCCAGTGATGTGCCCGAGCGTGCTGATCGAGGCAGGAGGCTCCGGCGGCGCGAAGGCAACACCGTCGAGACCCGCCTCCATCGCTGCGATCGAAGAGTCGGGACGAACGTTGACCAGAGCCGAGCTGAAGTCGACATCGGGGTCGAGGCGTTTCAACCCGGCGGCGGTGACCATGCCCCCCTCTCCGACACCATCGCCACCGCCGGCACCGCTGATCACGCCGATGCCGCTCACCGTCAGATCGATGTCCCCACCCGCAGAGCGGACCGACAGCTGATCGCCGACAACCAGGCCATGGTCCTGTGCGGTGAGGCGACCGAGCATGACCTCATCTCCGCTCGATGGCGGCCGACCATCGAACATGATCGGATCGAAACCTCCACGAACAACCTCGAAGCCGAGGAGATCGATCGCGCTGGAGTCCACCGAGCCAACCACTGACGTCGCCTTGATCAGCGAGACGACCCGCTCATCGGAGGAGAGCTTCTCCATGGTTGCTGCGTCGAGCTGCTGACCTCCCTGGCCGACGACGACGTCGAAGGCCCCGTAACGCCACGACTCGTCGAGGAGCCGATCGATCGTGGAGCCGAAGATCATCGACGCAACGAAAGTCGCGGTCACCGCTGCGAGGCCGATCATCGGCACGGCAACCGACCCGCCAACGCCTTTCGCACCGCCTCGCGAGAAGGCGAATCGTAGGGCCGTCGACTGCCTGGCGTCGCTGGCGGATCGGGCGACGCGCTCAGCGAGTGGCACGGTTCGAGGTACGCGATCTCGTCCAAAACCCGTCATCGAGACAGCAACCCATCCGAGGATGAGGAGGCTCCAGAGGAGGGGAGCCCACAGGTGAACGGTTTCGAGGCGGACCCCGGGCGTAGGCTCGACGACGTCGGTGAACCCCAGCGGAAAGCGACCCGAAGCGAGGTAGGCGATGAGTCCGGCCGCAGCGACGGCCGGAAGCACCCTCGCAACTGCCCGGACAGTCGGGTCGGCGACGAGCTGGCGGCGAGTCGCACCGAGGCTCCGAAGTGTGCGGCGCTCCTCGTCATCGAGTCGAACCTGCCGCGACAGCAGCTGTCCGACCACGATCAGCGCTGCGCCCGCCAACACGACCGTGAGGATTGCGATCCCCTGGCCGCGCGCGGCCACGCTGCTCCGAACATGGAGAGGCACTATCTCAGCGGGCTCGATTCCGAACTCGTCGGAGTCGGGGAGATTGTCGAGCTCCGATCGGAGTTGTGTCTGCCCGGCACCGTCGACGAGTCCGACTGTGTGCTGCGTCGCCGAGATCCCGACATCGCCGAGGTCGGCGAGCGACGGCGGGAACAGCGCCAACGAGACCGCACCCTCGTTCAGGTCAGCGGGGCCGGCAAAGGCTCCGACGATCGTCGCCTCGATCGTCGGCCCGGCGATCTCGTCGGGCGGAGTATCGAATCCGCTGGTGTCGCCCTGCTCCTGGGTGAGCGTGACGAGCCTGAAACGGTCACCGATCCGGGCGTCGTTGGTTTCCAGGAAGTCGACCGACACAGCGAACTCGTCGACGGCATGAGGCGACCGGCCTCGAACGATCCGGCTCCCGAATGCCTCGAACGTGTCCGATGCTCCGTAGAACACGATCGCGTTGGCGAAGTCGCCGTCGGGACGAACCAATGCGCCGAATGTGAACGTGATCGAGTGAACACGGTCGACCGACGCCAGCCCCTCGAGCTCGGCCGTGCGGGGAGCTCCGGTTGACTGCGCGACGGTCGCATCGACAGATCCGCCAAAGCGCTGCTCGTAGCGGTCGCTCATCGACAGCGTCCGTTGTGCTCCCGCCGCAGCGAACGTGATCATCGAGAGCACGACTACGAGCAGGAGCGAAGTCGTCCATCCCGCGATCGGACGCCGGCGCCAGAATCGTTGCCCGCGGTAGGCAATCCAGTGGAAGGACGATCGACTCACCGCGACTGGGCCGGCGCGTCCGTGGCCGGCGCGTGGAAGGCAGGGATCGGCCCTGGGCGGTTCGTGCTCACGGGGTCATGGTGGCCGATGTCAAGACGCGGCGACAGCGTGCCTGCCGCCTCGTCGGTGGAGGGCTACCACCCCCCCCCGCCGTGGGCTGGGGTGGCAACCCTCCGCTGCCGACGAACCGTCGCGGGACGCCTACAGCTTGCGGAGGACGGTGACCACCTTGCCGAACAGGGAGACGTCTGTCGAAGCGAAGACCATGTCGGACAGACGCTCGTTGGCGGGCACGAGGGTGATGGTGTCGCCCTTCTGCTGGAACGTCTTGACGGTGGCCTCCTCGCCCGGGATCCCCGCCACGACGATGTCGCCGTTGTCTGCCGTCGCCTGACGGCGCACCACGACGAAGTCACCGTCGAAGATGCCGGCGTCGATCATGGAGTCGCCCCGGACTCGCAGCATGAACAGCTCGCCGTCGCCGGTGAACTGAGCCGGGAGCGGCATCAGCTCCTCGACGTTCTCGTGCGCCAACACGCCGGTGCCGGCGGCGACGTCGCCGATGAGCGGGATGTGCTTGACCGCGGCCCGATCGGCGGTCGCTCCGGTGCCAGGGTCGAAGCGGACCTCGATCGCCCGGGGCTTGGTGGGGTCGCGGCGGAGATAGCCCATCTTCTGGAGGCTGGAGAGATGCGTGTGAACGGTCGACGGCGACGTGAGGCCGACTGCGGCGCAGATCTCGCGGACTGACGGTGGGTAGCCCCGTTCGTTGACTGTCTGCTCGATCGCATCGAGAACGGCGCGTTGCCGATCGGTGAGTGGCTCGGGTTCGCCATGGAGCGGCGGGGTGGGGGAGTTGCTGGTCATGTCGGCTCCTTGCGGGATCGGACGGGATCGGACCTTGGCGGGATGGACGGTTGCCGCTCGGAGCGTGCGGCCCGAACAGACGTTTGTACCGTAGCACGAACGAACAAACACGTGTTCGACCTTGACATCGAACAATCGTTCGTGTCCAATGGCGAACAGCTGTTCGAAGGTCTGTTCGACGGACCGCCCGACAAGCACACGACCGACCGTTCAGGATCGCCCCCGGCTCACTGTCAGGGGTGCCGAGGAGAATCACCGATATGGCACTTTCGTTCGTCCCGCAGTCCCAACCTCTCCCGCTCACTACCGGTGCTCCGAGAGCAGCTCGAGCCGCAGGTCTCGTTCTCCTCGAGGGAGGTCGATCCGATTCGGCGTTGCGGCGGCGCCGGATGTTCCTTCAACGACGGTGCCTCGTCGCGGTGGTCGCCATCGTCTTGGCTCTGGTGGCGGCGCAGGTCCTGTCCGGTCAGGCGACGCCCGCGGTCGGCTCCGGCGCAAGCTCGGTGCCGGCCTCCTACGACGTCGCGCTGGGCGACTCGTTGTGGAGCATCGCCGGCACGCTCGACCTCGACGCCGATCGCCGAGCGGTCGTTGCAGCGCTCGCCGATGCAAACGGGGGCACTGTCGTTCGGCCCGGCCAGCGTCTGATTATCCCGCGCGACCTGCCGGGCCTCGGCGGGTGAGGTAGCGCACGAACATCGTCGAGTCGTCGGCGATCAGCAGTCGATCAATCTCCAACCACACATCTGCGGGGGTCGCAGCATGCACCGGGCGTACCGCATCACCGGAGACAACCACGGGTGTGATCGTGAAGTTCCACTCGTCGATCAGGTCGGAAGCGCCGAACTGGGCGAGCAGCGTCGGGCCACCTTCACACAGGATCCGCCGGAGCCCTCGTTCGCCGAGGTGGCGCACCAGATCGCCGAGGTCGACCTCGTCGTCGCCGAGGCTGATGGCATCCCACCGTGGATCATGCGCGAACCTGCCGGCGCCAGCGGTGGTGGTGGCGACAAGCGGGCGCTGCCACGGCTCGGTCGGCGTCTCGGGCAGGTCGTCGACGAGCGACGGAACGTCGAGCGGGTCGAGCTGTCGCGTCACGATGCAGAGTCGTGGCATCGGTGCCTGGCCTCGGTGGGCGCGGCTCGTCGCCGCTGCCGGGTCGGGAGGTCGGGGCAGGCGGTACCGCTCCGCTCGCACGGTCTGAGCGCCCACCACGATCACGTCCGCCTCACTCCGCAGCGCCGCGAACAACTCCCGGTCTGCGGTCCCGCCGAGGTCGCCGGACGTGCCGTTGACAGTTGCCGCGCCGTCGATCGTGGTGACCATGTTGGCGTAAACCCACGGACGGCCGTCGGGGTGGTCCCTCGACTCCCGGGAGATCACCAGGGGGCCGTTCACGACCTCCCCGTGGCGGATCGAACGCAATCGGGGGCTTCGCGGGTCCATGTCGCTCAAAGATTCTCCCTCGTCGTGTGTCCACAACGTTGTACCCAGGCGGTGGATGACCGGAAGTGGCTGAGATTACATCGGTGCGCATGGAAGAGCCGGGGTGTGACCGATGTTGAACGCGGCATCCGCTTGCACGAACGCGCTCGGTGGCAGGATCGCGGAAGAGGAGGACGCTCATGCACATCGTTCCCCGGTTATTCACACGTTGTTCCCCTTTTCTCCCACAGAGCGAAGTCTCTAGTCTCCATCGCACGGGCCGTGACGTGCGCGTTTGGATTGGTGGCTGCGTCTCGTCTCCCTTGGCAGGCAGGACGGGTGCTGGAGGTGTCGAGCGAGGCGGTGTGTGCCGGTTCGCTCCCTACCTCCGCCCGACGCCAACGTCACGGCCCCACCTCACCGTCCCCATCTCCGTGGTCGTCGGAGTCACTTCGAGCCGACGTCCAGGGTGTGCTGTTGCGCGCCCATGAGTGAATCCAGGAGCACCCCCATGTCGTTGACCGATAACCAGGTTGGCCTCGGACTTCGCCGTGTGAACACGACACCCGGCCGGGATCCATACGACGACATCGAGTGGGACCTGCGCGACG
>JAIBBP010000083.1 GCA_019694615.1 Microthrixaceae bacterium | reverse complement strand
CGACGTCGGTGTCGGCCAGGCGAGCCGGCAGGTCCTCGAGCGGACCCCAGCGGTGGGCGTCTCCGGCGAGCTCGCGGGCGTTGTCCGGCGTGCGATTCAGGATCGTGACGCTGGCAGCCTCGCGAGCGGTGACGAAGTCGACAACCCCGCGGGCCATCGACCCGGCGCCGACTACCGCGACCGAACGACCTGCGAGTGAGCCGACGTGATCGTCGGCCATGATCACCGCTGCGTGGGACACCGACGTGACGTGGCGGGCGATGTCGGTCTCGGTTCGAGCCCGCTTGCCGACCTCGAGCGCGTGGCGGAACAGCAGGTTGAGCGACGCCCCCACCGCTCCCGCTTCCTGCGCCGCAGTCCACGCATCGCGGACCTGGCCGAGAATCTCATGCTCTCCGACGACGACCGATTCGAGGCCGGCGGCCACAGAGAACAGGTGTCGCACTGCGTCGCCGTCGTGAGTGACCTCGAGGTGGTCGGCGAACTCATCGGGGGGCAGGAACGTGATGTCGCTGATGAAGTCGCGCACGTCGCGATAGGCGCCGTGGAACCGCTCTGCCCCGACGAAGATCTCCAGTCGGTTGCAGGTCGAGAGGACGACCGCCTCGTTGATGTGCTCCCTCGCGAGCAGGTCGTGGAGGTGCTTTTCGAGCAACGCTGGATCGAGCGCCAGCCGCTCGAGGAGGGAGAGCGGAGCGCTGCGATGAGTTACACCGATCGCTACGACCGTGGACACAGATGCACCTGAGCTTTCGTGATGGGCGACTGCTCCGCGCCGGAATCCAGTTTCCCCCAACGTCGCCCGGTCGTGCCAGCCGCAATCCGGTTCGCTCGCACCGAACTCATGCTCGCGATCGACACCCCGGTCACGCTCCGGTCAGGCTCGCACCGGCCTGCCGGCGCTCCTGGTAGAAGCTGAGGATCTGCAGCTCGACGGCCAGGTCCACCTTGCGCACGAGGATGCCATCGGGGACGGTGATGACCGTCGGGGCGAAGTTCAGGATCGACGTGACGCCCGCGGCGACCATCCGGTCAGCGACGTCCTGGGCAGCATGCGCCGGCGTCGCGATGACGCCGATGTGAATGTCGAGCCGGGAAACCAGATCGTCGAGGTCGTCCACGTGGCTGATCGGCACGCCCTCGACGGTGGTGCCGACCTTGTCGGGGTTGGCGTCGACGAGCGCCGCGATCACGAAGCCGCGATCGGAGAAGCCTCCGTAGTTGGCGAGCGCTTGGCCGAGGTTGCCCATTCCGGCAATGACACACGGCCAGTCGTGGGTGAGTCCCAGCTCACGACGGATGTGCAGCAGGAGGTACTCGACGTCGTAGCCGACACCGCGGGTGCCGTAGCTGCCGAAGTACGACAGGTCCTTGCGAACCTTCGCGGCGTTGACGCCGGCCATCTCCGCGAGGCGCTCCGACGACACCGTCGACAGCTCCTCGTCCATCAACTCCTGCAGGCTGCGGAGGTACAGCGGAAGGCGGGACACGGTCGCCTCGGGGATCGATTGTCCGGAGGGTGACCCGACCATGCTTCGGAGGGTACCCGGCTCGTGCACAATTTCACAAAGGCACGAACTCGGGGTTCAGCGGAGCGCGCGGCGGAGAACCTTGCCCCCCATCCCCTGTGGAACCTCGTCGACGAACCACACTTTCTCGGGGCACTTGTATCGGGCGAGGCGACCGGCGCAGAACCGAACGACCTCGTCCTCCTCGATCGACTCACCCTTCACCGCCACGACATACGCCTTCACCGCTTCCCCCGAGTAGGGGTGGGGAACGCCGACCACGGCGCACGCGTCGATCGCCGGGTGCGACATGAGCACCTCCTCGACCTCGGCGGGGTACACGTTGAACCCCGACACGATGATCAAGTCCTTGACCCGGTCGACGAGGAACAGGAAACCGTCGTCGTCGACCGTCGCGACGTCACCGGTGATCAGCCATCCGTCGGAGTTGATCGTTCTGGCGGTCGCCTCGGGGTCGCCCCAGTAACCGGCGAACACGTTCGGCCCGCGCACCCACAGTTCGCCGGAATCGCCGATCAGAACGTCGTCCCCGTCCTCGTCGACGAGGCGGACCTCGAGCCCCGGCAAGGGAACCCCCACCGACCCGATCGGAGCTGACGTGGCCACGGCTGAGGTCACGACCGGCGACGCCTCGGTCAATCCGTAGCCCTCGATGAGTTGGATTCCGTAGCGCCGATCCATGGTGCGAGCGACCTCATCGGGGAGGCGGGCGGCGCCGGAGACGGCGATACGAACCGACGCGAACGCTCCGTCGGGAGCCTCGGGGAGTCCCGCCCACGCCGCCCACATCGTGGGCGGGCCGGTGATGACGGTCGCCTGGTGCTTCTGGATGGACTCGATCGCGGAGATCGGGTCGAAGCGCTCCACCAACAACAGGCGGGCACCCACAGCGAAGGTCACACCGAGTACGACGTTAAGTCCGAAGATGTGGAACATCGGCAGCACAGCAAACACCACGTCGTCGGGATTCTGCTCGTTACCCGGCGTCGAGAGAACCTGAGCGATGTTCGCCCGCAGGTTGCCGTGGGTGAGCATCGCCGCCTTCGGGGAACCGGCGGTGCCGCTGGTGAACATCAACACGGCCAGGTCGTCGTCGTCACGTTCGACGATCGGCGCGCCGTCGCGCGCCACCAACTCCTCGTGGCTCACTCCGCCCTCGGGAACGAATCCGCAGCCGATGAACACGTCGACCGTCGGCACCGTCGAGCGGTCCATCGTCTCGAACATCGTCCGAGCGGTCGGACCGATCACGACGCCCCGGGCGCCGACCGTGGCGAGCTGGCCGGACAGCTCCAGTGGTGGACTCATGGGGTTCAGCGGAACCGCGACAAGCCCTGCACCGAGAGTGGCGAGGTAGGCGGCGACGAAGTACCAGTTGTTGCCGCAGATGATCGCGACACGATCCCCCGGTTCGAGCCCCAGGTCGATCAACCCGGCTCGATAGCCCGCAACCTGCTCGCGCAGCTCCCCGTAGGTCGTGTTCTTGCCGCGACTGATGAACGCCACGGCAGTATCGGGGTGCCGATCGAAGATCGTCGCCAGATTCACACGCTGCTCCTCGGGAAACCGGACCGACGCAAGGGTAGCGCTGCCAGGCCAGACGCGACCGATGCAGAGGGCCGACGCCGACTGTTCAAGGTCACCCGCTGCGGGACCGAAGCAAGAGGTGCGGCACTGCATGGGGCTCGGCCGCCGAAGGAGTAGGACCTCGATGCCTCGCATCACATCCGTGCCGGCGCGCATCGTCCGACCGGTCCGCAGCAACACGATTCGGCTCGCTGTGCCACTGGCGGCGTTGCTGACGACGGGACTCATGATCGGCCCGCCCGCGATCGTCGGGACGCCGTCCAATCCGCGCCCCGGGCTCCTCCACAACGCCGGTGCGTCTACGCGACAAGCCCCGGTCTGGGGCGACGCGGAAAAGCAGGCATTCGTCGGTCGCATCAACGGCCTCCGCGCGTCGCTCGGCCTCCCGACGCTCGCGATCGACCCGGAGCTCACCGGACAGGCCCGGATCTGGGCGCAGACCATGAAGGACGCCGGAAACATCTTCCACACCGATCACCTCGACTCCGGGATCAGTGCCGACTGGCAGAAGCTCGGTGAGAACGTCGGGGTCGGCGGCACGGTCGACTCGCTCTTCGACGCGTTCGTCGCCAGTCCCAAGCACTACGAGAACCTCGTCGATCCCGCGTATCGATTCGTCGGCATCGGAGTGGTGTGGGACGGCGACCGCATGTTCACGACGCACCGGTTCATGTCACTGATGCCGGCACCAGCACCAGCACCGCCAGCTGCGCCGTCAACCCCCGCCAGGCCGGCGACCGCCGTCGCAGCAGCACCCGCTCCGACCACAGCGGCGCCGCCCCCCGAGGAACTGGCCGCAACCGAGCCACCGACGACGCCAGCTGACACCACGGCGTCGCAACCGCCGGTCGCTCCGCCGGCTTCGCCCACCCAGGTGGCGCTCGTGCTGGAAACCGTCGATGCCCTCCTCGGTTGAGTTCGCCCTCCGCTGCTCAGGCGTGACCCGCTTCTTCCCGAGCGGAGTCGCCGTCGACGACCTGAGTTTCGACGTGCCTCGTGGATCGGTGCTGGCACTGCTGGGCAACAACGGTGCCGGCAAGACGACCACGATCCGGCTGCTCAACGGGGTCCTCCGACCGGACTCGGGCTCGTGTCGTGTCCTCGGTCTCGACCCCGCGATCCACGGGACCGACGTGCGACGGAGGACCGGGGTCGTCACCGAGAACGCCGGGTTGGACGACCGGTTGACAGCGCTGGAGAACCTCGAGTCGACCGCTCGGCTGCGGGGGTTGCGCGGAAAGACGGCCAGGGCCCGGATCGACGACCTGCTTGAGCGATTCGACATGTCCCGACAGGCCGGGCAGCTCTGCCAGGGCTTCTCCACCGGACAGCGTCGACGCGTAGCGTTGGCCCGGGCGCTCCTGCACGATCCCGAGGTGCTCTTCCTCGATGAGCCGACGTCAGGTCTCGACCCCGCCGGTGCCCGGGCAGTGATGGAGCTCATCGATCACAGCGCCCGCGAACGGGGCCGCACCATCGTTCTGTGCACCCACTTCCTCGGGGAGGCCGGCACCAGCGCGGATCTGATGGCCGTGATGCACCACGGGCGGCTGGCCGCGTTCGGTCGACCGGAGGAGCTCGCGGCGGCCCGCTGGCCGTTCCTCGACGTGTACCTCGACCTCGGCGGCCCGCCGACGCCGGAGGTCGAGGCGACGCTGCGAGGCCTTGTCACCGTCCGAGCGGTTCGCCCGGTCGCCGACGGCGCGCTCGTCTCGGTGCCCGGCCGGGACGCCATCCCCTCCGTCGTCGCCGACGTCGTGGCCTCGGGGGGCCGGGTGTACGGAACCAGATCCCTGCCCAAGGGCTTGGAGGACGTCTACTTCGCCGTCCAGCAGGAGATCGCCGCGTGACGCTGCTCGCCTCTGCCACCTCGTTGGAGCGACGTGCCGATGGGGCCGCTGACGCCGTAGACCGCCCTGCGGCTTCCCGCCGGCTGAACCACGACGTCGTGCGGGCACTGTTGAGCAAGGACATGGCGGCTGCGCGTCGGTCGCGCTCGATCGTGCTCCCGCTGCTCGTCGTGCCGTTCGTCCTTCTTGTCGGGCTGCCCGTGGGCATCGCGATCTACGCGCGGGCGGGAACCCCGCCGGACCTCGGACGCTTCCTCGAACAGCTGCCCGGGCCGATCGCCCGGGATCTGTCCGCCCTGCCGGCGCAGCAACGACTCCTCGAGTTGGTGCTCGGCTACCTTGTCGCGCCGCTGTTCCTGATCGTGCCGATGATGATCAGTTCCGCCCTGGCTGCCGACTCCTTCGCCGGCGAGAAGGAACGCAGGACACTCGAATCGCTCCTTCACCTCCCTGTCGAGGAACGTGATCTTTTCGTCTCGAAGGTGCTGTTCGCGTTCCTGCCGACCGTTGCGGTGTCGTGGATCGGGTTCGCTCTCTACTCGGTCGCGGCCAACGTCGTGGCGTGGCCGGTGATGGGTCGCGTGTTCGTGCCGACGTGGCGGTGGGTCGGGTTGATCGTGTTCCTCGCACCCGCTGTCGCGATGCTCGGGCTCGGCGTGATGGTCAGGGTCAGCGCGCGGGCGCGAACGACTCAGGAGGCGAACCAGCTCGGCGGCGCAGTGATCATGCCGCTCATCCTGGCGTCGGTCGGGCAGACGAGCGGGCTCCTCATGATGGAGCCGTACTGGATCTTCGTCGCCAGCATCGTCGTGTGGGCGATCGCTCTCCTGCTCGTGCGCGGCGGGTTGCGGCGCTTCACCCGTGACCGGGTGGCGTCGCGCCTGTAGCCGCGGCGCTCTCGCGAACGCGACGGCCCCGTCAGCGCGTCGCGAGGCCGAGCTGTAGCGCCGCCGCAGCGACCAACGCGATGAGCAGGAGCACGATCACGATCGTGGTTCCCTTCCTCATGTCGGACTCTCCTTGTCATCGTCGGAACGACGCCCGATCGTCACTGCGGTGCGGGTGCCAACCGGAGTTCCCTCGTCGCCGAGGGGCGTCAGTGTCACAGCATCACCGGTGGTGATACCGAGCTCGTCGGCCGCGGCGTGGCGGTCGGCCACCAGTGCGACGAGACCGTCCGCGTCGACGAGCACACCGATCTCGCCGGTGCCCAGCTCGGCGAACGCCCGCACCCGCGCCGCCGTCCTCACGGTGGAACCGACCCTGACGTGCAGGCGGTCGCCCCAACCGTCGATCTCGTCGGGGTCGACGTTGAGCTGGGCGTTGCCGAAGTGGTCAACCCACAACACCTCCGCCGACAAGACCGGCACCCCATCGCCGTCGTGCTCCACGCTCGTGAGAGGTACGAGACCCGGCATCAGCGTCGCCGGGTCGACCTCGGTTCCGAGATCGGTCAGCGCAATCCCGTTGCAGAGGTGCGCAGCGACCGGAGCGAACACGTCGCGTCCGGCGAAGGTGGTCGCTGAGGTGGGGAGGTGATACGTCGGGTCGTCGAGCACGACCGCACGTTCAGCGCCACCGATCATCCCCACTGCCGGAGCCAGCAGTCCGTTGTCGGGACCGATCAGCACCGCCGCACCCCCAGCAACCTCAAGCGCGATGGGCCGTTGCGGACCGCCCGCCCCAGGGTCCACGAGTCCCACGATGACACCGGGGCACAGGTACTGGACGCTGCGAGCGAGCGTCAGCGACCCCCCACGAACGTCGAACGGCGCAACCCCGTGGGAGAGGTCGACCACACCGACGCCTGGCGCCATCTGTCGAATGACGGAATGCACCACTCCGACGAAGCCGTCGACGGTGCCCATGTCGCTCAGCAGCGTGACCGTGTCGTAGCGGAGCTGACCGCTGCTCGGTGACGACTCGGTCATGACGACAACTCGACGGCGCGGTCACGCGCCGCGGCGACGGCGTCGACCACCGCTGCGCGGACCGCCGCACGCTCGAGGACCTGAACGCCGGCCGCCGTCGTGCCCCCCGGCGACGTGACCGCGGCGCGCAGTTCGGCAGGCGGCGTTCCATCGGACAGCAGTCGAGCCGAGCCGAGCAGGGTCTGGTTGGCGAGAACCGTCGCCAGATCGCGTGGCAGGCCAGCGGCGACGCCGGCGTCGATCATCGCTTCGGCCACGAGGAACACGTAGGCGGGACCTGAACCCGAGAGCCCGGTGACGGCGTCGAGTTGCGACTCGGTCACCCGAACCACCACACCGACCGCTCCGAGGAGTGACTCCGCCCAGTCGAGATCCTCGTCGGAGGCTGCCGAGCCTCCAGAGATCGCCGTCGCTCCGGAGCGGATGAGGGCTGGGGTGTTCGGCATCGCGCGCACGACGGGCACACCGGGCCCGGCCGCGGCTTCGAGTTGTGCGAGCGTGACCCCCGCGGCGATCGACAGGATCCGTCCCCCGCCTGCGGCAGTCGCCGCGGTGGTCGCCGCAGCGATTCCGGCGGGCTTGGTGGCGACGATCGTTCCGTCCGACGGTGCTGGCGAATCGGTGACCTCGACCCCGGGGAACGTCGCTCGGAGCTCGGCACGGCGACCTTCGACAGCTTCGACGATGCGGACGTCAGTCGCGTCGGCCCATTTGGCGGCGAGCACTCCGCCGACGAGCGCCTCGCCCATTCGTCCGCCACCGATGATCTGCAGTCGAGTCACCGCAAGAGCGTAGGCGCAAGGCCGAAACCGGTGGCAATGGAACGAAGAAACAGCGTGAAGGCCGGAGGGTGCTCACATCGGTCCGCTTCCCCGACGTCCGGTGCTGCACCCTCCGGCCTTGGAGGCTCAGGTAACAACACCCTGGATGAAAAAGCAACAGGTGATCTGAAATGAGTTGTGATTTGGGGGCTACCCGTCTACCGACGGGTGACCAAGCCTTCGAGGCGCTCGAGGCCGAACTCGTCGCGGAACGCGTCCACGCTGTACCCGTCAAGCAGCGTCGGCGCCGTTGCCCGGACCGTCGCCGACCGAGGGAGTTGAAAAAGCGGGCCCATCTCGCCGAAGTAGTGGCCAGGACCCTCCACGGCAAGGCGTTCGGGAGACCCTCCTGGTGGGGTCCGAACGATCTCGACCTCGCCTTCCCGCACGACGTAGATGTAGTCCGATGTCGCGCCCTGCTCGAAGAGGACGTCGCCCGTCGAGAGCTCCACGGTCACCCGCTTCGCGGCCGGGGTCAGGGGTCGGTGCGGAAGAAGTTCGATCACTTGATCGGCGAGGGGGAGCAGACGGTCGTCGTGGGTGACGACCACCACGATGCGACCCGGCGCAGCGAGACGGCGCAGGATGCGGAGTGTCGTTTCGACCTGCACGTAGTCGAGGTGGGCGGTCGGCTCGTCGGCGAGGATGAGCGGGGGATCGAGCGCGAGGGCCCGGGCAATCGCGACCCGCTGCTGCTGGCCGCCCGAAAGCTGTCCGGGGAGATGCGACATCCGGTCGGCGAGCCCGACTTCGTTGAGCAACTCCGCCGATCGAGCCCGCGCATCGCTCCGACGTCTTCCCGAGCCGCGAAGCGGCAACGCCACGTTGTCGAGAGCGGTGAGGCTGGCAACGAGGTTGAACGCCTGGAACACGATGCCGACACCGTGGCGGCGATAGGCGGTGAGCGCCGCTCCGCCGAGCGAGGAGATCTCGACGTCACCGTGGCGGACGGTCCCCTCGGTCGGGTGAAGGATCCCCGCGAGACAGGACAGGAGCGTGGTTTTGCCGCAGCCGCTCGGCCCCAGCAGCAGCGCGAGGGAGCCGTCGGGGATCGTGCAGCTGAACCCGTTGACCGGCCGTACCGATGCCACACCGCTGCCGTACTCCACCGCGACGTCAGCCAGCACCAGGTCACGTGCAGCCGGCACGGACCGGTCCTCGGTCGCGGGGAAGCTCGGTGTGCTCATGCTGCTCCTCCGAACGCGAGCGCCGGCTCTACCTTGAGGACCCGCGACAATCCGAAGAGGCTCGCCATCAACCCGACCGCCGCTCCCAGCGCCGGAAGCAGCAGCGCTGCGACCGGCGAGATGACGACGGGAAGCGGAAACACCGGCGCGATGAGCCATCCGAGGCCGACACCGAGCACCGAGCTGACCAGTGCGAGCGCCACCGCTTGCAGCATGACTCCGGCGGCGATTCCGGGAACCGAGGTGCCGATCGCCTTGAAGACGGCGAAGTCCCGCAGGCGCTCGATGACCGACAGGAAGGTGACCGAACCGATGATCAACGCGGCGACGAGCCACAGCAGGACCTTCACGAAATCGATCGACTTGCGTGCCGAGGCGAGGAGTCGGAGCGCGTCGGTTCGCGCGGTGGCCGCCGATTGCACCTGAAGCCCGTCGGGGGCGGTGGGTCGTTCGTCGGAACGGATGATTCCGGCTCCCACGAGCGGAAGCCCTCGGTAGAGGATCTCCTGAGCGTCACCGAGGGGCACCACGACGACCGGCATTCCTCCGTTGACCGACAGGTCGCCGAGCGTTCCGACAACGCGAAGCTCATGACTCGACACCAGGATTGTGTCCCCGATCCCGAAAGGGGACCTGGTGGAGACGATCGCCTCGCCGGCGTTCTCGAAGCCCCTACCGCTCTCGATCTCCGGAACCGACGCGGAGCGTGGCACGAGGCCGAGCATCGCCACCGTGATCGGCTCGTCGAGCGTTGCCGTCTGTACTGCGAACGCCATCGGGTCGACACCGGCGGGAAGGCGGTCGCCCTCGAAGGGACTGGCACCGGAGAACGGGCCACTGAGCTGAGCCGGAGTTACGAACGACTTCGCCCCCAGCGCCTGAATGGTCCGCTCCCACTCGACGGGAAAGGCGTCGGACAGCCCGGTCATCACCAGGCCGATGGCGAAAACAAGGCCGCACCCGAACGTGGAGATGAGGTACCTCCTCCGCCGGAACAGCAGGTCGCGAAGCGCAGCGTGCACCATGGTCACCCCTTCCTCGGCACCACCCAGCCGTGGTCCAATGACGTCAGAAGCTAGACGGTGTCCCTGCCGGGTGCCCGGGAAACCCCGGCGACGCGTCGATGCCTGATCCCGTTCGGGTTGTCAGCCCTTGAACTTGGAGGCGAACGCGAGGCGCATGGCAGGCCGGAAGCACTGCTCAGTCTGGAGATAGGCCGTGCCCAGCAGCCGGTCGAGCTCACGGTCGGTGATGTCGCGGTTGTGCACCTCGCCCTTGAGGTAGATCGCGTCCTCCTCACCGATGGCGAACGACATCCCGAACATCGACATGTTTCGGCGAAGGACGTACTCGTAGACCTTGGCGGCGTTCTCCTCGGGGGCCGGCAGCACGTAGGTCTCCGCCAACAGCGACCGTTGCCTCAGGAGGAACCACACCGAGAAGACCGACTTCTCCTCACCGTTGACGCGGATGAACCAGCGGTGCTCGTCGCCCTCGCCGCGTTCCACGTGGGCGACCCAGGGTTCGTCGATCTGCCGCTGGGCCCACGCATCGATCACGCCGGCGAGCCGGGCCAGCTCTTCGGGCGACGACGCCGGCATGTCCTCGTCGAACCCGCTTGTCATCGCGTCGCCCCGCAAACTGCCTCGACCCTCCCGTGGGAGAGGTCGCTGTACACACGTCGGAGGCGTGCGGCTGTGGTTGACCAGGTATAACGCCGCCCTTGCTCAGCTGCCGCTGCGGCCATCTCGGCGCGCCTTAGGGGGTGTCCGACGAGGTCGTCGAGCGCAGCCGCCCACGACACCGGGTCGCGGTCGGCGAGAAGCAGCCCGTTGTTCCCTTGGTCGATCAACGTCGTGAGCCCCCCGACGGCAGCGGCAACCACCGGAGTTCCGCACGCCATGGCCTCTGCCGCGACGAGGCCGAATGACTCCGAGCGGCTCGGAACGACACACAGATCGGCGGCTCGGTAGTAGGTCGACAGCAGGTGGTGAGGCTGGGGGTCCACGAAGCGGACCCGGCGTTCGAGACCGAGCTCGGAGACCATCTCCTTCACCCGGCGGAACTCCGCCTCTCCGCCCACGCCACTCGGCCCGCCGACGACGACCAGGGTCACGCTCTGGTCCTCCATGGCACCGAGCGCGGCGACTGCAACGTCGAGGCCTTTGAGTGGTTGGACACGACCGACGAAGAGGAGAACGGGTTCGGCCCCCAGGCCCAACGCCCACCGGGCACCGGTCCGATCGCCGGGCGAGAAGAACGCGTGATCGACACCGGGCGGAACGATCTCGATCCGAGACGGGTCCACTCCGCAGTGCTCGATGAGGTGGTCGGCCTCGACACGGTTGGATGCGGTGACCGCGTCGGAACAACCGGCCACGGCGCGCTCAGCCGTCGCCCGGTCCCCCGGTTCGTGGTCCCCGGCCGCGGTCTTCACCGCTGCAAGCGTGTGGAACGTGGTTACGAGCGGAAGCCCCAACTCGTGCTTCAGCCGGTGGGCGGCGACCGCCGACAGCCAGTAGTTCGCGTGAAGCACGGTCGCTTCGCCACGCGACGCGACGTCGTGACGAACCCAGTCGGCGAAATCATCGGCGATCGCCGGCAGGTCCTCCTTCGCGAGCGTTGCTGGCCCCGCCGGTACGTGCACTACTTCGAGCAGCGGTTCGACGGGCACCCTTGCGGGGAGGTCGTCACGCCAGCGGCGAACGTAGACCGACGTCGGCACACCCGCCTGGGCCAGCGAGCCGGCCAACTCGCGCACGTAGACGTTCATCCCACCGCTGTCGCCCTCGCCCGGCTGAGCCAAGGGCGATGTGTGCAGCGAAAGCATGGCCACGGAGTTCACGGCTCACTCAACCACGGTTCCGGGCGCACGATTCCCGATCGACCCCGAGGGTACGTCCTCACGCGTCGGAGGCGGCCGACTCGTTCTCCTTGCGGAACGACTCGTAGATCCGCACGAGGGTCTTCTTCTGTTCCTCGGTGATGAACGGGTCGCGACGAATCTCACCGATCAGATCCGGGATTCCGTCGGGCTCGTCGAGAATGCCGGCGCGGACGTACAACGTCTCGGAGGAGATCTCGAGAGCGCGGGCGATCTGTTGCAGGATCTCAGCCGACGGCTTGCGCAGCCCGCGCTCGATCTGGCTGAGGTACGGGTTGGACACTCCGGCGAGCTCGCTCAGCTTCCGAAGCGACATCTGACCGACATTCCGTTGCTCGCGGATGAACTCGCCGAGCTCGTGCCAGCGCTTGTCGATCTCGTCCTTCATGGTTTCAGGGTACGGCACCTGGCCCCGTCCGGACACCATCTGCGGGTGCGGGTCAGCCCTGGAGGAGGTCGTCGACGCTCACTGATCCATTGCGGTAGCGCCCGATGATCTCCTCCTGCACCTCGTCGATGAGGCGGTGCACCTCGCTGCGCTTCGCCGACAACGAACGCTCGAATGCGCTGACCCGCTGAGCCGCCGCGTCGAGATCGTCGACGCCGAGATCGTCGATGCCGGTCAACTCGGTCGGGTGGAGAAGCTGATCGAGTTCGCCGAGGATCTGCTCGGTGAACGGGGGGAACTCGACGTCGCGCACCGCCCGTGGCTGACCGGTGCCGCGAACCTGACCCGACAACACCTCGGGGAGCCTGCCGACGAGTTCCTGAGCGGTTTCGGCCCGCCCCTGGAGTCGCGAGTGGAACTCGGCGAGAACGATGTCGAGACGCCCCTGTGCCATACGCCTGGCGAACGACAGGCCCGCCTCGATCTCGCCGAGCTGCTCGCGAAGCGCGCGAAGGTCGTGGATCGGACGAGTGGACAACGACCCGAGGTCGTTGGTGAGCAGCAGTTCGTCGAGTTCGGTGATCACGATGGGCTCCTGGGGACCTGGGCGGTCGATCATCGGTTCACCTTCCATCGGCACATTCTGGCAAAAGCTGAGACGTAGGCCGTGGGACCCATCGGGGCGACGCTACGTCAGGATCCAGAGTCCGACGAGGCACGCGGGCGCGGTTATCAGCCAGGAGTCGAGGCGGCGCAGTGCCGGGGCTTTGGCTCGGGCGTTCGGGAGTGTCCACGACGCGAGCAACTGGCCCAACGGGCAGGCCAGCCCCATGGCGAGTCCGAGCCACCGGACGTCGCTGTCGACCTTCAGCGGGGCAGGCTGGATAGCCGTCATGGCGAGTACCACGACGACGACGCCGATCAGCCCAGCGATCGTGCCGACGATGCGACGACGTGAACCGCTGCCGACCAGGTAGTCGCCGGAGTCGTAGACGCAGGCGACCGAAACGAGGTACAGGAACGACATCGGGTCGGTCCGGTGCACCTGGACGGTCGCGGCGCCAGCGAGGCCGACGAACAGGCAGGAGCGCAGTGTCGCCGACGCGATGGGGAGATGCGACGACAGCCGTTCACGAGTGAACGAGCCCCTTCCCAGGGTGGTCCTATCGATCTTGGTGTCTGCTCCCAAGAGGACTGCCGCGACGACCACGATCAGCAGGGCCACGCCGACGGCCCTGTTGCCGTGCCAGGCAGCGAGCGTCATCAGCGCCGCGCCGGAACCGGCGACGGCCTGGTTGACCTTGACCTTGCGCGAGCGCCAGGCGCCCGCCGTCTGAAGGGCGGCCACGCCCGCGGCGACAGCAAACAGGACGGTCACCGCGAACGATCCCGATAACAGCACTGCCATCAGGCAAACGAACCAGGCGACGCCGAACCGCAGTCGTGGACCGCCGGCGCGCTGACGGACCGCGTACCGGTCGAAGAAGTTGAGAACCAACGCCTTCACCTCAGCTGTTCCCACCGGACACCGGTGGCAGCACCGCCACCTCATCGGCTGTCGAAACGACCGTGGAGCGGTCGGCGTCCACCCCGTTCACCCAGATGCTCGATACGTCGAGCACCGCCGCGAAGTCGTCCCCGAAACGGGAAACGGCTGCGTCCAGAACCTCGCCGACGGTGCCGCCCGGTAGCTCATCGCGGCCGGTGCCCGCCGCGACGCGGGCCTGGGCGAACAAGCGCAGCGTGGGCACGGATCGAGCGTAGTCGCATGGTTCCGCCCTACCGTGGCCGCCGTGATCCGCTTCCTACTCGTACGCCACGGACAGTCAACCTGGAACGCTTCGGGCCGCTGGCAGGGCCAGGCCGACCCGCCGTTGACGGCGACCGGCCGGCGTCAAGCGGCCGAGGCGGCAGCTTCGGTGGGCACCGTCGACGCGGTCTTCAGCTCGACGCTGGAAAGGGCTCGCGTCACCGCCGAGATCATGGCGGAGGCGATCGGCGTGGGGCCGGTTGTGTCGCTGCCCGGACTCGTGGAGCGGTGCGCCGGGGAGTGGGAGGGGCTCACCCGCGACGAGATCGAAGAGCGGTACCCCGGGTTTCTCGATCGCGGCGACCGACCACCGGCGTGGGAGGCCGACACAGCGCTCGAGGAGCGGGCGATGTCAGCGCTCGGGCAGATCCTCGCCGGACTGGGCGAGCTCGTCGGCACCAGCGTCGGCCCGCTCATCGGCTCCGGGCAGGAAGTGGCTGATGTCGACCTCGACGTAGTGGTCGTGACCCACGGAGGTCTGATCTACCAGGTGGAGCGGCGCTTCGGGGCCCCCTTCGAGCGGATGTCGAACCTCGGCGCCCGACGACTCGTCTGGACGAGCGGCGACTGGCGGCTCGACGATCGTGTCGACCTCCTGCACGGCATCGACGTCACCATTCCCGACCAGATCTGAGGCCTGGCCAGGCGATTCGGGTTGCGCGATCGGCTGGGAGAACCGACCGTCGTCGAGCAGGGCACGGATCGCCGCCGCGTGCTCGGACCCGCTGCCTTCGGATGCACAGATCCGCTCGATCGACTCCAAGGTGTCGGCTGCGTCGGCGAGGTCGCGTTCGAGGCGCTCCAACTGAACTTCGTCGATCACAAGCGGGGTCGTATCGGAGGCGCCGCTCGGCGCGAGATGGTCGGTCTGCACGGCGCCGAGCCTACGAGCGCCAGAGGTCGATGGCACACTCGACCCTCGCCGTATCATCGAGCCGCCATGTTCGTCGCGATCCTCGGACCCGCACCCGCCGCGCTCGCGACCAACGCTCCCGTCGACGGAGACCGGCTGAGCTCGATGCTCGTGTTCTTCTTCATCGCTCTCCTCATCGTCGGGCCGTTCGGATACCGGCGTATCCGCAGTGTCCTCCGCGAGCGACGGGAGCTGCTCGGGGCCGGCGCCGGTCCGACCCACGGTGGGTCCGGGGCGGACAGCGCCACGATTCCTGCCGCTTCGAGTTCCGACGACCTCGCACCGGTCATCGAAACGATCCATCGGTTCGCCGAGGACCTGGTCCCCGGCGCTGCTGACATCGTCGAGTTGCCCGCCGTACCCACCGTCGGAGGACGCGTTGCCGACCCGGCCGTGGTCGTCGCACTGGTCGAGGACGCGGCGAGGCGCAGCGGGCTTGAGATCTCCTGGGACGACGGAGAGAGGCGGCGGGCCCGCGTTCGTCGCCCCCAATGACGATCACCACGGGCCGTTCGATGTAATTCTGTTGCCGATCCTCCCTCAACGGGGGACGATGCTCTGACGAAACGGCCGCGGCACCGCCGAGGCAGAGGAAAGGAGCGGGTCGTGGCTGTGCTGTTGCTCAACGCATCCTTCGAGCCGCTCCACGTCATCCCGCTTCGGCGGGCGATGGGGCTCGTTGTGGCCGGCAAGGTCGACGTCATCGCGAACGGGGACGGCGAGATCCACTCGGCAACACGGTCGTTCCCCGTCCCGGCGGTCCTCCGTCTGCGCTACATGGTGCGGGTTCCGTTTCGACAACACGTCGCGCTGTCGCGGCGCGCCGTGTTGATCCGCGACCAGAAGCGCTGCCAGTTCACCCACTGCGACCGGACGGCATCGACGATCGACCACGTCGTGCCGCGGTCGCGTGGCGGGGAACACGTGTGGACCAACGTCGTCGCCGCGTGCGCCCCCTGCAACGCCAGGAAGGGCAGCCGCTCGTTGGCCGATCTCGGCTGGTCCCTCAAGAAACGGCCGATCGCACCGCGGGGCACGGTGGTTCTCCTGTCGTCCGCCGGGGTCCAGACCGTGCCCGACGCGTGGATCGACTGGCTGCCCGCTCCCGCGTAGCGGGCGTTTAGCCGCGGCCGCGGGGCGGGCCGGGTCGCTCTTGTAGGGGAAGCCCGATCTCGTCCGCCGAACGGGTGAGCGTCTCGATCGCCGCATCGACCGCGGCGTCGGGGCGTTCACCGTCCCGAGCAACGGCCCACCCGGCGATCGTGTCGCCGAGCGCGTCGATCACGGTGAGAAGCCCGAGCAGCGGGAGGATCGGGGCGATGTCGGCGTTGGCGGTCACCACACCCGCCAGGTGCGCCGCCCAGACGTCGTCGCCGCGCTTCTTGATGACCGGGAGGTGGTCGCCGAGCGCGGACTCGATCCGGCGCACGAGGTCGAGGAGCGCGCTCACCCGAACCGGCTGCGGCTGTGCGTATCGACAGAGCGCCGCGCGGAGACTCCAGTCGCCGGCACGCTGGCGCTCGGACACGTCGATGAGCGCCGCCAGCTCCGGCGGGGTGATCGGCTTCACGGTGCGGGAGCCTACGACGCCGGGCGTTCGGGCCGCGTAGCGTCGACCGCCGTGAGCCACCCGACGCCACTCGACGGCTACGTCCTCCTCGGCACCGTCGCGATCGAGCCCAACCGTTGGGGCACCGTCCGACCGGACCGAGCGCCGAGTACCCGCGTCGCCGAGTGGCTCGATCAGATCGATCAACTCCCCCTCGACGGGCTCGAACTGTGGGAGAACCACCTGCCCGCTGCGGAAAGCCCCGACGCGGCGGCGTTCGCGACCAGCGCGACTCCGATCCGAATCCTCAACTCCTATGTGTCGTTCGACGCGGCGGACCCGGCCGAGCGCCGGGCCGTCGCCGATGCAGCGAGGCGATGCGGCGCGAGCGCTGTGAAGTTCAACGTCGGCAGTGATCCGTCCGCGATCGACGCGTACACCAACCGGCTCGGGGCCTGGGTCGAGGATCTCGACGGAATCGCTGCCGTGTGCGAGTGCCACCAGGGGATCTCCGTCGCGGAGGACCCGACGGTCGCGTCACGAATCCTCGACGGAGCCGGATCGTCACATCTCGTGCAGGCGCTCGTCCACACGCACGACTCCCCCGATCTGCTGGCCGCCAAGTTCGACGCGCTGGGCGAGCGCATCACCCATGTCCACGTCAATCACCTCGACCTCTCGACGATGTCGCATCCGACGTTGGATCAGGTCCACGATGAGCTCGGACGGGCAGTCGACACGATCAGGCGCTACGGCTTCACCGGATCCTGGACGCTCGAGTTCGTCGCAGGACTCCTCACCAGCGTCGACCATGCGGCTGCCCTGCTCGACCAGGTGGCCGCGGACCTCCCGATTCTCCGAGACCTGCTGGAGCGAAAATGACAACCCGACCGAACCTGGTGATCGCGAACTTCGAGGGAGTCCGGCTGTTCGACGACACTGATCTCGCACTGCTCGGGAGCGTCGGCGACGTACTCGACCCCGAACCACTCGGGCGATGGGACGACCCACGCGCCGATGATCTGCTCAGTCGCGCCGACGTCATCGTCGGCCACTGGGGGTGCCCGCCGATCGACGCTGCACTCCTCGATCGGGCACCGCGGCTGGGGCTGATCGCCTACGCCGGGGGCACGGTCAGGGAAACGATCGCACCCGAGGTCCTGGGCCGCGTCCGCGTCACCTCGTGCGCCGACGCCAACGCCGAACCGGTGGCCGAGTACACGCTCGCCATGATCCTGTTGGCCAACAAGGACGTGCTCTGGCAGCGCGACGTCGAACGAGATCGGTCCCTCGCCGCGGTCCGGTCTGCATCGGAGATCCCCGTCGGCAACTGGGACAAGACGATCGGCATCGTCGGCGCGTCGATGGTCGGGCGACGTGTCATCGAGCTGCTGCGACCATTTCCCGAACTCAGCCCGTTGCTCTACGACCCGTTCGTATCGGATGACGAGGCCCAGGCGCTCGGCGTGGAGAAGGTCGACCTCCTCGACCTGTGCGCACGTGCCGACGTCGTCTCGATCCACGCTCCCGACCTGCCATCCACCCACCACATGATCGGGGAGCGACAGATCGCCGCGATGAGAACCGGCACCACGCTGATCAACACCGCCCGCGGTCGACTTCTCGACCACGAAGCCCTCACTCGCCACGCGAACCGTCTCGTCTGCGTATTGGACGTCACCGATCCCGAGCCCCTACCCGACGACCACCCGCTGCGTTCCGCACCGACCGTTACCCTCACGCCGCACCTCGCCGGCTCCCAGGGCACCGAGCTTCGGCGCCTGGCCGAGTACGCGACCGACGAGATCCGGCGATTCGTTGCCGGCGAGCCAGGCCGAAACGTCGTCACCGCGGCCCGGATCGACCGGATCGCGTGATCCGTGGGCTGGCTGCAATTGCCCGGTCCGACAGCCTCGCGCGCTACCGTCCTCGCCTGAACAAGGGGGAACCGTGGGTCGAAGAGGTTTGGGTTGGGGATGCGTTGCTCTGGCGGCGGCGGTGATGGGGGGCGCTGTGGCAGGGTGCACGTCGTCGGAGTCCGATTCTGGGAGTGGGCCCACGACGAAGCCCGAGCCGGAGGTCACCTTCGAGGCGACGGCTCCGGAGGAGATCGCGCGACCTGCTGCGGAAGGCAAGGGGATCAACGTCCCGCAGCCGGCACCGCCGTTGCCGGAGGGCTACCTCCAGGAGGAGTACTTCATCGGCGGCACCGCCGCCGGATTCGAGGCGATCGACACCCCCGATGACGGGCACTGGTCGGCGCGCCCCGGCGACACCGCTGAGTACCGCACCCGCGTGATCGTGCGACGACCGGCATCGGCACCCGCCTTCAGCGGCACCGTGCTCGTCGAGTGGTTCAACGTGAGCGCCGTCGAAGCGGCGCCTGACTGGGGGTACCTCGCCGGCGCGATCGGTCGCGAAGGCCACGCCTACGTCGGTATCAGCGCCCAGGCGCAGGGGGTGGAAGGCGGCGACACCCTCCTGGCGGTCGACGTCGACGAGCAGGCGGCCGGGCAGGCCCCAGCGGCGGCCGACACCAGCGGGTTGAAGAACATCGACCCCGACCGCTACGGCACGCTCGTCCATCCGGGTGACGCCTACTCCTACGACATCCTCAACCAGATCGGCCGTGCACTCACCGACTCACCCGCCGAGCTGCTCGGCGACCTCGCTCCGTCCCGGATCATCGCCGTCGGCGAGTCCCAGTCGTCGATGTACCTGACCACCTACGTCAACGCGATCCACCCGCTCGCGACGGTTTTCGACGGGTTCCTGATCCACAGCCGCGGTTCGCTCGCTCCCCAACTCGACGGCACGTTGGTACGGAGCCGCAAGGGAGTGACTGCCGCGGAGGTACTCAGGAAGGGTGTTCTCATCCGTGAGGACCTCGACGTGCCGGTCATGATGGTCGAGACCGAGACCGACCTGACGTTGTTGGGCTACACCTACGCCCGCCAGGCCGACACCGAGCGGATCAGGACGTGGGAGGTCGCCGGGACGGCTCACGCCGACTCCGAGACGATCCGCGCCGTGATCGGCGGGGCGCGGGACCCAGGCGTCGGGGTCCTCCTCGGATGTGGCACCGTGAACTCGGGCCCCCACAAGGAGGTCCTGCGTGCCGCCGTGCACCATCTCGCGACCTGGGTCGGCGGTGGGGACCCGCCGCCCGCCGGAACGCCCATCGAGACGACCGACGACGGAGACGTCGCGATCGTTCGCGACGAGCGGGGCAACGCGCTCGGCGGGATCCGGAACCCGCTGGTCGACGTCCCCGCCGCGACGCTCACCGGCGACCCGCCCGAGGGGGTTTCCGCCGAGGATCTGCTCGACGGAGCGAATCTCTGCCCGCTCTTCGGCCGCACCGCTCCGTTCGATGCAGCGACGATGGCCTCGCTGTATGGCGACGCCGACACCTACCTTCAGCGGTTCCGAGCCTCGACCGACGAGGCGGTCGCCGCTGGGTTCATGCTCCAACCTGACGCTGACGCGTTGCTGGCAGACGTCGAACCGAACCGGGAGTTGTTCCCCTGACGATTCGTCAGGGGAACAACCCGGGGGGCCTCGGCGGAGCTCAGTTGGTCGACATCATGTCGGCGCGGATCTGATCCTCTCCCTTGAGGCGCGACGACGCCGAGTGCTTCACCGTGCCCTCGACCGCGGGACGGCTCGTACCCGGCGGGTTCGGCGGATAGACGTCCCGGTCGAACTCGACGCCTTCGGCGTAGAACTGCGATGCCCATTTCCGGAACTTGATGTACGGGCCGTCGGTGTCGGCCAGCGCCGGTTTGGCGACATGGCCCTTGTACTTCCAGATCGGCAGATCCTCGTGGATCTGCTGGGTGATCTCCGCCACGAATGCCTCACCCACGCTCGAGGTGGTCGCGTCGTCGCCGAGACGACGCACCCGGAAGCTGAACTTCTGTTCGCACGTGTCCGACGAGACGGGGGTGTTGCAACCCAGCAGCACCGTGTCGACGATGCCGCTGAAGCGGATGACGCTGAAACCGGGACCGTAGTTGTCGATGTCGATGTTGCCGGCAACCACACCCTGGGGAGTCACGAACTTCTGCGAGGTGCGGACGTGGGCGATCCAGCCGTCGGTCTCGTAACCGCGCGCCTCCGGCACCGAGTCGGTGTTGTGGACGTACCGGAAGTGGGCGATGTCGACGGAGTTCTCCGCCACCTCCTGCCAAGCGGCGTCGATCTCGATCGTCCGGCAGAACGTGTCGGACCAGTTCTCGGAGTCGGAGAACTCCTCAAGGTCGGGGATCTCCCACAACGGGTCCTCCTCGAAGGGGTGGTACCACGCGAGCACCATTCCGTTGCGTTCGACGATCGGGAAAGTACGCAGCCGTGCGGCACGGTTGACCCGCTCGCTGTAGGGGATCTCGCTGTTGCGGCCCTGACTGTCGAACTTCCAGCCGTGGAACGGGCACATGATCTCGCAGTTCTCGACGTGTCCGCCGTGACCGAGGTGGCCGCCGAGGTGAGGGCAGATCGCGTCCTGGAGGTGGTACGCGCCGTCTTCGGAGTCCCGCCACAACACCAGGTCGCGTCCGAAGTAGTAGAGGGGCAGGACCCCACCGGGTTCGAGTTCGTCGGGCCAGCAGATCTGGTACCAGCCGAACGGAACAGGGAACGGGGTGCGACCCATTGCGGGACCTCCTCGGTTGAGCGACACCCCCGGCCTCTCCCGGGGGCGCACTGGACGGAAACTAGAACGCGTTCTAGTTTATCCAGAATTAGAACGTGTTCTAGTTTTCTCTCGAATTCGTTCACGGAAGCAGCGAGACCCGACGGCACGGAGCAGCCCGCATGACCGACATCGACCTCCTCATCCGCAACGTGACGATCGTGGACGGCACCGGTGCAGCGGCGACGATCGGCGCCGTCGGAATAGCCGAGGGACGGATCTGCTCGGTGGGGCCGGCCGAACCCGGCGCCGCCGAGGTGATCGACGGAACCGGCCTCGTGCTCGCGCCTGGGTTCATCGACCCCCACACCCACTTCGACGCTCAACTCCTCTGGGATCCCTACGCCAGCCCGTCGAATCTGCACGGCATCACGACCGTGATCTCCGGCAACTGCGGTTTCACCCTCGCACCCATCCGCCCCGGGGACACCGAGTGGACCCTCGAGATGATGGCGGAGGTCGAAGGCATGCCCCTTGCCGCGCTCGCCGCGGGCGTGCGGGGCGGATGGACCGGGTTCGGCGAGTACCTCGACGAGCTCGACGGCAACCTCGGCGTGAACGCCGGATTCCTCGTCGGCCACTGCCAGTTGCGCCGCTACGTGATGGGCACCGAGGGAGACGGAGCAGCGACGCCCGAACAGACAGCCCGGATGGCCGCCGAACTCCGCGCTGCAATCGAAGCAGGCGGGCTCGGGTTCAGCTCCACCCAGTCGTTCTCCCACAACGACGGCGACGGGAAACCGGTGCCGTCACGGAACGCCACGACCGACGAACTGCTCGCGCTGTGCGAAGTCGTTGCCGACTACGAGGGCACGACCCTCGAATACATCACCGACGGGTGCCTCAAGGGCTTCACCGCCGAGGAGGTCGAGCGAATCACCAACATGTCGCTGCGAGGCCGACGGGCGGTCAACTGGAACGTGCTGACCGTCGACTCCCGCGACCCCGAAGCGGTCGAACACCAGCTGCGAGCGTCGGACCACGCGGCAACCGAAGGCGGTCGGATCGTCGCACTGACCATGCCCATCCTCGTTCCGATGAACATGAGCCTGCTCACCCGCTGCGCACTCACGCTCATCCCCGGCTGGGACGAGATCCTCACCCAGCCCTTGGAACAGCGGATGGAGCTGCTCCGCGACCCCGAGGTTCGGGCCGCGATGCGCGTCGACGCTGAGGCCGAGACAGCCGGCGTCTTCCGCCGCCTCAACCGTTGGGCCGACTACCACATCGGCGACACCTACTCCGAGGAGAACCGCCAGCTCGAGGGGCGGCGGGTCGGCGACATCGCCGAGGAGCGCGGTGTCGACCCCTTCGACTGCCTCCTCGACATCGCCCTGTCCGACCACCTCCGCACCGTGTTGTGGCCCACCCCGCTCGAGGACGACGACGAGAGCTGGCGAATGCGGATGGAACTGCTCGACAGCGGTCGAGCCCTGATCGGAGGCTCCGACGGCGGAGCGCACCTCGATCGGATGCTGGGGAGCGTGTACCCCACCAAGTTCCTCGGAGACACGCTCCGCGGCCGCAAGCTCGTGAGCCTCGAACGAGCCGTCCAGATGATGTCGGACGACCCCGCGCAGCTGTTCGGGCTGCGGGACCGAGGCCGCATCGCCGTAGGCCACCACGCGGATCTGGTCCTGTTCGACCCGGCCACGATCGACTCAGGCCCGGTCCGCAAGGTCGCCGATCTGCCCGCTGGCAGCGAGAGGCTCTTCGCCGAATCGATCGGGGTCGTGATGGTGATCGTCAACGGCGTGCCGATCGTCCGCGACGGTCGACCCACCGGCGAGCGGCCGGGTGTGCTGCTCCGATCGGGGACCGACACAAGGACCGTTCCGATCAACGCCGATCGGCCTCAACTCAACTGAGCCCGGTCCAGCCAGGCCCAATCAACCAAGCAGGAAGACAAGCAGGAAGAAGAGGACGAACATGGTGGAGATCCCGATGCTCGTGTCGGTGGACGATCACGTCATCGAACCCAAGGACCTCTGGGAACGCTGGATCGATCCGAGGTTCCGCGACCGCGCTCCCCGCGTCGAGCGGATCCCGTGCGCCCACATGGGCTACGTAGGCGGGGTGTTCAGCTTCTCGACCGGCGAGGAGGGAGAGCCCTGCGACTGGTGGCGGTTCGAGGACCTGCTGATCCCCCGCACCCGGGTGGAATCCGCGGTCGGCTTCGACCGTTCCGCCGTCACGGTGACGCCGACGACCTACGAGGACATGCGACCGGGTTGCTACGACAAGCCCTCCCGCCTCGCGGACATGGACGCCGGTCGAATCGAGGCGATGATGTGCTACCCGTCGAGCTTCCCCCGCTTCTGCGGCCAGACGTTCTCCGAGACCCCCGACAAGGAACTCGGGCTCGCGTGCATCGAGGCCTACAACAACTGGATGGTCGAGGAGTGGTGTGCCGACACCGGTGGCCGCTTGATCCCACTCATGATCGTTCCCCTCTGGGATCCCGAACTGGCGGCAGCGGAAGTTCGACGCAACGCGGCGCGCGGCGTGCGAGCCGTCACCTTCTCGGAGATCCCCGCCTACCTCGGGTTGCCGTCCATCCACACCGGCTACTGGGATCCGTTCTTCGCCGCGTGCGAGGCCGCCGACGTCTCGGTCCACATGCACATCGGCTCGTCGTCGAAGATGCCGTCGACGTCCGCCGACGCGCCGCCACTCGTCGCGTCCGCGCTGACGTTCGGCAATGCCATGTCGTCGATGGTCGACTTTCTCCTCTCCGGCGTGCTGGTTCGTTTCCCGAAGCTGCAGATCGCCTACGCGGAGGGCCAGATCGGCTGGATCCCCTACATCCTCGAGCGAACCGATCACGTGTGGGAGCAGAACCGGGCGTGGGGCGACGTCGGATCGACGGTGCCCGAACCACCGAGCACCTACTACCACCGCCAGGTATGGGGTTGCTTCTTCGAGGACCAACACGGCCTCACAGCCGACGCGTTGGACAAGATCAACCCCGATCGCATCCTGTTCGAGACCGATTACCCGCACTCCGACAGCACCTGGCCCAACAGCGCCGACACCGCTCAACGGCTGATGGGCCACCTCGACCAGGAGACGGTGAACAAACTCTGTCGTGGCAACGCCATCCGGCTGCTCGGCCTCGACCTACAACCCTGAGCCGATCAGTCCCGACCCCACCCGTCAGATCTACCGGAAAGTGACGTCATGACCGATCAGTCCGCTACAAACGAGGGGGCTATCGACGCCGCCAAGCGACGCTACGAGGCCGAGCGGGCCAAGCGCCTCCGCGGCGAAGGTCTCGCCCAGTACGAGTCGCTGAAGGACCACAACCTCGATCGGGACCCATGGGCCGACCCGGGCTTCACCCGCGATCCTGTCGAGGAGGATGCCGACGTGGTCGTCCTCGGCGGCGGCTTCGCCGGCATGCTCGCCGGGATCAACCTCACCAAACGGGGTATCACGAGCTTCCGGATCCTCGAGAAGGCCGCCGACTTCGGAGGCACCTGGTACTGGAATCGCTACCCCGGATGCATGTGCGACGTCGACTCGACGATCTATCTCCCGCTGCTCGAGGAGACGGGCTACATGCCCACCGAGAAGTACGCGTCCGCGACGGAGATCTTCGAGTACTGCCGCCTTCTCGGACGCCACTTCGGGCTGTACGACCACGCGCTGTTCCAGACCGAGGTGGAGTCGCTCACCTGGCTCGACGGGCCGGCCCGATGGGAGGTGGTCACCCAACGTGGCGACCGGATCCGCGCCCGGTTCTTCGTGTCGGCCGGGGGTCTCATGCACAAAGCCAAGCTGCCCGGCATCAAGGGAATCGACGACTTCGCCGGCAAGGAGTTCCACACGACGCGCTGGGACTACGACTACACCGGCGGAAGCCCCACCGAACCGATGGATCGACTCGGAGACAAGGTCGTCGGCATCATCGGCACCGGGGCGACCGCCATCCAGGTCGTGCCCCAGTTGGCCCGCTCGGCGAAGGAGGTGTACGTCTTC
>JAIBBP010000073.1 GCA_019694615.1 Microthrixaceae bacterium | reverse complement strand
CGTCATCGCCGGTGCTGATCAGCCCAAGCTCAGCGCCGTCGAGCGTCTCGCTGAGATCCCCGGTGTCGGCGCACGGATCGCACAGAACATCATCGCTGAGGTCGGGGTCGACATGGCCCAGTTCCCCACACCAGACCGCCTGGCCTCCTGGGCGAAGGTCGCACCATGCACCAAACAGTCCGGGCAAAAGACCAAGAACGGTCGCACTGGTAAAGGGAACCGCTACCTCAAAGGTGCTCTCGGTGAGGCCGCCGCGGCGGCCAGCCGGACCAACACCTTTCTCGGCGAGAAGTACCGGCGTCTTGCCCGCCGTCGAGGCAAACAACGCGCTCAGGTCGCGATCGCCCGTTGCATCCTCGAGATCGTCTGGCACCTCCTCAACGATCCCGACGCCCGTTTCGCCGACCTCGGCGTCGACTACCACACCCACCGAGTCGACCCCGAACGCAGAACCCGCCAGCTCATCTACCAACTCGAAGTCCTCGGCCACCACGTAACCCTCACCCCCGCCGCAGCCTGACCAGCATCAACTCGGGGCGAAGCCCCGAGCGGGGCTCCGCCCCGCACCCGACCTCGCGCGCCTCACAACCCACCCAGGACAGGGCATTTTCCGATCAGTTCGCAAGGGCGGAACCCGTCATCAGCGGACCGCCGAGTAGACCACGTACTTGTCGTTCGCCGCGACGACGCGGCAGTTACCGAAGATGCGCTTGAGCTTGGCGTGGTAGGCGAGATGGCGATTGCCGACAGCCCGCAACTCGCCACCGGGACGAAGGGCGGCGTGTGACTCGGTGAACATCTGCCACGCGATCTCGTCGCCCTGGGACTGGTCGTCGTGGAACGGCGGGTTGTTCACAATCAGGTCGACTGTTCCGCGCTCCGCGGCGGCAGTCCCGTCCGCCGAGAACAGTCCATCGCCCACGACGAACCGTCCAAACGACGGGTCACCCCCGTTCGCGATGAACGTGGCTCGCGCCGACGCGACTGCCATGAAGGATTCGTCGACGAACGTGACTCTCGCTGCCGGGTCGCGCCGCGCCAACGTCGAGCCGACGATGCCGTTGCCACAACCGAGATCGACGACCTCTCCGAGCGGGCCACCGGGGAGGTTCGACAGCAGGAACCTTGTGCCTGCGTCGAGGCGTTCGTGGGAGAAGACGTTGGCGTGATTCACCAGCGTGCCGGCGTCGGTCTCGAGAGTCGCCGGCCACGGCGACGGGCCGGCGTCGAGGCCCGGATCACGTTTCGTCAGGATCAACCGCGCCTTCTTGACGGCACGGGAGGTGACGGTCGGGCCGATGATGCTCTGGAACAGCTCGATCGTCGAGGTGTGCACCCGTTTGGTCATGCCCGCTCCCACCACAACCGACTCCCTGTGTAGGAGCGGAGCTAGTCGGTGCAGCTCGTCCTCGAGCAGCGCTGCGCCCCTCGGGATCTTCACCACCAACACGTCGATCGGACTGCCGATCGACACCTCTGGTATTGAGAGTGGATCGACGAACCGAACAGCAGGGTCGAACCCGTTGCGTTCCAGATTGGCGGCCGTCTCGATGCGCTCGATGTAGGAGTCGGAAACGACGACGGGGTTCAGCGTCGCCAGTGCAACCGCGAGCGCCCCCGATCCGCCGTTGACGATCACCACCCTCACTTGTCCGGCAGCACGCAATCCCTTCTCTTCCAGATGAGCGAGCGCCAGCTCATCAGCTGCGTCCCACGCGCGCAGCGGGTCGTTGCGACGGACCGATCGTCGGGCAAGTTCGAACCGGCCCTGAGGGGCCGACAGGACGTCGGTCAACTCGCGCGCCTCAGCCGTGGTGGCGCGAGTTCTCCGACAGGTGCCACTCCTCCGCTGGAGCGTCGACGGTGAACCACGGAACGTCGACGCTCAGGAGTGTGAGGAGGTCTCGCACCTGTGCCGGGGACGCTGCGTAGAACCCGCAACCCTGGTCGACAAGGTTCATTCGGCGCTGCTCCAACCCAGCGCGCACCTCGTCCTCGAGCGCTGCCACATCGGAGCTCGGGACCAGGGCGTGGAGGTCGGACCGGAACGGAAGTGCCGCTCCGTCCAATGACGACACGAGCTCGGCGGGATCACCGATCGTGGTCGAACCAATCCGAACGACGTCGGGGCCGAAGGTACCGCGGTTGGACATGACGTAGAGATACCCGGATCCCGAAACGCTCGCCTGCACCACTCGGTCGGCTTCCTCGCGGGATGCCAGGTCATCAGCGGCGAGCGTCAGCTCCTCGCAGCGGAGCTTGTGGTAGTCGTCGACGATCTCGATGCGCATCGACGCACCCAGCTGATGGATCGTCTCGCGAGTGACAGTGAGGCGATCGACCGCAGCGTCGACTTCATAGGGACGCATGGACTGCACCAGCACGTCGGCCTCGGAGTTGTAGGTCCGGAGCAGCAGTTTGGCCAGATCGTCGACGACTTTGCGGCCGTCGACTTTCGAGCCGTTCACCGACCAGTCGTCGGTCGCCGTGATCGCCTCGCCGCCGGTCGCCATCGCTCCGATCCGTTCGCGAAGCTCGGCGAGATGCGCGGCCCGCCCCTCATTGGACTCGGCGGGATGACGGGGCTGGTACAGGCCGACGTCCTGCAACACCGCCTCGCGACGAACTCGTACGAGCGTCGCTTCCTGTTCACGCCGAGCGAGCGTGGCGGACCGTACCTCGGCGAGCACTTCGGCGCGATGAGCGACCAGCCGCTCGACATCAGCGCGGAGCGCTTTGCGCTCCGCTGGCCCGAATCGTTCCAGGTAGGCCCGAAGCTCCGCGACCTCTCTCGACAATGCCGCCTTGGTATTGCCCCGGCCCGGAGCCGGCGGATCGGGGATCTCGACGGCAGGAGGTGCCTCGACATCGGCAGCCTCGTGGCGTTCTGTGGATTCCTCGGTCGCCCTCTCTGGAGCGACGGGCAGACGCTCGGACTCTGCGATCTGGACCTCGGCGTCGGGCTGCATCACAGCTGCAACGGCCTGCTTGTCCTCGGTGTTCTTGCCGCTGTCGCCATCGCTGCGACTGCGTTGCAGCAACGCGACCGTTTCGTCGACGAATGGCTGCGGAACGCACACCACGAGCAACCGACCGTCGACCAGCGCGAACTCGAGCACGACCAGTCCGCTGGGCTCGACTCCCAACTGGTCCAGCCCGATGACCGACACCAGCGGGACCGTCTCGCTCACCGACTCGCCGTCACGAACGACCGTCAGGTTGTCGGCGTCGATGGTGAAGTGGGAGGCGATCCAGTTCTGTCCCGTCGGAGAACCGACCGCGCCGACAACGACGGCGGTCATGCTCCATCCGGTCGCTGCTGTCGTCGTTTCCATCAAACCCACTTGCATTCCCACTCGCTGCGTCGTCACCCTCCGCTCGATTTCACGCCGATGCTACCGGCCCCGCGAGTTTCCCGGATCGCGAGCGTCCGCGACGATTCCGGCCTCCGCCGACTGCGGCGAACTGGTGAGGTACGTCGATCGGGCGATCAGATTCCCAGCGACCGGCGAGGTCAACATCTGCAGGAACGCTGCGAGCAGGAGCGAGGACCAGTCGTTCGGGTCGACCATCGCCGTCGCAGCTCCGACCAGCACCAGTACGACTCCCAGCGTCGAGGCCTTCGCCAGGAAGTGCATCTGGGCGAACACGTCATCGAATCGGAGAATCCCGAGCGATGACAAAAGGATCAGGATGGCGCCGACCAGCACCAGGAGCTCACCGAGCATCGTCGGCCTCCGGAACCCCCGACCGCCCAGTTCCGTCCGGTCGCTCAGTGCCGTCCGACCGCTCGACGAAACGCGCGGCCGCGGCCGTGCCGACGAAACCCACGAGGGTGATCACCACCAGGACCGGCAGGAATGCGCCCCGTCCGGTGGCCATCGCGTGCACGGCGATCGCACTGATGCCAACGACGATCAGGCCGTCGATCGCTATCACCCGTTCGGGAAGCGACGGCCCCCGCACCAGGCGTGTGAAGTACGCGATCGCAGCGAGACCGAGCAGCAGCAGTGTGATCGTCCTCATGGCGTGAGCCCTGCCCCGGCGAACTCCGCAACGGCCGCATCGGTTCCGAACGCCCGTACCGCCAACTCCTCGAGACGATGCAGCGCGGCAACGGCACTACCAGGGTCGTCGCTCCCGCCGAACATCAGAACGTGGACGGTGATGGACGGCGCCACCTCGTCGGCCCCCACCACCATCGTGCCCGGGGTGAGCGCGGCGAGATTGGTGACCATCGTCAGGAGCGACGGAACCGTCGTGCGCATCGGCACTTCGACGACGCGGCTGCACAATCGAGGGTGAACGCGAAGCAGCTCGCGTGTGAGTCGAATGTTCGAGACGACCAGCTGACCGGCAAAGTAGGCGATCAACGCAACCACGGCCGCCGGGTGAACGACCACGTGCGGCCGAATGCGACGACTGCTCGGGAACACGAGAAAGATCAGGCACACCACGACGACTCCGCCGAGGACTGGCCCAACCTCGAAGTCGCCCCAGAGGAACAACCATCCGAGCACCAGGCACGCACCCAGGGTCACACGGCTCATCGCAACACCGCCGATACATAGGCGGAGCGGTCGAGGAGTCCTTGTGCCGCCCGCTCGCTCAGACCGGCAAGCGGCCCAGCGGCGACCGACACCACTATGCTGGCCGCTGCGAGCAACAGAGTCGGCGCGAGCATCAGCGGCGGTGCAGCGGTGCGGACCTCCGGCTCGCTACGCGGCGTTCCCCAGAACACGGCCGACCAGATCTTCATCATGGAGAAGAGGGTCAGGAGACTCACGACGAGCGCGACGGCAACGATCGTGTGGTGCGATGCCGACGCGCCCGCCTGCAGGAGCCCGAGTTTCGCGACGAACCCCGAGAACGGTGGCAGCCCTGCGAGGCTCAACCCGGAGACGAGGAACACCAGCGACACCACCGGAGACTTCCCGACCAGTCCACCGAGGCGGCTCAGACGACTCGATCCGCCGACGTGCTCGACGAGGCCACCGGTCAGGAACAGGGTGGTCATCACGATGATGTGGTGGACGATGTAGAACACGGCACCGCCCAGGCCAGCGACTGTGAAGAAGCCGAGCCCCATCACCATGAACCCGACGTGGCTGACGATGTGGAACGACAGGATCCGTTTGACGTCGTCCTGCGCGATGGCACCGAGGACCCCGACCGCCATGGTCGCGCCCGCCATTACCAGGATCAGACCAGACGGCCGCGACTCAGGCGGGAACAACAGCGACTGACTCCGAATGATCGCGTAGACCCCGACCTTTGTCAGCAGTCCGGCGAACACGGCGGTGACGGCTGAAGGGGCTGTCGGATAGCTGTCGGGCAGCCAGAAGAAGAGCGGGAACAGCCCCGCCTTGATGCCGAACACCACCAGCAGGAGCACTGAAAACGCCGTGTTGAGCCCCGGCGACAGCTCATCCATCCGCTCTGACAGGTGAGCGAGGTTGACCGTGCCGGTCGCCGAGTAGACGAACGCCAGCGCGGTCACGAACAACGTCGAGGCGATCAGGCTGATCACGACGTAGGTCATGCCGGCGCGCACCTGATCGCGGCGTGCCCCGAGCGTGATGAGCACGTAGCTCGCGGCCAGCATCATCTCGAAGGACACAAACAGGTTGAAGAGGTCCCCGGTGAGGAACGCTCCGGCGACCCCCGCGGACAGCACGAGGTAGACGGATTGGAAGCCGACGTGGTTGCGTTCCGCTCCCGGTTGGCCGATCGCGTAGACCAGCACGGCGAGCAGCATGACCGACGCCACGGCCAGCATCAGGGCCGACAGTCGGTCGGCGACCAGCGTGATCCCCATCGGAACCGCCCACCCACCGGCCTGTACCGCCACGGGCCCGTCCCGATCGACCGCGACCAGCAGGGTGACGGCGACACCGACGACGGCGGTGAGGACCGTCAGCGACACGGCACGCTGCGCTGCTCGACTCCGGCCGACGATCATCGAACAACCGGCGCCGACGAGCGGTAGGAGGATCGGCAACGCGAGCAGGGCCGTCACGATCGTTCCTCCGACTGCGGTACCGGATCGATCGCGTGCGACAACGCGGCGTCGGCGTCGGTGACCTCGCTGTCGATGAACCCGCCGCCGGCGATGATTCGGTCCGATACGTCGTCCTCGACCTCGTCGTCATCGGTCAGCAGCCAGCTCCGGTACGCCAACGCGAGCAGCAGCGCCGTCACGCCGAACGTGATGACGATCGCCGTCAGGATCATCGCCTGCGGGAGCGGATCGCCGAAGTCCTCCACCGGACCCGTCCCGACCAACGGCGGTTCGCCGGCTCGGCCGGACAGGAGGAACAGGATGTTCCCGCCGTGGCCCATGAGCCCGATGCCGATGATTATTCGGCTGAGCTTGCGTTGCAGCACGAGGTAGGTGCCGATCGTGAACAGGATCGCGGCCGTGGCAGCGAGGCTCGTCGTCATGCCGATGCCTCCTCGATCCCGTCGACGGGCACCGTTGAGCGGGCTACGGCAAATCGCTCGCCGAACGCTTCGACGACCATCAGAACCAGCCCGATCACCACGAAGTAGACGCCGAGATCGAACACGAGCGCGGAGGACACCTTGACGTACCCGATGATCGGCACGTCCATCGACCACGCCCCGTTGTCGAGCACCGGGTGTCCGAACAACACGGGGGTCAGCGCGCACCCGGCGGCGATCATCACGCCTGATCCCAGGATGGTCCACGGTTTCAACGGACTGATTCGCCGAACCTCGTCGATTCCTCCAGCGACGTACCTCAGGGCGACGGACGCGCCAGCGACCAGCCCACCGACGAATCCCCCACCCGGCTGGTTGTGACCGGCAAAGAGGAGATACAGGGATGCGACGTTCATCACGTAGAAGATGACCGACACCGACTGGTCGATGTTGAACACGCGGCGCACGATGTGGACGGGCCCGGACTGCCCGACCGCCCCGCCCACTGGGTCACCGACCGCGTCTCCTGGTTGCCGGCCGGCGCGGGCCAACGCCACGGCACCGATCGCGGCAGCGGCCAACACGGTGATCTCGCCGACGGTATCGAACCCGCGGAAATCGACGAGGATGACGTTCACCACGTTGCGGCCACCGCCGTCGTCGAGGGCGCGAGCGGTCATCTCGTCGGACACCGGTGGACCGACCCGCTCGGACGCAGCCACCAACGCGAAGACGAACACCATGGCACCGACTCCCAGTGCGATCGCCAGGCGGGCAGGGCGCCCTGCGATCGCGGTGGTGCGCTCGAACCGGTCGGGCAAGCGTCGGAGGACCAGCACGAACAAGACCGTCGTGAGCGTCTCGATCGCCGTCTGCGTCAGGGCGAGATCAGGTGCCCCCCGCACCACGAAAAGTCCCGCCATCCCGTACCCAACCGTCCCCAGGAAGAGCGCCGCGGCGAAACGCCGGCGCACTGACGCCGCTGCGATCGCCGCGCCGATGACGAGCGCTGCGAGCGCGACCTGCGCCACTCCGTCGGAGAACGGTGGAAGCGCTGGGAGGTCGTCGCCGGTCCAGAGAGCTACCGACGGCAGCGCAGCCGCTGCGAGGAGTACGACGCCTGCGTAAACGGGGAGCGATCCGTTCTGCACGGTCCCCGTGACGACGTCCGCGAGGCGGTTCATGGACCGCAGGATCGAGCGGTACACGTCGGTGCCGTCGGGCAGTTCGGCGGCGCGAGCGAACGCCTTTACAGCGGTTGCGCTCCAGCGATGCACCGCCGCGCCGAGGGCGTAGGTCGCCAAGGTCAGGACCAACGCCGCTCCGAACCCGTGCCACATCGCGAGGTGCGCGCTTGTGGACTCACCGAGGTGTCCGGCACCCAGCACTCCGGTCGCCACACCGACCAGCCTGTTCAGCAGCGCCGGAACCAAGCCGAACAGCATCGTTGCGAAGGAGACGACGGCGATCGGGGCGAGAAAGCCGCCCCTGGGAGCCAGTTCGACGGACAGACTCCCAGCGCCACGCCGGGCGGGCGCGACGAAGGTCCCGACGACGAACCGGGCGCTGTACGCGAACGTCACGACCGACCCGAGAACCACAGCACACAGCGCCACACGGCCGAACACCGACTCCTGGTGGAGCAACGACTCGTACGCCGCCTCCTTCGCGACGAATCCCAGCACCAGCGGCACCCCGGCCATCGACGCTGCCGCGACGGCGAGCATCGCGCCCAGCGGACGCCACTGACGTCCGAGAGCGGGCAGCCGTGCCAGGTCACGGGTGCCCGCCTGATGGTCGACCACCCCGACACCCATGAACAACGCGGCCTTGAAGAACCCGTGGGCCAGGAGCAGCAGACATCCGGCCTGGACCGTGGCGACCGTCGCGGAGCCGAACAGCACGAACATGAACCCGAGCTGGCTGACCGTTCCGAACGCCAACAACAACTTGAGGTCGTTCTGTCGGAGAGCGCGTAGCCCCCCGACCACCATCGTGATGCAGCCGATCGTCACCACCGTAGGCCGCCATCCCGGGGTATCTCCGAACGGCAAGGCGAGCCGGGCGACCAGGTACACACCGGCTTTCACCATCGTGGCGGAGTGGAGGTACGCGCTGACCGGTGTGGGAGCGACCATGGCACCGGGCAACCACGAGTGGAAGGGGTACTGCGCAGACTTGGTCGCCGCACCGACCAACGCCAGGAATACCCCGGCGGTCACCGTCGAGCCCGAGGGTGGATCTGCGAGGATCTCGCTCAAGCGATAGGTGCCGGCGGCCGTGCCGATCAGGATGAACCCACCAAGCATCGCCAACCCGCCGAGCCCAGTCGTGAGGATGGCCTGGAAGGCGGCGGCGCGGGCTGCCTGTTGGGTGTGCTCGTTCCCGATCAGCAGGAACGACGTGATGGCCGTCAGCTCCCAGAAAGTTGCGAGCAGCAGCAGGTTGTCTGCCAGCACCACACCGAGCATCGACCCGCTGAAGCACACCAGCAGGCCGACCAGTCGACTGAGGCCGGACCTCTGACGAGGGAAGTACGAAAGCCCGTAGAGCAGAACGAGCACCCCGAGGCCTGACACCAGCAGGACCATCGACGCGGCAAACGCGTCGAGGCGAAGATCGATGGAGAGCCCCAGCCCGGGCGCCCAGCCGATCGACTCATCGATGACCGACCCGTCCAGCACGCTGCCGAGCTCGGTTGCAAGCCAGATCAGCACTGCCGCCGGAGCCACTGCGCCCACCGCGAGCGTGCGACGGTCGCCGCGGTCGCCCAGAGCGACGACCGTCAGCCCGACCACGAAGTGGAGCGCCACCAGCCAGATCATGTGCTCTGCGCCCCCTCGATCAAGGCGACGCCTCGTGGGGGTCGACCCTCAACTCGCGTTCGTACAGTTCGAGGTTCTCCCGGTCGAAACACACGAACTCGACTGCATCGACCACACCGGGGTTCGCGGCAATCCACGCGCGTACCGCCCCGAGCGCCACAGTGGCCGCACGATCCTTGGGGAACCGGTACACACCGCAGCTGATGTTCGGGAACGCGATCGTTCTGACGGCGTGAGCCGCTGCGAGCTCGAGTGATGCCGTGTACGCGGAGGCCAGCAGGCGATCATGCTCGGGGGCGTCGTCGCCGGTCCACACCGGGCCGACGGTGTGAATCACGTAGTCACACCGCAGGTCACCGGCACTGGTGATGACCGCCTCACCGGTCGGCAGGTTGCCACGGCGCTCGACGATCGCTCGGCACTCACGCAGAATGGACGGCCCGCCAGCACGGTGGATGGCGCAGTCGACTCCTCCCCCGCCCATGAGCCGGCTGTTGGCAGCATTGACGATCGCGCCCACTCGTGCCGTCGTGATGTCACCGAGGCGGGTCGTCAGCATCGTCGAGCGGATCCTAGCGCCGGAGGGGTCCGGGAGCTGCTCGGGTTACTACCATGCCCGCAGTGACCACGGCGTACACCGACGGAGCATGCATGGGGAACCCTGGCCCCGGCGGTTGGGCGTGGGCGGTACCAGGCGGGCCATTCGCAGCCGGGGCCGAGGCGAAGTCCACCAATCAACGAATGGAGGTTCAGGCGGCGTGGGAGGCCCTCAAGGCGATCGACGGCCCGCTCCACATCGTCAGCGACTCGACCTACGTGGTGAAGTGCTTCAACGATAAGTGGTACGAGGGCTGGACGCGACGCGGTTGGAAGAACGCGTCGAAGCAGCCGGTCGCCAATCAAGATCTTTGGCGCCCCTTCATCGACCTGTACCTCGCTCGTGCACACGAAGTGACGTTCGCGTGGGTGAAGGGCCACAGCGGCGATCCGATGAACGACGTCGTCGACCGTCTGGCGGTTGAGGCCTCCCGCACCCAACAGCCACGGTCCGGCGAGCAACCCCCCGACCGTTTGGGCGATCCCGACGTCGCCGCACCGGTGCCCGTATCGCGTGTTCGGACAACGGGCGATCGTTCGGGGTCAATCCCGTCGGGGTGGAAGGTCGCCGTCTTCGGACATCGTCCGCCGGAACTCGGCGGGTATGACATCGAGAACCCCGTGGCCGCCGACATCCGACGACGTCTCGCCGACGTGCTGTGCGGATGGGCGTCGGTCCACCCCGATCTCGTGGTCTTCACCGGCATGGGGTTGGGGGCCGAGCAACTCGCCGCCGATGTGTGCGCCGAGGAGGGCCTCCCGTTCGTGGCCGTGCTCCCCTACCCCGAACCGGATCGGGTGTGGCCCGACTCGACGCGACGCCGATACCGGGCGCTCCTCAACGCCGCTAGTTCGGTGATCACCCGAAGCCCCGACGCTCCGACCACCCGGCAGGCAGCGGGCCGCGCCGCGGGCGACCGCGACCGGTGGATGGTCGGATCGGTCGACGCTGCGGTGGTCGTGTGGGACGGTGCCGATCGCGGGTTGGGCGAGCTGGTGCAGGCACTCGAACGCCGAGACGTCGACGTGTTCCCGCTCACTCCTCCGGTTCAGGCGTGAGGTACTTGCCGATGACCGGAACGCGATCCTTCTTGGTTCGCCACGTGTAGCCCATCGCCGTCGGAAACGACGTAACGACCTCCGAGGCAGCGTCAACCCACGGACGCAAGGAGTGCGGCGGGCGCAACGCGTTCTCGATCATCTTGGGGTGGACGGCCTGGAGCGGCATCCGCGGGCCGCGCTCCTGGTCCGCCAGCATCCCGGGCTTCGCGAAGATCACGCCGTTCTGCTGGTAGCAGAACACCAGCGGGGCATCCCAGAACTTCGGACGGATGCAGTCGATCAGCTCGTAGCCCTGCTTCTCGAACAGTGCGACCCAGTAGTCGAGGTACTGCTCGTTGATGTGGTTCGTGCCACCCTGTCCTGGCTGCGCCGCAGAGAAGAAGACCACCGGCGCCAACTTGCAGAGATCCTCGACAAAGGTCGCCGCTCGGTGTTCGGGCAGATGCTCGGCGACCTCCAGCGACATGGAGAGGTCAAAGCTCTCATCGCTGTGCACGCGGTGCGAAAGGTCGGTCGGCGTGAAGTCGGTCTGGTCGATGCGAAGCCACTGTCGGTCGACATAGTCGCCGTCGAACCCGCGCACCCGCGCTCCCGACTCCGCCGCCACCGACAACCACGTACCCAGCCCGCAGCCGACGTCGGCAACCGACTTGGCACCGGTGAGTTCCAGCACGAACGGCAGGATCTCCCTGGCGGCCTCGAGCGAGGAGTACTGCTGGCGTTGATAGAAGAGTTCGTCGTACTTGTCGGCCATGGGGCTACTCCAACGGTTCAGAGGTCGGGACAAAACGGGGAACCGTAGTAATCAACCTCTCCCACGGCCACACGTCAAACCAGGTTGTTCAGCGAGCTGCCGCGCGGCCGTGGCCGACAGCAGCGGGCGGGCCGCCCGACGGCGAATCACTCCCCGTCGGGTGGGGCTTCTGTGGTCGGCGGGGCTGCGGTGGTCGGGGCCGCGGTCGTGGGCGCCGCCGTCGTGGGCGCCGCGGTGGTCGGGGCCGCGGTCGTGGGTGCCGCCGTCGTCGGGGCCGCGGTCGTGGGTGCCGCCGTCGTCGGAGCCGCAGTCGTCGGCGGGACCGTGACAACCGGACGGGTCGTAGGAGGCACGGTCACAGGCTGAGTCGTCGTGGTCACCGGCCGCGTCGTGGTCGGGAAGAGTGGCGGGACCGTGACGGGAGTGGGCGCCGGCGAGGACGACGGAGGACGGGTCGGAGTGGGAGCGGGCGACGGAGCGGCTGTCGGAGTGGGAGCGGGCGAGGGGACGGCGAACAGCAACGAGAAGTTGCGGTTGGGGGCAACCACTCGCCGCGGCGTCGTGGTAGTGGTCGAACCGCTGACGCTCTTGCCCGCGACCTTCGTCTTCGTCTTCGTCTTCTCGCTGCTCCTTGGCTCGACATCGCTGATCAGCGACGGCACGATCAGGGGCGCTGGCTCCACGATCGGATCGGTGACGCTGTCGGGGACCGGCACCGCTGCATCGAGGACCGGAGCATTGACATCAGGGGACGGCGTGGACGTCGCGGCATCCGCTACGTCACCCTCGTTCTCGGCCGCCGCTTGCGGGCCCTCGTCGGCCGACACGGTGATGTCGGAGCCGACATCGCCACCTTCACCGATCACCACGATGGCGAGGCTGACGACGACAGCGGCAGTCAGGACAGCAGTACTGAATCGCTGCAGCGGAGTCGACCCTGCCCAAGTGGCGAGACCCTGCTCCCGCTTCGCGCTAATTCGGCGACGCCAGTCGCCGGGAATCTGGAGCAGGTCATTCAAGTGACGTTTGATGCGCTTGTGCATGAGGTCAGTCCAGTTCGTGTCAGCTCACGTACGACAGTTGGTCTCGACACAGTTTCGCGCCAGGCAGCATATGTCGCCAAGCGACCGGGAACGCGGATCCCCACCGGCAAATTTCGAGTGACGTTCGACACACGGCGGCCCCTGGCCGACGGGCGGATCGGCCCGAGGCCGAGCCGGCGGCGTTACGATCCCGGGCGCTTGCTGAGCTCAGCCGCCAGTCGATCAGCGGCGACGGCGACGTCATGGGTTCGGACAGACGGGGCGGCCCCGAGCGCCATCATGAAACCGCCGACGAGCGCCGAGTGTACGGGGACCGAGGCGACGAACTCACGGTCGGTTCTGGCGCTCAGCGCATCGTCGAAGGCGGACCGCAACGACGTCGAGTGGAAGGTCCCACCGAACAGACCGACCGGCGTGGGGGTGCCGTTTGGAAGGTCGAGCGCTTCGATTCCTGCTGCCGCGGCTCCGGCGAGAATGTCGACCTCGCGACGGACGATCGCGAGCGCGTGCTGGTCGCCGGCATCGGACAGCTGAAGGACGATAGGAGCAAACGAGGCGATCCAGGCCTTGTCGATCGCGGGGGTGTGCACGGCGTCGGGAATGTCCTCGGTTCGCTCGATCCCCCGAGCGGCCGCAGCATCGCTGGCGAGCACCTCCGTTGAGAGTGCTGTTGCCCCGGACCGCCCCTCGCCCACGAGCAGCGTCTCCCGTAATGCCGCCCGGCCCAGTGCAAACCCCGACCCCTCGTCGCCGAGCAGGAAGTCCCACCCACCAAAGCGTTGCCAGAGGCCGACCGACCGATCGGCGGCGACGACCACGCTGCCGGTGCCGGCGATCACCGCAACCGCCGGCTCGAGCCGATTGGTCGCTGCCCAGCAGCCCATCGTGTCGGGCACCGCGAACACGGTGGCGTTGGGGAGCTGCGAGCGCGCAGCGTCCGACAGGTTCTCCGACTGCGCCTCGGTATCGACGGCGGCGCTGGTGACGTAGCCGTAGGCAACATCGGAGCCGTCGGCGGTCCCCTCGACGATGCACCGCCGCAAGGTGTCGCCGAGGTTCACCGCCGCCTGGCGGGCACCGACCGAGCGAGCGTTGGTGGGCTGGCCGGTCGCGAAGCCTCGAAGCGAGCCGTCAGTCTCGGCGATCAGCACCCGCGAGTGGGTTGCGCCACCGTCCACCACCATCAACAGTCCATCACTCGTGCGAGGTGGGGTGGCGGTGATCCAGTTGACCGGCGCTTCGGAGTCGACCATGGGCGGCACCCTACCGATCGTGACGACACCCCGACCGCTCGCGGTACTGTCGCTCGATCCCTCCTGGAGGTCCCGTTGCGGTACGTCGCAGTCGGCCACGTGTGCGTCGACGAGCTCTTCGAACAGCCTGAGCGGCTCGGCGGCACCGTGTTCTTCTCGGCGGCTCAGGCTGCCGCGATGGGATGTGAGGTGACGGTCGCGACGTCGTGCACCTCCGAGGTTGCCGCCCGTGCCCGACGACTCCTCCCCGATGGCACGGACCTCCAAGTGACGCCCACCAACCTCGACACCCGCTTCGAGTTCGCCGAACGCGCCGAACTCGGACCCCAGCGCCTGCTGTCGATCGCGTCAACGGTCAACGGGTTCGCCTCGGAGAGGATGCCCGACGTTCTCCACCTCGCACCGATCTTCAACGAGATCGACGGGGACCTCCTCCGGACAGCGCGCGACCGAGCGCATTTCGTGGGCGCAACGCCGCAGGGCCTGCTCCGAGGCACCAACGCCGACGGTGCGCTGAGGTTCGTCGCCGACCACTGGCCGGACGTCGACGACTTCGCCGACGCGATTGTTCTCAACGACGAGGAGTACCTGCACCTCGCCGGCATCGGCCTTCTCGATCGGTTCAGCGGTTGGGTGTTCCGGACACTCGGAGCGGAAGGCGCGGCCCTGCTCCGGCGCGGGGTCGAGGTGGGGCGTCGGCCACTCGGTCCGTGGAACGTCGAGGTTCCACCACCTCGCACCATCGGAGCCGGCGACGTCTTCGCCGCCGCCGCGTTCGTGTCGCTCGCCCGAGGCGACGACCCGACGGCGGCGCTGGGCGTCGCCGTTAGGTCGTCGGCCGCCTACGTGCGTCGCACGTCGGACCGTCCCGTCTTCACCGACGGCACTCCCGGTTGACAACCAACCCACCTCGAACCCGTTCTGTTGTACAAAGCGCGCGCTCGGGCGCGCGCTTTGTACAACAGAACGGGTTTCGGGGCGCGTCTAGGCCGTGCGCCTCAGTGTGTTGGAGTCGGTGTGGGGGAACGGGTCCGCGAACTCCTTCATGTGAAGGGTCGTCAGTTCCGAGTAGGACCAGGTGTCGTCGTCGTTGAGCGTGATGGTGACCTCATAGCTCACGGAGCTGGCGTTCTTAGTGAGGTACTTGTTCTCGCCGATCGAGTAGTTGGGGTCGCCGATCTTCGCTGACATGGTGAACGAGCGAGCATCGGCCGCAGCGGTGCCGCCCGCCAGCACGGTGATACCACGGGGCACCACGAACCCTCGGAGGATCTCGCCGGTGGCCGGGTCGTACAGCCAGTATCCGACCTCGGTGTGGAACGGAGCGTCCTCGTCGTCACGCCACATCGCCGAGTGATAGTCGAGGCCCCACAACGACTGCGAGCCGTTGTCGACCGGGCCGAACGGTTTCATCTCGACCTTCTCGAGGTAGGGTGTCGAGAGCACCTCGCCGCGGCTGTGCGAGAACGCCGAGTCGAGGCCGCCGGTGCCTTCCCACTCGCCTTTCAGTGCTTCCAGTGGACCCCATTCAGTCATGATGTTTCCTCCGGGCTTCGGTTCGGTTCGGGTGCCTCGACCCTAACGCTCCGATCGACGTCACGTTCCAGAAAGAGCGCGGCTCAGTTGGTCGACTGCCGTTGTTTCCCGAGACGCTTGGTGTCGTTGAGCAGGTCCTCGATCGCGCGCTCGAGTTGCTGCTCAAAGATGAGGTGCGCTCCTTCGCCGGCGGAAGGACGGAACGCGTTGACCAACGTCTTGGTGTCTATGCCGCGGCCATAGCCCTGGCCGACCATCATCACGAAGAGTTCGATCAGCTCCTTGGCAGCCGTCTCGAGGCTGCGCTGAAGGATCGCTCCCGCCTCTAGCACGAGATCACCCGGAACGCCGTCCGCGATCAGACGGAGCGTGAGGTCGAACAATCCGGGGTTCGGCACCAGCCACGCGTTGCCCTGCCGAAAGAGCAGTCGCCCATCCTCGAGCTCTCCCTGCGTGCCGGCCGGGGTATCTGCGAGGAGCTTCGCCAGATCCTCCCGCGACAGGATCCGCGGCTCCACCACCCCCCACGAACCCCGGAGGGATTCGTCGAGACCCAGCCAGTCGGCGACGCGCGTCGACGCGTCCCCCTCGGCCAGGAGTGTCCGGATCGCCGGCAGCTTGAGGCCACGGTCCCGCAGCTCGCCAACGAGGCGAAGACGCTCGAGGTGAGCCGGACCGTAACGGGCGACGCGACCGTCGCTGCGGTCACGCTCCGGTTTCTGGAGCAGCTTCTCGCCCTGGTAGAAGCGGATCGTGCGGGGAGCGATCCCGCTGCGCTCCGACAGCTCCTCGATGGTCATCAGATCCGCGTCGTCGATGTGGTCGGCCTCGTCGACCGCGCCGCCGGAACCCTGAGCTTCTGGGATGCGCTTCGCCATGCGCCGAATGGTGACACACACCACTGTCAAGATCTATTGACAGTTTCTACTGTTATGACCAGTATTCACTGTCAATGATTGCCAACGCGCTACTTCAACGACTCACGTCGCCCCTCCCCATCGACGCATATCGAACGCTCGCCAACCCGCTCTGGACACGCTCGGTTCGCGGCGTAGTGGAATCGGCTGTGGCCCTCACGCCGCATTCGACGGCGGTTCGAATCCGCACCAACCGAGCCTGGCCCGGCCACCGCGCTGGGCAGTACGTCACGCTGGGCGTCGAGATCGACGGCGTGCGCCACCACCGGTGCTACTCGATCACGACTCCGAACAGCGGGCCCGGTTCCACCACGATCGAGATCGCCGTGCAGCGCGTCGAGGGTGGCCTCATGTCGTCGTACCTCAACGGAGCGTTGCGCCCCGGCGACGTCGTCCACCTCGGCGAGCCCGACGGCGACTTCACGCTGCCGTCGTTAGTCCCCGAGCGTCTCCTGTTCGTCACCGGCGGAAGCGGCATCACCCCCGTCATCGGCATGTTGCGCGCGCTTGCCCTGCGCGCACCTGTCGATGCAGCACGCCAGAGCGACGTCATCGTCGTGCACCACGCACCGACACCGGAGCGCACGATGTTCGCCGACGACCTCAGCCAGCTCGCCGACCGTCACGAGTGGCTCACCGTCCACGTCGTTCACACCCGCGCCGACGGGGCTCGTCTCGATGCCAATCGACTCGACACGCTGTGCCCCGATTGGCGCGACCGGGAGGCCTACGTGTGTGGTCCCTCGGCGTTGACGGCGTTCGCCACCGACCACTGGGCCGAGCACGGAGCTCTTGACCGGTTGCACCTGGAGCGGTTCACCCTCGCCCTACCCGGTCATCCCGCGACCGATGCGCCCGACTCGACGGTCACCACCACCTTCGAGCGCTCGGGGGTTGCCGTCGAAGCTACCGCCGCGGCAACCCTGCTCGACACCGCCGAGGCGGCCGGTGTCATGGCGCCCTACGGGTGCCGAACCGGCAACTGCCACACCTGCTCCACGCGACTCGTCTCGGGGTGTACCACCGACCTCCGCGACGGCCGGGTTTCCGACGCCGGTACCCACGTTCAGCTCTGCGTGTCCGCACCGCTCACCGACGTTGTCCTCGACGTCTGACGGTCCGCTTCCCGACAACCTCCTCCCCCACCAAGGACGCCCCCCATGACCGCGCTGATCGATCGCCCACTCGACCCGCCCCCCACGGTCGAACCGCCCTCGTTCGTTCCCGCCGACCTCGACCTCGACGCGCTCGCGGCCGATCTCGATGCCATCCGCAACGAGGTCCTCGCCTCACGAGGGCAGGCCGACGCCGACTACATCCGCCGTGTCATCCGGCTACAACGACGACTCGAAGTCGCCGGACGCGCCACCCTCATGGCCGGCGTTCTCCCCCCGGCTTGGCTCGCCGGCGTCGCCATGCTCAGCCTCTCCAAGATCCTCGAGAACATGGAGATCGGACACAACGTCATGCACGGTCAATGGGACTGGATGCGCGACCCCGAGATCCACTCGACGACGTGGGAGTGGGACAACGTGTGCCCATCCCCGCAGTGGAAGCACAGCCACAACTACCTCCACCATCAGTGGACCAACGTCATCGGCATGGACAACGACATCGGCTACGGCGTCCTGCGCATCGACAAGGACAAGCCGTGGGCGCGATGGAACCTGGCGCAACCGCTGATCTTCGTGACACTGGCGATGCTGTTCGAGTATGGCGTGGGCTTCCACGATCTCGAGGCCGACATCAGCGCCGGCGAGAAGGTGACGTTCCAGCGAATCAAGCCGAAGCTGTTCGAGATCGGCCGCAAGATCCGCCGGCAGGTCGCCAAGGACTATGTCGCGTTCCCCGCGCTCGCGCTCCCCCTCGGGCTCCCGTCGGTCGCCGCCGTCGCCACCGGCAACCTCGCCGCCAACGTCGTGCGCAACCTGTGGTCGTTCGCCGTCATCTTCTGCGGCCACTTCCCCGACGGTGTCGACCTGTTCCCTCGCGGCAGCGCCGACGGCGAGTCCCGCGGCCAGTGGTACTACCGCCAGATCCGTGGCTCAGCGAACTTCGAGGGGGGCCCACTGATGCACCTCATGACGGGCAACCTCGACCATCAGATCGAGCACCACCTCTTTCCCGACCTCCCATCCAATCGCTACGCCGAGGTCGCGTCCAAGGTGCAGGCGGTGTGCGAGCGCCACGGCATCGCCTACAACACCGGGGCGTTCGTGCGACAGCTCGGCACTGTCGTGCGAAAGGTCCTCCGCTTCACGCTCCCGTAGTCCCCCTCCCGTTCACGGACGGCTACGTTCACTCCGATGGGGGATGCATCGCGACTCGATCGACGCTCTCTCCTGAAGGCCGCCGCAACCGTCACGACCGGTGGTCTCGTTGCGCTGAAAACCGCCGAGGTCGAAGCGGCGACAGCGACCAAGCTCGAGGGGTACGCCGATCTGACATCGGTCAAACCGGGCGGGGCGATTCGGTTCTTCGTACACAACGGCTTGGCCAGGAACGCGAAGTCGACGGCCACGCTGACTATCTCGCGCGTCGCCCACCCCTCCGATGTCGTGGTGCACACCGCTACGGTCACCGTCGCCGGGCAGACGACGCCGGCCAATGCGTGGGCCAACGGATGCAACTGGGCTCAGACACTCGCGTTCGCAGTCCCGCCCGCCTGGCCCTCCGGCCTGTACAACGCCGTGTTCTCCGCCGGGTCGCTCCGCGCCGTCGTACCGTTCGTCGTGAAGCCGACAGCTCCGGGCGCCGTCGCCCGCGTCGTGTGCCAGGTCCCGTTCACCACGCTTCAGGCCTACAACGACTGGGGTGGCAAGAGCCTCTACGAGTTCCGCTCCTCCGGTGGAGTGAGGTCGTACAAGGTGTCCTTCGACCGCCCCCACGCGAACGCCGAGTACGGCGACCTCTACCAGTGGGTGCACCCCTTCATCAGGTACGCGCAACGGCGCGGGGTCGCCGTCGACTACGTGTCGAGCGTCGATCTGCACGCCGACCCCACGGTGCTCGACCCGTACCAGCTGTTCGTCACGGTCGGCCACGACGAGTACTGGTCGCGGGCCATGCGCGAACGCCTCGACGCGTTCGTCACCGACGGAGGCAACGCGCTGATCCTCAGCGGGAACACCTGCTACTGGCAGATCCGATTCGATCCGAGTCCGACTGGCGCCGCCAATCGAGTGGTCACCTGCTACAAGGACTGGAACGCCGACCCGATCGCCGACGTCAACCTCAAGACAGTCGAGTGGGAGGAGTTCGGCCCGAGCTACAAGCGCGCACTCGGCACCTACTCCCAGCACGCCACCATCGGCCTCGGATTCGAACGGGGCGGCGTGTGGTCGGCGGCAACACCCCGCCCCGCAACGCCGTTCGTGGTGCACCGGCCGGACCACTGGGCGTTCGCCGGAACCGGGTTGACCAGGGGTGCCACGTTCGGCGGGGACATCGTCGGCTATGAAACCGACGCCGTCCGGTACACGATGGTCGACGGTCTCCCCGTCCCGACCGGCACCGACGGCGCGCCGAGCAACCTGTCGATCCTCGGCATCGCGGACTTGGCGTCGTGGGCGGCGGCCGGCCAGCGCGGTGGGGAAGCCGTGATGTCGATCCACCGCAACAACGGGACGGTGCTCAATGTCGGCACCATCGACTGGTCGAAGGGCCTGACGGGACCGACCTCGACGGTCGAGCGAATCACCGACAACGCCATTCAGATGCTCGGCGCGCCGAAGTCGCCGCGCAACCGGGCCGTGCAGGCGATGTACCAGTATCACGCGGTCGACCCCGACGGCGGATGGCGGTTCGTGTTCTCACCCTCCCCGTTCCTGACGCAGAAGAACACGGGGTGGACTTACGACGGGTCGACGTTCTGGGTCTTCCAGGCGCCTCCCGCCGGCGTCGCGGGGGTGGTCCCGATCAAGCAGTACCACTGGGTATCACCCGAGGGCCAGTGGAGCGTCCGCTACCAGATCGACGCCACCCCGCCGCCGGTCGGCTGGGTCGACGACGGGGTGGCGTACTACGCGTACGGGACTCCTGGGCCCGACCGTGAGCCGGTGTACCAGTACCACGCGCCCTCGCCGGGCACGATCGACCGAGTTGTCTACACCGGCGACCCCGACCTCGGACTCGGCTGGACGCTCGACGGCCTGGCCTTCTATTCGCCCGACTGGCCGGCGACGCTCAACGACTGATCCGACTCGCCTCAGCGTCGACCGCGTCGAGAAGCAACACGAGATTCTGGGTCACCAATTCGGGGTTCACCACCGTGAACTTGAGCATCACCCGTCTGCCGTAGCGGGTGCGGCCGATGACGGCCCGGCCGTCGTCGAACAGCCGTCGTTGCACCTCGATGTTCACGCCGTCGAGGGTTTCGTCGGACAACGACCCGTCGCCGACCCATCGGAAGACCACCATGACGCTCGACGGTTCGGCAGCCAGCTCAAAACGGGCGTGCGCCTCGATGGCTTCGGCGGCGCCGGCTGCGACGTCGACCAGCTTGCCGAGCATCTCGGCCATGCCGTCGCGCCCGAGGGTCCGGAGCGACACCAGAGCCTTCAGCGCATCGAATCGACGGGACGTGTCGAGCGAACGACCCACCAGATTCAGCACTCCGAGCTCGGCGTCCTCCTCGCGATCGAGGTACTCGCTGTGCCGTCGGATCAGGTCGAACGAGTGCTCATCGGCAACGAGGAGCGCGCTGGCGCTGATCGGCTGCCACCACAGCTTGTGGAGGTCCACGGTGACCGAGTCGGCACGTTCGATGCCCGAGAGGCGCACGGCGAGCTCGGGGTGCGCGGCGAACGCCCCACCCACCGCCGCGTCGACGTGGAACCAGGCATCGAGTTCGACCGCCCGATCGGCCAGATGAGCGAGCGGGTCGATAGCGCCGAGGTCGGTGGTGCCGGCCGTGCCGACGATCGCGATCGGCACGAGACCGCTCCGGCCGAGCGCATCGACCGTGGTGTCGAACGCCACGGAGTCGACGGCACCGTCGCGGTCGGTCGCGACCGTTACGACGGCATTGCGTCCAAGCCCCATGAGCATGGCGGCGCGCTCGACGCTGAAATGCGCTGCCGCCGAGGTCACGATCCGCCACGACCGAGCCTCGTTCGGGAGTCCGTCGGCCGCCACATCGAACCCGAGCCGGCGAGACGCCGCCTCGCGGGCCAGGACCAACCCCAGGAGGTTCGACGCTGTTCCCCCGGCGGTCATGACACCGGAGGACGACGACGGAAGGCCGACGATCTCGGCGAGTCGGCGAACGAGCCGGTCCTCGACGAGTGTCGCTGCCGGCGCCTGATCGAACGAGTCCATCGACTGGTTGATCGCCCCGATGGCGACCTCGGTCGCGGCAGCGTCGATCAGGGTGGGGCTGTGCAGGTGGGCGACACAGGTCGGATCGGCGGGACGCACGGAGTGGGCCAACACCACAGCCGACACCTCATCGATGACCTGCTCGAACGGCACGCCGAGTTCTGGCAGTGGATCGAGAGCCTCGATCGCTGTGGCCATCGCGGCGGGGTCGGCGCCCGACCACGCCCCGGCGACGGCGTGCCGGTTCACGGCATCGACGACCGCCTCGGTGGCGGCGACGAGCCGGGCGCGGCCGTCGTCGTCGGGAGTGAGGAACCGGTCCATACGAAATACTGCCGCGCCGTTGACGAGGCGGGACAATGGTACGAAACTCGGCTTTATGTCCCGCACCCCCACCCGTTCTGTCCTGCGAGAGCACCACCCGGGTGGTGCTCTCGCAGGACAGAACGAGCTGGGGCTGGGCCCGGACTCGCTCCTGTGGCGTTGGGCCGGCGACCAGCGGCTCGGACTCACCGGCCTCGCCACCGGCATCCTTCAGCTCATGCACCCCGGACTCGGCGCCGGGGTGGTCGAACACTCGGCGTTCTTCACCGAGCCGTGGGATCGCATCATGAGATCGATCCCCGAGATCATCGGGGTGATCTACGACGAGGACGGCGAGGCGACCGGCCACCGGGTGCGGGACTACCACAAGCGAATCAAGGGCACCGATGCGCAGGGCCGAAAGTACAGCGCGCTGCGTCCTGAGACGTTCTGGTGGGCCCACGCAACCTTCCAGTTCGCCGTCGAAGGTGTGGCCGACCGGTTCGACAGCCACCGGCTGTCGAAGGACGAGCGAGAGCAGCTCTACCGCGAAGGGGTCGAGTGGTATCGGCGCTATGGCGTGTCGATGCGGCCGGTGCCCACCGATCACGAGGCGTTCGTGAAGCGCTGGAACCACTACTGCACAGACGTGCTGGAGATGACCGAGGCGGCGGAGCGGTCCATCGACATGGCGCTCAACGACAAGGTCCAGCGCATGCCGGGCCTCCCGTGGTGGAGCCTGCCGATCCAACGCGAGATCCTCACGCCGCTGTTCCGGCTCACCGCAATCGGCGGCCTGCCGGCGTCGGTGCGCACCCGATTCGGGATTCCGTTCGGCATCAGCGAAACGCTCCAGCTCAAGGGCTTGGAGCTATGGGTGCGACAAAACTGGCGGTTCATGCCACGCCACCTTCGATGGGCGCCGCGTGCCACCGACGGATGGAAACGCGAAGCGGCAAAGCGGAAGCTGCAGCGTGCGTCGTAGCGTCGGCGTCGACATCGACGATCTGCTGGCGTCGATCACCCGTCCTGTTGCCGTCGACGAGTTGAGTGAGCGCATCCTCGACGCTGCGTCCGAACTGTTCGCCACGATCGGCGTGCGTCGCACCGGCGTGGAGGACATCGCCGAGCGCAGCGGACTCGGCCGAACGACGGTGTACCGCCGATTCGAGGGGCGCCAGCAGATCGTTGAAGCGGTGTTGGCACGGGAGGTCCACCGGTTCTTCGGTTCGATCCTCCGCTCGACCGCCCACCTCGACCGGTTCGAGGACGTGGTGATCGAGTCATTTCTGACCGGGATGCAGGCCACCGAGGCGTCGCTGCTGGCCACGCTGGTTCGAGCCGAGCCGGATCTGCTGCAGCTGATGACCATCGACGCCGGCCCGATGGTGTCCGCAGCCCGCGAGTTCCTGGTCGACGCCTACCGAGCCACCCACGACGAGCCCGGCTCAGCGCTGGCAACGGATCACGTTGCGATGTTCGCCGAACTCCTCGTGCGCCTCGCGATCTCGCTGGTGCTCACTCCTCAGACGGTGATCCCCGTCGGTGACGACGACGAGTCACGGGCCGTGCTGCACCGCCTCCTCGACCCGCTCATCGCGCAGTTCGCGTGAGCCGCTGCGCCATCCCGTCGGGTGTGAGTACGAGCAGAACGGCGCAGCGGGGGCGATCGGGTCAGCTCCGCGCCGTACCAACGCGACATCCCACAATCCGAAACGGAGCAGTATCAGCCCAGAGATCAACTGCCACACGACGGCCATTGTGGGCGTTCGGACATCTGGCACGATTCTCTGGTGGCACTCCTCGGCATCGACCGCAACGCGACCGTTGAGCGCGTGCGACTCGACGACTCGTCGTGGGTCGATGTCGCTCGTGGGTTCGTGCTCGACGCGGAGGACGTTCTCGATCGCATGCTCACCGACCTCGACTGGAGGGAGAACAGGAACTGGAGGTACGAGGTGTACCTCACGGAACCGAGGATGAGTGCAGTCGCGAGCCTCGATGATCTCCCCGCGGCGGTCCGTCAGACCGGCCTCCACCTGCGCTCGAAATACCGCGTCCGCTTCGATGGGCCGGCGCTGCTTCGCTACCGACACGGCAACGACTCCGTCGCGTTCCACCGCGACCGGTCGATGCGCTATCTCGACGACACACGAGTGGCGATCGTGGTCCTCGGCGCGCCACGCCCGTTCGTCTTTCGTCCGTACTCGGCGGGGCGCGACGACAGCAGCCGCGACGTCGACGTCGCTCCCGGTCGTGGGGACCTCATCGTGATGGGTGGGCGCGCCCAGGCGGACTGGCTGCATGCCGTGCCGAAAGTGCCGCACGCGACCGAGCGGGTGTCGCTCACGTGGCGATGGACCTCACGAGACGGCCCGCCGGACACATCGGAGGGGTACGTTTCGGCGCGACACTTCGGCGACAGCGGTCGAGTGGGGCCGCAACGCCGGAGGCGTTGATCAGAGGCTACGCCGGAGGCGTTGATCAGGGACTACGCCGAGTGGAGGACCATCGAAATGACATTCGACGAACTCGATCCGCGCGAGTTGGCTGATGCGCTCGATCAGGTCGCGCTGCGCCGCCTGCAGGCGCGCTACGGCGACATCGTGACGCGGCGCGCCTGGAGCGAGCTCGACTCGATCATCCTCCCCGACGCCCGCATCGAACTCGATCTACGACGAAGCGAGCCGATCACTCTCTCCGGTCCCACCGAGTTGGCGGCGATGATCGACGGTGCAGTCGCCCGTTTCGAGTTCTTCGAGGTCGCGCTCCTCAACGCGGTCGTGGACGTCGTCGACGACGGCCCCCGTGAGACGCGTACAGCGACCGGCCGGGTCTACATGTGGGAGCTTCGCCAGGACCGCGAATCGGGCCGATGGACCAACGCGTTCGGTCTCTACCGCGACCACTACGTTCGCCACGAAGGTCGTTGGGTCATCGGATCGCGGCGTTACAGTTCGCTCGCCCGCACGGCCGATCGCGGAGGCGAGTTGGCCGGACCGGACTACGAGGTGTTCGACATTCCGAGCTGAAGCGCGGAGCCTGTTCCTGCTGCTCATCAGAAGAACCGTCCCGCGACCGCGTCCCG
>JAIBBP010000158.1 GCA_019694615.1 Microthrixaceae bacterium | reverse complement strand
AACAGCTCGCGCCAGGGCCGGGGCCATGCCCTGGAGCATCTCGACCGTGACCCGGTCACTCACACCTCGCGCCTGCGCCAACTCCAGCGCCCACGCGACGTCGAACAGGTTGTGGCTGGCCACACCGACGTGGACCGCGTCGATCCGTTCGGGCCGGAGCGCGGCGTCGACCATGCGTTTGTAATTGGCGTCGACCTCGGCCTTCGTGGCGAATGGGGCCTGAGCCCATCCGTGCATCGCGGCGTCGACCCGCTCCATCGCGAGGTTTGCGCCTTTGACGATCCGCACCCGCGCGGGCGCGCCGCCTGCCCTCCGGCGACGGGCAGCCCAGACTGTGAGTTCGTCGAGCGCCGGCGCCGAATCGGGCAGGTACGCCTGTAGTGCGATGCCCGCGTGCAACCCGGTGAGGTCGGGCTCGTCGAGGAGCCGTCGATACGCGTCGATCGTGATACGCAGGTCCCGGTACTCCTCCATGTCGAGGTTCACGAGCGTCGGGGGCGATGTTCGTGCGGCCGCCGACAGGATCGGACGGAGCTGCTTGCAGATCCGAGCGATCGTTCCCTCGTAGTCCCAGACGTGCGGCTGCGCGGAGACCGCCGACGCCTTCACCGACACGCAGCGCACATCGGGTCTACCGACCAGCGCCAGGATGCGATCCCGTCGACGCCCGGCCTCGTCGTCGCCGAGTACCGCCTCGCCGAGTAGGTTCACGTTGACGTCGAAACCCTCGACCTCGAGGTTGGCGAGGGACGCTGCAAGACCCGGGTCGTCGGCGGGGACGACGAGGTCACCGACAATCGATCGCATCCGCCGGCGGGCCAGCGGCATCACCAGCCCCGGGAGGCGAGGCGCGAGCATCGCACCCACACGCAGCGCCACGCGATCGATACCGGACACAAACGGGGGCACACCGTCGGCGGCGAGCCGGTGCAGTGCGTCCGCTGCGACCGAGGTGGACTCGGGGCGTACAACACGGTCGAGGAACGCCATGACGAAACCCAACGATGCCGTGTCGCCGGTCAGCCGATGGAGCTGTTCGGCGGTGCGACGCTCCAGCCTTCGTTCGTCGAACTCGGCCTCAGCCAACCACCGACGGACGCGTTCGACGGTCGATGCGATCAGATCGTCGCCGTCATCCTCACGATTCACAGCCATCAGTTCCTCCTCTCACGAGGGGTACCCGCCCAGCTTGCCCCGTCTCCGAACTTTGGGGGATTCCTGCGAAGGGTCCGCGTGAATCCCCCAAAGTCTGTGGTGCACTCGGCATCGGTGCCGGGTGGCAGACCAACGAGCACGAGGGCGTACGGCCTCGAGTTGGGCACCGTTGAGGAGCGGTCGGATCGCCTCGAGGAAGCGGCGATTCGCTGCTCGACCCAGGCCTTTGTCTGCTTCTCGGAGGACCCCGTGGCGATCTCGGAGTTCCGTCAACGGGCTTCCGGTCGACCGACGTTGATCGGTTGTCCCGACCGGATCGTCGAACAGGTCGCCGAATTCGCCGACGCCGGGACCGACGAGTTGATCATCCCCGACTGGTTGGCTGACGACCCGGTTGAACGGGCCGAGCAGCTCGAGCGTTTTCGGGTCGAGTTGATCGAGCCGTTCAGTCGTCGGTGACCGGCGCTCGGTCCACGACGGCGATGCGGGTGTCGCCGATGCCCTTGAGCGAGTAGCTGCGCCTCGTCGGTCGCACCACGAGGTCGGGTGCGTCGGACAGTTCGTCCACGCACGATCGTGGAATGACGATCGTGCCCTTGCGGGCGACTGATGTCAGACGGCTGGCCAGGTTGACGGTGGTTCCGAACACATCGCCGCCGACGCCAACGGTCGGGCCTACGGCGATCCCGCAGTGGATTGTGGGCATCTCGGGAATGGCGGCGAGACGATCACGAAGGTCGAGGGCGATTCGAGCGGCGCCGACAACCGTCGGCGCTACGAACATCACCTCGTCGCCGATCAGCTTCACGACACGGCCATCGGTTCCGGCTGCCGACTCGAACGCGGCTGCTTCGAATCCGTCGATCACCTCGGTCAGTTCCGGCGGGGTCAGTCCTTTGGAGAGCTTCGTGAAGCCAGCGAGGTCGGCGAATCCGACGGCGAGCACATCAGTGCTGTGAACGGAGTCCAGACCAGTGTCGAGGTGTCGACCTAGCGCCGCCTGCATGTGACGTTTCCACACGTAGACAACCGATCGCTCGAGCAGCATCATCAGCGCCGTCCCTCGCTCGTCGAGCAGCACCTTCAGTCGATCGCTGGCGGCTGCGTCGGGATCGAGGTTCGCCGCCCGCTCGAAGATCTCGTCCGCGAGCTCGAGCTGTGCCTCGGCGATTCGCTGACACGACGCTCCGAGTAGCCGGGCCAGGCGAGCGACGTCGTCGTCATCCACCAGCCCGGCATCGACCAGTCCCGCGACACGTTGAACGAGGTCGACATCAACCTCGCTGAACGCGACGACGTCATCGCCGACCTCCGGAAATCCCATGGCTCGCCACCAGCGAACGCTTTGCTCCCTCGGGACGCCGGTGACGGCCGCAATGTCGGCGCGACGCAACGTCGGCGTCTCCAAGCCGACCGAGCGATGCAGGTCCATACCGACATGTTCTCAGCAACCGCTGTCAGCAGCGACCATTCGATCGAACGCCGCGACGCCGGCCGGGATTCGCTACACCAGTGTTGCGTTTCTGGACCTCGCTTGCTAGACCATCGACCCACGATCTCCCCGAAAGGCCACCATGCTCAACCCCTCGCAGTCGGCCGACAACCAGGGCGCCAAGCGGAACGTACCGGAGACCCGTGCCGAGGAGACCTACGGCATCGACCCAACGATCTACCACCGCCGCTGGGGGATCCTCGCGGTCTTGTGCATCAGCCTCGTCACGATCGTGATCGCTGTCAGCTCGCTCAACGTCGCAATCCCGACCATCATCCGGGAACTCAACGCCTCGTCCACCGAGTCGCTCTGGATCATCGAGTCCTACGCGCTGGTCTTCGCCGTCATCCTGCTGCCCGCCGGCGCCATCGGTGATCGCTTCGGACGCAAGTGGGCGCTCCTCGGCGGCCTCGTCATCTTTGGAGGCCTCGCCGTTGTCGCGAGCTTCTCGACCGACCCGACGCAGCTGATCGCCACCCGAGCGGTGATGGGCATCGGCGCCGCGCTGATCATGCCCGCCACGCTCTCCATCATCACCAATGTCTTCCCGCCACACGAGCGGCAGCGGGCTATCGCCACATGGGCCGGTCTTGCCGGTGCCGGCGGAGCGCTCGGCCCGTTGATGAGCGGCCTCGTCCTCAAGGCCGGATGGTGGTGGGGCTCGGTGTTCCTCGTGAACGTCCCGCTCGTCGTCCTACTGATCGCGCTGTCGACGTTCCTCGTGCCGAACTCGAAGAACCCCAACGGCGAGCGACTCGATCCGCCGGGTGCGCTTCTGTCGGTCGTCACGCTCGGAGCACTCGTGTTCGGCATCATCGAAGGCCCGGAGAAAGGGTGGCTGAACGGCCTCGTTCTCGGCTCGTTCGCACTCGCGATCGTGGCCGGCGCCGCGTTCGTCGCCTGGGAACTCAAGGCCACCCACCCGATGCTCGACCCTCGCCTCTTCAAACTCCGCGGCTTCGGGATGGGGAGCCTGACGATCACCCTGTCGTTCTTCTGCATGTTCGGAACGTTCTTCCTGATCTCGCAGTACCTGCAGTTCGTCCATGGCTACGACGCTCTCGGCTCCGCGGTCCGCACGCTGCCATCGGCAGTGGTCATGGTCATCGTGTCGCCCCGCAGCCCGAAGCTCGTGGCCCGGTTCGGTCTGCGCAACTGCGTCCGAGCCGGATTCCTCCTCATTGCGGCGGGGTTCCTCGGCATGGCATCACTGGGACCCGACACCGCGTACTGGCAGGTCGCCGTCTTCCTGTGCCTGATGTCGGCGGGCATGGCGTCGCTCATGCCACCCGCCAGCGGCATGATCGTCTCCTCGCTCCCGCTGTCCAAAGCGGGAGTGGGATCAGCAGTCAACGACGTCACCCGAGAAGTCGGCGGAGCGCTCGGAATCGCCATCATGGGCTCCGTGCTCGCCTCGGGCTACAGCTCCCGAATGGCTGACAAGATCGCGGCGTTCCCCATCCCTCCGCAGTTCCGGGACCTCATCGAGGACTCGATCGGCCCGGCGTTCGGCGTCGCCGATCAGGCCCAGGCGCGGGGCCTCATCGACGCCGAACGAGCGCAGTTCCTCCGCGACGCGGCCCGGGAGTCGTTCGTCTCCGGCAGCCGAATCGCTTTCCTCGTCGCCGTCGGCGTCGCACTGCTCGGGACTCTCGTCGCCGGCAACCTGATCCCCAACGAGTCCCCCGTTCCCGGCGGGGCCCCCGAACCGGTAGGGACCTCCCCGTCGTGACTCAAGCCGAGGACTGTTGCGATCCCCGCGTCGCTCGCAGCAAGGCTGCCGTGATCGGAGCGACACGCGAGCTCCTCACCGAAGGCGGTTACGCGGGCTTGAGCATCGATGCGATCTCCAAGCGATCCGGCGTTGCCCGCACCACGATCTATCGCCAGTGGACCTCGGTCGGTGAGATCGCGCACGAAGCGCTGGCCTCCGCCATGAGCAGCCCGCCACCACCAACGACCGGCGATTGCCGGACCGATCTTCGAGCCCACCTCGCGGCGCTTGCCGACAAGCTGACCAACAGCGATTGGGGCGCGATGCTGCCGGTGCTCGTCGACGCAGCGGGCCGCGATGCCGGCGTTCTCGAGCTCCAACGCCGCTCGACTGCCGAGCATCGCGCCGTCGTGACGGCGATCGCTCGCCAGGGCGTCAGCGATGGTCAGATTCGCTCCGACGTCGACGTCGACCTCGTCATCGAGATGGTGGCCGGCGCGGTCTTCACCCGGCGACTGGTCACGCACCTCCCAATCGACGACGCATTCCTCGACGATCTGGTCTCCCTCGCCTTCTCGCTCCTCGCTGCGTGAATACCTGAACGCCGGATGGAGCCCAATCTGATCTGACGATCGGCGATCCGTCGGCCAAGATCTTGCAGTCGGTCCGGATGCCACCGGTGCCGCTCCGCCCGAAAGGAGGCTGCCATGAAGGATGCTCTCGTCGCGGCCCTGCGCGGGCCGAGCGACGCGCTCGCCACGCTCCTCGAGGCGAGGCGCGACTCGCTGCCAGAGGTGTGGGCACTCAAGACGTTGTCGGAGGACCCGGCCGGAGACCTCCACAAGGACAACTTCGCCCACACGATCAAGGTCGTCGAACAGTGCGGCGATGCCGACGACACCACGTTGCTCGCGGCGCTCTTCCACGACGTCGGCAAACCGCTGACGCGCAGGGTCGACCGTGGCGAGGTGACATTCCACGGTCACGAAGTGGTCGGCGCCCGCCTGATCCGCAAGCGCTTCGCGGCACTTGACCTCGACGCCGAGCCGGTCATCCGAACGATCATGACTGCTGCCCGCGCTCAGTCTTACCTCGACTCGTGGACCGACTCGGCGGTCCGTCGGATCCGCGTGGAAGCGGGCGACGAATGGGACGGGGCGATCCGTCTCGCGCACGCCGATGTCACCTCCCGGCACGCGTTCGTGCATCGACGGGTGCATCAGACGGTCGACTCGCTCACCACCCGCTCCGACGACCTCCTGGTCGACGACGCTCGCCGCGCCGAGCGTCCCGTCCTCAACGGCGACGACCTCGCGAACCTCGGCGTCGAACGCGGCCCCGAAATGGGCCGCCTGCTGAAGTGGCTGCTCGCCGAGAACCGCGCCGGACGTCTGAAGGACCGCGACGAGGCGATCACGGCCGTGAAGGAGCAGATGTAGATCCCATCGACGGGCGATCGCCGGTAGGCGGCTCGCTGCGTCAGGACCGGAGCTCGGAGCGGGTTGCGATGGCGTCGATCGCCTCGGGGTTGGCCAACGCACTGGTGTTGCGAACTTCGCTTCCGTTGACCGCGTCGGTCACGGCCAACTCGGCGAGCTTGCCGGAGCGGGTCCGCGGCAGGTCGTCAACCGCCAGCACCAACGCAGGCACGTGGCGAGGCGTACAGCCGACGCGGATGGTCTGCTTGATCTCAGCGATCATCGCTTCGTCGAGAGTGACGCCGACGGCCAGGCGGACCAGCAGCACGATGCGCGTGTCGCCGTCCCACTCCTGCCCAAACACCAGGCTCTCGACGATCGGTTCGATCTGCTCGACGCGTCGGTAAATCTCCGCCGTGCCGATGCGCACGCCCCCCGGGTTGAGGGTCGTGTCGCTTCGCCCGTGCACGATGATCCCTCCGTGCTCGGTCCACGACGCGAAGTCGCCGTGACTCCAGACCCCGGGGTTCTTGTCGAAGTATGCACCGCGGTAGCGGGACCCGTCGTCGTCACCCCAGAAGCCGAGCGGCATCGACGGGAACGGTGCGGTGCATACCAGCTCTCCCCGCTCGCCGACTCCGACAGGCGTGCCGGACTCGTCGAAGATGTCGACGGCCATGCCCAGTCCGGGCCGCTGGATCTCCCCGGCGTACGCGGGGCTGGTGGGGTCTCCGGCGACGAAGCAGGCGCACAAGTCGGTTCCACCGGAGATCGACGCGACGTGGACTCCAATGGGGAACGACTCGACGGCCCACCTGTTGGTCTCGGGCGACAACGGCGAACCGGTCGAGGCAATCGTTCGTAGCGACGACATCGACGCGTGTGAGCGTGGCACGAAGCCGGCCTTGCGGACCGAGTCGAGGTACTTGGCCGACGTCCCGAAGAACGTCAGTCGCTCGCGCTCGATCAGATCGGTCATCGCCTC